>CALWKY010000001.1 GCA_944381395.1 uncultured Lachnospiraceae bacterium
AATGCCGCATCCCTGCGGATTTTATTGCGATCTCCTGCCAGATGCAGTGCTTGGGTCATGGTTTTTCCGCGGTGATACAACCCTACATAAACCAGACCAACTTCTTTGCCTTCAGAAGGGGAAGGTCCTGCATTGCCTGTCGTTGCCAAACCAATTTCTGCGCCGCTGGTTTTGGCAATGCCTTCTGCCATCTCTGCGGCACATTGGGCGGAAACCGCACCATATTGCGCTAAGGTTTCCTTTTTCACACCCAGTCTGCGCATTTTTGCCTCACAACTATAGGTAACACAGCCTTCCAAAAATACTTCTGATATACCCGGATACTCCACCAGCCAAGAAGAAATCATTCCGCCAGTACAACTTTCCGCCACCGCAATGGTTTTTTTCTGAGAAATGAGCATTTCGCTCACCACTGTCTGTAAATCCGTCTCGCCATGGGCATAGGCGCTTTCCCCAAAGCGATGCTCCAATTCCGCCATAATAGGCGCAATGAGGTTTTTTGCCGCTTCCTTGGTCTCTGCCCGCGCGGTCACCCGTAAAATTGCCTCTCCATCCTTGGCATAGGGGGCAATAGTAGGGTTTGTCTGACTGTCGATCAAATCCTGCACCATGCTTTCCATGCGGCTTTCACCTACACCAATGGTACGCAAAATTTCCGAATAAATGACACCATCCTGTTTTTCTGCCAGAATGGGACGCACCTGTTCCTGGAACATCGGAACCATTTCTTCGGGCGGACCGGGTAACAAAATCATCATTTTTCCATTCTTTTCCAGCACAATGCCCGGTGCTGTACCATGATCATTATAGAGGACTTTTCCACAGTCCGCAGGAATCAACGCCTGTTTTTTGTTGTTTTCCGTCATAGAGCGTTGTCTTTTCCGGAAATATTCTTGAATGCGCCGCAAAGCTTCTTTATCTTCTTCCAATTTAGTGCCAAATAAGCGAGCTGCCGTTTCTTTCGTCAGATCATCTTCTGTAGGACCCAAACCACCGGTGCAAATCACTACATCCGCATCCTGTAACGCCATTTTCATAGCATCTTCCAGTCTTTGGGGATGGTCACCTACTACTGTCTGACGGTGCAGCGTGATACCAAGGGCTGCCAGTTCCTGTGCCAGATATTGGGCATTGGTATTGAGAATATCCCCCAGAAGCAGTTCGGTTCCCACTGTTAAAAGTTCCGCTTTCATGCAACTTCCTTCCTTCTTATCCGTGAAAAAACGAGGAGGCTATGGCGCTTCCCCGTTTTCCAACTTAATCGTGCAGTACTGAAATATTCTTTACAATATAATCTACACCGCTGACCACGGTAAAAATCACAGCCAAAACTACAAATACGGTTTCTGCCATTTCCCAGCCGGGAATGTGTAACAGCAGTAAAATAATCATAATCATCTGGGTTGCCGTTTTCAGTTTCCCCCACTTGCTGGCAGCAATGACCACATTGGCTTCCATTGCTAAGGTACGGAAACCAGTGATGGCAAACTCACGGCTTAAAATCAAAATAACAACCCAAGCGGGCAGATCGCCCAGTCCTACAAAGCTGACCAATGCAGAGCAAACCAGCAGCTTATCTGCCAAGGGATCCATAAATTTACCGAAATTGGTAACTAAGTTCCAGCTTCTTGCAATCTTTCCATCCAGAAAATCCGTAAAGCTGGCAATGGCAAATACGGCTGTTGCCAAATACCGTCCTGCCGGTGCCGGAATCAGGAATAACACCAGCAAAAACACAGGAATCAGTAAAATACGAAACAACGTTAACTTATTGGGCAGATTCATCTGCATAAACCACATCTCCTATCAAATCATAATCAATGGCTTCTGTAATTTTCACCGTAACAAAATCGCCACTTAGCGGTGCTTCCTCCGCCCGGAAAAATACCATTCCATCTATATCCGGCGCATCTTGTACCGTTCTGCCACAGTACATCTCATCTTCCGGTAATTTTCCTTCCACTAACACCCGCACTGTTTTTCCTACAAATTTCTGGCAGTATTTCGCAGAAATATCTTTTTGCAGCGCCATCACTTGATCTTTTCTCTCCTGCTTCGCATCTTCGTCAATCTGTCCATCCATTCTGGCAGCGGCAGTGCCTTCCTCTTGGGAATAGGTAAATACGCCCAGCCGTTCGAATTGCATTTCTTCCACAAAATCCAACAGTTCCCGGAATTCTTCTTCACTTTCCTGCGGGAAGCCTACAATCAAAGTGGTACGAATGGCCATATCCGGCATCGCTTTGCGTAAAGCGCCGATGCGTTCTTTCAGTTCCGCCTGATTGGTCTTTCTGCCCATTTTTTTCAGTACCGTGTCACTGCCGTGCTGAATGGGAATATCGATATAATGACAGATCTTCGGTTCTTCCGCCATCACCTGAATGGTCTCGTCGGTCAATGTTTCCGGATAGCAATACAGCAGGCGGATCCAAGCAATCCCATCAACATCACAAAGTCTGCGCAGCAGCTCATGAAGCATAGGTTTTCCATACAGATCTCTGCCATAAATAGAAGTATCCTGTGCTACAATAATCAGCTCCTTGACACCTTGTTTCGCTAACAGCTGCGCTTCTTCCACTAAACTTTCCATGGTGCGGCTGCGGTGTTTTCCCTTTAATTTAGGGATAATGCAATAGGTGCAATGGTTATCACAGCCTTCTGAAATTTTCAGATAAGCATAATATCCCGCAGTGGAAAGGACGCGCAGTTTGCTGTGTTCCTCGTCCATTTTATGATCAATATCTTCTTCAATGACGAATTCTTTTTCACCTTCCAAAATCCGGTCTGCTGCCTGGACGATTTCCTCATAAGCCCCAGTGGATAAAATAGCATCCACCTCCGGCAGTTCCTGGAAAAATTCTTCCCGATACCGCTGAGAAAGACAGCCTGCCACGATCAGACCCTTACAGCGGCCTTCTGCTTTATATTTTGCCAGTTCCAGTATAGTTTCGATGCTTTCCTCCAAAGCATCCTGGATAAAGCAGCAGGTATTGACCACAATAATGTCCGCATCCCGTTCCTCTGCCACCGGCGTATAGCCCGCTTTTTTTAAAATACCCAACATTACTTCACTGTCTACGCGGTTTTTATCACAGCCCAAAGAAGTAAATGCAACTGTTTTTTCCATACTTCAATCCTTTCATTTCTTTGCCAATTCTACGGCTTTCAGGCAGTTCTGCAGCAACATGGTAATGGTCATAGGACCCACGCCGCCGGGAACGGGTGTAATGGCGCCGGCAATGCCGCTGACCGCATCATAATCCACATCACCACAAAGTTTGCCCATTGCATCCCGGTTCATACCTACGTCTATAACCACTGCCCCGGGCTTTACCATATCAATGGTTACCATCTTCGCCTTTCCCACCGCGCTAATCAAAATATCTGCCTGCCTTGTCCATTCCTTCAAGTCTTTCGTAACAGAATGACAAATGGTGACAGTTGCGTTTTCCCGCAGCATCAAAATTGCCATAGGTTTTCCTACGATATTACTCCGTCCCAATACCACACAGTGTTTTCCAGCGATCTCTATTCCACTTCTGTGGAGCATTTCTATAATGCCAGCCGGCGTACAGGGCAAAAACCCATCACTGCCTTCCAGCATTTTCCCAGCATTAAAGGGATGGAAGCAGTCCACATCCTTTTTGGGATCAATGGCACGCAGAATATGCTGCGCATTGATATGCTTCGGCAAAGGCAGCTGTACCAAAATACCATGGACAGAGTCCTCCTCATTTAATTCCTCTACCAAACCCAGCAGTTCTTCTTCATCCGCATCGCTGCGCAGACGGTAGACCATGGAGCGTATTCCTATTTCATGGCATGCTTTTTCTTTATTTCTGACATAAACTTGAGAAGCGCTGTCATCCCCCACCAGTATCACTGCCAGGGTGGGCACAATTCCTTCTTTCCGGTATGCATCTACAATCTGCTTCATTTCCGCCCGCATTTGCGCAGCAATTACTTTTCCATCGATGATCTTTGCACCCATACGCCACATCTCCTTTTCTTTTCTGTCATATTACGACTGATTCTATAGAATTATAGCGCAAAAATGAAATCTTGTACAGATAATATGTGTATGAAAACCTTGTCCCATCTATGAAAAACAAGTGGGAAGAATCTATCTTCCCACCCATTTCTTTTCCATCATTAGAATAAACCAACGATCTTTCCATTTTCATCCACATCAATATGCAAAGCCGCAGGCATTTTCGGCAAGCCGGGCATGGTCATAATATCGCCCAACAATACCACAATAAAACCCGCACCCGCTGCAATACGTACTTCCTGTACTGTTACGGTAAAGCCTTCCGGTCTGCCCAGCAAAGTTGCGTCATCAGAAAGGGAATACTGCGTCTTTGCCATACATACGGGGAAGCGGCTAAAGCCCAGCTTTTCCACCTGCGCCAATGTTTTCTTTGCCGCACTGGAATAGTTAACCGCGCCAGCACCATAAATGTCCTTACAGATCTTTTCGATCTTTTCTTCAATAGAAAGGCTGTCTTCATACAAGAACTGGAAGTGACTTTCTTTGGTTTCCAACGTTTCCAGTACCTTCTCGGCAAGAGCCTTGCCTCCTTCGCCGCCCTTTGCCCATACATCAGACAGCGCAAAAGTTGCGCCCATTTCTTCGCAGCGCTTCTGGATATAAGCAATCTCATCTTCCGTATCCGTTACAAAGTGGTTCAGGGTTACCACGACCGGCACGCCAAACTTCTGCAGATTTTCAATATGTTTCTCCAAATTTACAAAACCCTTCTGTACCGCCTCCACATTTTCTGCGGAAAGGTCTGTCTTTGCTACTCCGCCATTATACTTCAATGCCCGTACCGTAGCTACCAGCACCACTGCATCAGGCTTTAAGCCTGCTTTTCTGCACTTAATGTCAAAGAATTTTTCCGCGCCCAGATCGGCGCCGAATCCAGCCTCTGTAATGACATAGTCCGCCATCTTCAGTGCCAGTTTTGTTGCCTGCACGCTGTTGCAGCCATGGGCAATGTTGGCAAAAGGACCGCCATGAATCAATGCTGCCGAATGCTCCAGCGTCTGTACCATATTGGGCTGCATGGCATCTTTTAACAGTGCGGTCATGGCTCCAGCCGCGCCCAAATCCCCTGCCGTAACAGGCTGATCGTCATAAGTATATGCCACAATAATATTGGAAAGCATTGCTTTTAATTCCCGCAGGCTGTTTGCCAGGCAGAAAATAGCCATAATTTCACTGGCAACGGTAATCTGGAAACCATCTTCTCTGGGGGTGCCATTGACCTTGCCGCCCAAACCGCTGACAATAAAACGCAGCTGTCTGTCATTCATATCCAGTACCCGCTTCCAAACAATTTTTCTGGGGTCAATATGCAGCTTGTTCCCCTGTTGAATACTATTATCCAGCATAGCTGCCAATAAGTTGTTTGCGGTAGTAATGGCATGGAAATCACCGGTAAAATGCAGGTTAATATCCTCCATAGGAACTACCTGCGCGTATCCGCCGCCAGCAGCACCGCCCTTCATACCCATGCAGGGTCCCAAAGAGGGTTCTCTTAAACAAGTGATCGCATTTTTACCCATTTTCTGTAAAGCTTCTGTTAAACCGATGGTTACGGTGGTTTTGCCCTCACCGGCAGGGGTGGGGTTGATGGCAGTCACCAGAATCAGCTTACCGTCAGGATTTTCTTGTACCTGCTTGTAGTAATCATGACTCACTTTTGCCTTATACTTTCCATAGCATTCCACATATTCTTCCGGGATACCTGCTTTTTTTGCAACCTGCATAATGGGTTCCATGATACATTCCTGTGCGATTTGAAGATCTGTCTTCATGGTGAAAAACTCCTTTCCTTCCTGCCGTTTTTTTACCGCTGCCGTAAAAGGTTAATAAAAAACCGTCCTGACGCAGAAAAAAACACTCCTTGGTTTCTTTTTCTGCCCAGACGGTCGGCATTTCTTTACTTGTCATACTCCCCATGGGTCGCCCCATTTTGTTCCGTCAGTCATATGACTAATATCAGCATACTATGTTTTGTTCTGTTTGTCAAACAGGAATACTCTTTTATTTTCCAGACAGAAAAAACTATACGTCTTTCATTCCTTATGGTATAATGTAAACATAATACTGATTTTTACATCGGTTTTATTTTTAAAAAAAATCCGTTTTCCCATTTTTATTCCAAATTTGGAAAACGAAATCACACACCAATGGTGCTGAACGATAAAAAATAAAACAACTGGAAAAGGAGGGAATATTCCTTGTTTGACTTACAGCAATTTCTAATCAAACTAGATGAAGCCTATAGCGGGGATCCCAAAAATATAGAACCGTTATTGCAGGAAGGTCTGATCCAGGCCAGAGGCGCCGGGGACAAAGCTTCTATTCTGGTACTGCTCAATGAGCTGATGGGGTACTATCGTGTCATGAGTGATGCCGCAGGCATTGAGCGCTGTGCCAAAGAGGCATTGGAGTTATGTGACCAGTTGGGCATCCATGATACAGAAAATCATGCCACAGTACTGCTCAATATTGCCACTGCTTACCGTGCCATTGGAAAATTTACGGAAGCGGAAGCATATTATAAACGGGTATTTGCAATCTATCAAAAAACACTCACCGATCCAGACTACCGGATTGCATCTTTACACAATAATATCAGCCTGCTCTATCAAGAAACCGGGCGCTTGCGGGAAGCTAAAGAAGAACTCCAGCTTGCCATGCATACCATTTCCCGCTTGCCGGGACAGCAGGTAGAAGTCGCCATTACTCACACCAATCTGGGCAATACCTGCTTCCAGCTGGGTGAAACAGAAGAAGGCATGTCCCATATGCATGCTGCCATTGCACTGTTTGAAGGTCAGCCCGGAAAAAAAGATGCTCATTACGCTTCCGCCCTCTCCGGTCTGGGTCAGGGATATTATCTGCTGCAAGATTATGCCGCTGCAAGAGATGCCTTCCTTGCCAGCGCCAAAGAGCTGAAGGAAAACTATGGTGAAAATGAATCTTACCATGTTGTTAAAAACAATGCCCAAATGATGGATGATCTGGTAAAACGTCAGGAAGCGGCAAAAGCAAATACCATGAAGGGTCTGGAACTTTCCAAGGCATACTTTGAAACCTATGGAAAGCCTATGCTGTTAGAAAAATATCCGGACTATGCAGAACGCATTGCTGCCGGACTTTGCGGAGAAGGCTCCGAATGTCTGGGATTCGATGACGCCATTTCCACAGACCACGATTTTGGTCCCGGCTTCTGTCTGTGGCTCACCGCAGAAGACTACGCTGCAATTGGCGAACAGCTGCAAAAAGATTACGAAAGCTTGCCCCAGGAATTTAACGGTATGCCTGCCAGAAATACAACAGAAACTGGGCAAGGCCGTGTGGGTGTCATGACCATAGATGATTTCTTCCGCCGCTATACCGGGTTTGCTTCCGCACCTGATATGAAAAAAGAGGAGCCTTATTGGCTGATGCTGGAACCTGAATCCCTGCGTACCGTTACCAACGGGGAAGTATTTTATGATCCTTCCGGCGTCTTTACGGAAAGACAGAATGCATTCCGTTTCTATCCCCGTACCGTAAGGCTGAAACGCTTAGCAGCAGCGCTTGCCAGCATGGCACAGGCAGGGCAGTATAATTTCGCCCGTATGAAAAAACGGAAGGATACTGGCGCAGCGTTTCTTGCTTTTTCTGCCTTTATTGACCAGACCATTGCCGCAGCATTTTTATTAAACCATCAATATATGCCTTTCTACAAATGGAAAATGCGGGCAATGGATGATTTTATTTGCTTAAAAGAATTAAAAGGCAGGCTGGAAGCACTCATTACCGCAGGACCTGCCGCAGAAACCGCCCAACAGCAGATCGAAGAAATCTGTGCTATGTTTGTGAATGAGCTCCATCGTCAGGGCATCACAAAAAACAATGAAACTTTCTTAGAAGCCCAGAAAAATGAAATTTTAGCAAAATTACAAAGAGCATAAATAGAATCGAGGAAACTAATATGTATGAAAAAGAAGAATGGATAGACCAAATTGTAGCCTTAGAATGGAAACAATTCCAAGCAGTACAAAATGAGGGCGGGCGCGCCGCTTGCCAGGATGATTGGGAGACCTTCCAAATCATGCGGAAAAGTCAGTTTATGGCATGGGATATGGATGTCCTCATCAGTTATGCCCAAGATTTAGTTCTGGCAGAAACCTCCCAATGGAATCTTTTGACAGAAAAATATGGACGGATGATGGCTTCTACTGCACCGGAGGATTATGCGGCTATTGCGGAGCGTTTACCCAAAAGAAGCGAAGCTCGTCTGGCTTTGCAGGAAAAGATTATTGAGATGTTAGTCAGCTGGGAGGAAGCTTTTGCCGCATCTTATCCTCATATTTCTGGTAAAAGCAGACCCATCCACACCGCAGAAGACACTCCTTGGGAAACTTCCGCGGAAACTTACGCCAGAGGTGAATTGGGCACCTACTCCGATGCTACCGTAGAAGCATATTATAATATGTGCAAGCGGAAAAAAGAAGCCGGAGAAAATCTGATGACAGAAATCAGTCAAAATATTATGGCTTTTTATGGCTACCACTCTTTGGAAGAAGCTGAAGCCAGCCTGAAATAACTAAAAGAAAGCACAGGAAAATAATTCCTGTGCTTTTTTATATGCTGTGCCGCAATTTTCAGGGCAACATATTTGCCGCTGGAAGGTTATGTATGTTTTCATAAACTTCTTTTTTTACTTTGCATCCACAAATTCTACAGTGTATTGCTCCGGATCATATACTCCCGCAAAGAAATTCCGCACCAAAATCTCTCCATTTTCCCGGGCGTTTTCCAACAGTCCGCCGTCAACCGCCTGTTGTTCAGCCTCCTGCTCCAGTTTTTTCAGCCCCTCATTATTTTCTTCCAAAGTAAAGTGAGAAAATACGCTTTCATCCTCATAATAAAGGTTAAAAGAATCCAGCTGAATTTCGGTGCTAAGCACCTTTGCCTCTGGCAGTGTAACCTCGATCACGCCTTTGCTTTCCTTTACGTCCCAGTCAATCTGCGCAAAATCAAAGCCTGCCTTGATTATGACATCATAGCTGTAGATCTGGATACTGTCCGTAAAGGGAATATCAAGCCCCCAAACAGCAATATTTTTCTGATTGTCTCCTACCACTGTACAATAAGCCGACTGGGTTGCCAGTTCTCCAATATTCTCGAAGCCCAAACGGATAGTCTTGGAGTCTGCTTGAAAATAAGTTATGATTCCCAGCGCCGCCACTGCTATCAAGGCAATAAACAGCACCCCGGAAAGAATTTTCAGTTTCAGCATGCTGCTGAAAAGCCCCGTCTTCTTCTTTTTTAATGTCTGTTCTTCCTCATTGAATCCCTTTTCTTTGAAATCACTCATGTTGTTTCTCCTTTCCCTTGTCTCGCTATCAAATACATTCTTCTGCTTTTGCGTCCACAGCAGCAGGCTTTGATGGTTTCTTATGCCTGCAAATAGAGCTTGTAAATTTCGCGAATGTAGAAAAAAGTTACTTCTCTTATTATTTGTGTTGAAATCATTCTAAAATCTACGTCTTTTTATTTTTCCTCGGTTTCCGCTTAGAAAATCTTTATTTTTCTTCACAAAAAAAGGCAGTGTGGAAATCATTCCACACTGCCTTTTTCCATTACATTACCTTATTTTTTTCGTTATCCTTCAATGGAGATATAATGTTTTTCTTCCACAGCAGGTTTTGTCTCTACCTTCGGAATGTCCAGTTTCAGGACGCCATCCTCGAATTTTGCCTTAATATCGGTTTCTTGGATACCATCGCCTACATAAAAGCTTCTGCTGCAAGAACCACTGTATCTTTCCTTACGAATATATCTGCCTTCTTCATCTTTTTCATCATTGTTACGCTGTGTAGAAGCGGAAATGGTCAAATAGCCATCTTTCAATTCTGCATGAATATCTTCTTTCTTAAAGCCGGGCAGGTTCATGGAAATTTCGTAGTTTCCATCTTTTTCCTTAATATCAGTGGTCATCAGGTTTTCACGCTGTGTCCGGTAGCTTCTCATGGGCATATCAAAAAAGTCATCTAACAAATTTTCTCCAAACAAACTAGGCATTAACATACATCATTCCTCCTTTAATCACTATGTCAATATCCTTTTTGAACCCGGAGCGTTGGGGAGGATGGAGGAGAGCTCCTCTTTACGATCCCTTTCCTTTGTTCTGGATATACTATACCACTTGTTGTTAGCACTGTCAATATGTGAGTGCTAATTTTTTTGTAAACTTTTTGTGAACATTAAATTTATTGAATTTACAGCGTTTTCTCTATTTTTATTTACAAATTATTAAATATTATGTCGACTAATTATATTATGATTCTTGCTTAAAACCAAAAAAGGTTCCAAAATCAGAATCCTATCTTCCGTTTAACAAAAAAAGCAGTTCAGCCAGAAAAGATTTTCTGGCTGCTGCCTTTGTATAAAAATTACTTTTGCAAAGATGCAATCCACTTTTGTAGTGTTTCTTCCGCAAAAGAACCATTCAGCATTTTTCCTTGTACAACTGTCGCACCTGGACAACTTTTCTGCAGATCTTCGCATGTATTACCCAAATTACTGCCGCCGGATGTGGCAAACGGAATAATCCTTTTTCCTTTCCAATCAAAGCTTTCCAGAAAGGTATGAATAATGTTTGGAGCGGTATACCACCAAATAGGAAATCCAATGAAAATCTCATCATATTGTGCTATATCTTCCATTCCTTCCTCTATCTCCGGCCGGATTGCAGGATTTTTTCTTTCCAATGAGGTACGGCTCTTGGGATCCATCCAATTTAAATCAGCATGACTATAGGGAATTTGTGGCTTTATCTCATATAAATCCGCTCCCGCTGCTTCAGCCAATTTTTTTGCCGCTTTCGCAGTCGTTCCCGTTGCTGAAAAATATGCTACTAAAGTTTTATGATACATAAAATCTCCTCCTAATGTTTACTCCAAAATTATATCACCTGAAACGTTTTCCATTTTCCACACTGTAACCGCCTATAAAATACCACAGCTCTAAAAATCCAATCGAAAACCATGGCAATCGCAATACCAATTACACCCATTTGGAAAGAAATCCCAAAAAGATAGGAACAGAATAATCTAACTGCCAATGTTGAAATCACAGAAATATACATGGTAAAACGCACATCCCCGGCAGCCCGTAAGCCATTGCTCAGTGTACCGGAAAAAGGATATGCTAAGGCATTAAATACATTATGTATCAAAACCAGCCATATCACTAATTCTTTTGTTTCAGCTTCCAGTGCATAAAACTGCAAAAAGAGAGGCGTTATCAGAAAAACCAGTAAATTCCAAATGACGGAAAGCGACACTGTAATGCGCAGTAATTTATGAAAATACCGGTCAGCAGACGCAGTATCGCCATTCCCCATACACTGCCCAATAACCGTAATAAAAACCGGTCCCATGGCAACACCTGCTAATGCCGCTAATGACCAAATACTTTGTGCCACGCCATTTGCTGCGATTTGATAAGTACCAAATAGCGCTGCTAAACTGCTTAAAGCTACCTTCACCAGTTGAAAAGCGCCATTTTCCATACCATTGGGAATAGCAATTTTCAAAATATGGTTCATCATCTCCTGTTTCCACTGGAATATCCATTTGCTGCGATAAACTACTGCATTTTGACACTGAAAACAATAGATTGTAATCACTACCGCGGAAAACATTCTGGCTGCAAGTGAAGGATAGGCAACCCCTGCCACACCTCCATGCAGTACAAAAACACCTATAAGGTTTCCTATCACATTGATGAAATTCGACGCAAAGGATAAATACATGGTAAACCTGGTTTTTCCGAGACTCCGAAGAAGTGCGGCGCCCGCATTGTATACAGCCAACGCCGGATAAGAATACGCAGAAATCGTTAGATAAATGACGCAAGCCTCCATGACTTCATCATCTACCTTTCCGAAAAGTAATTGTAAAATTACCTCTTTTCCGGCAAAAACCAGAATTGCCGTTAGACTGGAAAAAAGAATGGAAAAAAGAAACAGCTGGCTGGCAGCTTCTCCCGCAGCAGCCAGCGCTTTTCTTCCAATATATTGGCTGATCACAACAGATCCGCCAGCAGCCAGCGCCATAAATAAGTAAATAAAAATAGTATTGAGCTGGTTTACTAAAGAAACGCCTGATACAGCTGCCTCTCCCACATAACTGACTACTAATGTGTCTGCAAAGCCAACCAGCATAACCAAAAATTGTTCCAAAAACAGCGGGATAATCATCTGATACAAATCCTGATTCGAAAAGCGCTCTTCCTGCTGTACCATCCTTTCCCCTCCATTTTTCTAACAATTTCTCAGAAGCAAAGCCAGACGGAATCTCTGTTTCTTTCCAATGAAGAATCTTTTCCTTATAAATTTAAATCCAGAGAATGAACCCATTCCATTACTGCTTCCTGTGTGGCATTTCCCGCAAAGCGCTGTCCATCCAGCCAGGTAGCATCTGTTGCCAAAGTTTTTAAATTTTCCACACTGGCGTCAATTCCGCTGCTGCCAGAAGTGCAAAACGGTATCACTGTCTTTCCAGAAAAATCATAGCTTTCCAAAAAGGTATCTATAATCCGCGGAGCATCTCCCCACCAGATGGGATACCCTAAAAAAATAATATCATACTGCTCCATATTTTCCACTGTGCCAGAAATGGCTGGTCTTGCTTGCGGATCATTCATTTCTAAAGTGGCACGGCTGTTGCTGTCACGATAAGCAAGATCCGCTTCCGTATAAGCTTCTTGTGGTACAATCTCATATAAATCTGCTTCCAAACCAGCGGCAAGTTTTTCCGCAATACCTTCTGTTGTATTCGTAGCAGAAAAATAAACAACCAAAGCTTTACTGGTATTCTCTTCTTCTATCGCTTCCTTCTCTGCTTGTGGCGCTGAATCACTTTGTGAAATAGTCTCCTGTTGATCCGCAGCGGGGTCTTCTGTTGTTTCTCCACAAGCAGGAAGACCTGCCACCGCACAGCAGATCCATAATAAAGCCCATATTTTTTTCATGCTGCTTACCCCCATTCTTTATACTTTTCATTTTTCCTAAAAAAAGAAGTACAAAAAGATTCATTTCTTTTTGTACCTCTATCATAAAGCAGAACTCTTAATATATCAAATACTTACTTTTTATGCCTGAGCCATGCCTAAAAAGCATTTTACGTGTTCAATAAATTTTACTGTCGCAATACTAAAAGGCTGGCTGCGTTTCCAAGCCAAAACACCTGTAGTGGTTAATGCAGGAGACAAAGGTTTATATACAAGTTTTTTCGAATCCCAAAATGAAACGGGTCCTTCCATTGTCATTGCGTATGCCAAACCGTGGCTAACCAGTACCGCACTGTTCATTGTCAGATTACTGGTAAAAGCAATATTTAATTTCTCATAGTCCATACCAAACCAATTCATTAGTTCGCTCTGCACATTGGGGCGTTGCGGCAGAATCAATGGTTTTGACAATAAATCTTTTGCCGTAATAGCGTCTTTTGCCGCCAATGGATCTGTAGGACACATTAAAACAGCCCATCTTTCTACTGTATCCAAACGAATGAAATCATATTTTTCCATATCTATTGGTTCCAATAATAAACCGATATCGATCCATCCTTGATCCATGCGTTCTTTGACCAAATCCGCTGTAGCCGTGAACATATCAAACTGTACCAAAGGATATTTTTCACGAAACGCGCGAATCAATTCCGCTAATACCTCCATTGACGCCGCTTCTCCACAGCCCATGGTGATTTTCCCTTGGACTTGCATTTCCTGTTCCAATAACTCTTGCTCTGTCTTATCCACCAACTGTAGAATTTCTTCTGCCCTTCTACGCAATAAAATACCTTCTGGCGTCAAAGTAATTTTTCTTGCGCCTCTTTCCAGCAATTTGACACCTACTTCTTCTTCCATTTGCGATAATTGACGGCTTAAGGTGGGTTGTGTTAGATGTAAGCGGTTAGCCGCTTTGGTAATGCTTTCTTCTTTTGCCACCATCAAAAAATAACGAAGCACCCGAATCTCCATAAATGCCCTCCTATCTCATACAAAAATCACTTCATTTTACCATATCCATGCTTCATAAGCAATGAAAGTGCTTTTTTATACGCATTTAGCCCCTCTTTCATTTTCATAAAAAAATCCATGAGATAGATTTTCCATCCCATGGAGTTTTTGTAAAAAAAATATTTATTTATAGCAACTTACCAAATTAAGATTCTTTCGTATCATCATGGGTAACGCCATCACGCATATCTTCCCACTGGCTTTGGCTGATCAAAACCTTTCTGGGTTTGGAACCCTCATCCGGTCCCACAATGCCTTGGCGTTCCATTTCTTCAATCATATTGGCTGCGCGGTTATATCCTACACGGAAATACCGCTGCAACATAGACGCAGAACCTTTTTCCTTTTCAATGACTAATTCCACTGCCTGATCAAATAACTCATCCACAGTGCCTCTGGAGGTACTGCCAGAGCCTGCAGCAGATGTAATATTATCAATCATTTCCTGGGTATAAGAAGGTTTGCTGGTTTCCCGCAAAAATTCCACAATCTTTTCCACTTCTTTATCCGTTACAAAAGCGCCTTGCAGACGAGTGGGTTTATTCTGCCCAACGGGATAGAACAACATATCACCTTTTCCAACCAGCTTTTCCGCACCCACCATGTCCAAAATAGTACGGCTATCAATACCGCTGGAAACAGCAAATGCCAATCTGGAAGGAATATTTGCCTTAATGACACCAGTAATGACATCTACACTCGGACGCTGTGTGGCAATAATCAAATGCATGCCTGCCGCACGGGCCATCTGTGCCAAACGGCAAATAGAATCTTCCACTTCGCCAGGTGCCGCCATCATCAAGTCAGCCAACTCGTCAATGATAATGACAATCTGCGGCATTTTTTCGTTTTCCTTGCCTTCTTCTTCTTTCCATGCGTTATATCCCTTAATGTCCCGTACGCCGGCCGCCGCGAAATCATTGTACCGCTGCAGCATTTCTTTTACTGCCCAGTTGAGAGCACTGGCTGCTTTTTTCGGATCTGTCACAACAGGAATCAGCAGATGAGGAATGCCATTGTAAACACTCAGCTCTACCACTTTCGGGTCTACCAAAAGCAGTTTCACTTCCTTCGGCTCTGCCTTATAAAGGATACTACAGATTAAAGTATTGATACATACGCTCTTACCGCTGCCTGTTGCGCCAGCAATAAGTAAATGCGGCATTTTCGCAATATCCGTCACTACTGGATTGCCGGCAATATCTTCACCCAAGGCAAATGCCAATTTAGAGGGGAATTTCTTATAAGCGTCACTTTCCAGCACCGTCCGTAAATATACAGATTGTGTCTCCTTATTGGGTACTTCAATACCAACTGCCGCTTTTCCCGGAATAGGCGCTTCGATACGAATGCCGCTGGCTGCCAGATTTAAGGCAATATCATCAGAAAGACTGACAATTTTACTTACCTTTACACCCACGCTGGGTGTTAACTCATACCGCGTTACAGTAGGACCCTGGTTGACCTGAATTACCTTTGCCTCCACACCGAACGAACGCAGGGTATTTTCCAATTTTTTTGCATTCTCCAGTGCTTCCAGCTTGGAGCTGCCGCTCTTTTTTCCCGGATCTTTTCCTAACAAGCTGAAAGGCGGGAAAATATAAGGAAGCTCTGGCTCTCCTTCTTCCACTGGCGGCTGAGGAGGGGTTTCTTCCTTTTTGGCAGGAAGGGGCTCCTCTTTTTGTGTAGAAATGCTTTCTTCCGCCACTTCTTCCAGAGGTTCTTCCGTATCTGCTTGAACCATCGCTGTATCCTCTGGTACTGCCGGTTCAAGCACATCTTCTGCCACAGGAATTTCTTCTGAAACACTATGAGCATCTTCGGTAAATCCCGCAAAAGAGATTTCCTCTGCAGCCGGTTCTTCTTCCTTTAAATCCGGTACAGGTGCTGCGTCTTCCCCGCCTGGTATCACTGTAAAACCAGCTGCCGCTGCTGCCTGTGCCGCAGTAGGGCTTTCTTTTTGCGGTTCATCCAATATAGGTTTCTCCTGCATCTCTTTGATATAATCGTAGATAGGCTCCCGCTTTTTTACAGACATTTCCGCCGCGCCCCTTTTGCGGAATACCGTTTCCTCCACCACAGGCGCCGGTGTATGTTCCTTTTCTATCTGAATATTATAATCTTCTTTTGTTTTCCGCTTCCGCCCACGCTGTGCTTCCCGTTTTGCTTCCCGTTCTTCCTCCAGCGCTTCTAATCTGCGGATTTCCTCAGCCTTCGCTTTAATTCTTTCGTTTCTTTCCCGCTGTCTTTCCTTCCGTTCTTCCGCTATGTCCATAATCATAGCAAAAATAGATTTTCCTGTTATCATCATGAAAGCAATGAGAATAAAAACCAACAGCACAGCCGCGCTGCCCCAGTTAAACAAACTATAGAATGCGCTGCCAAGCAGCCCGCCAAGCAAACCGCCGTTGGTCATATTCCCTGCTTGATAGTATGCAGCTGCATTGCCAAAAAAGGTATTTCCAGCAACTCCCAATGTAACAGGGTTAAAGATCTGTGCTGCTGCGGAAATGCTGAGCAGAAGCAAAATACCGCCGCCCAATCGCATTCCCGCATGTTCTTTTTCTTCACTGCCCAGCATCCAGATACAAAACGCTCCGGTCAAAATGGGTAATAATACACTGCTGAAACCAAAAAGCCCCTTGCTTAACGTGGATAAAAACTCACCCACAATACCCAGCTTGTCCGTAAATAAGCTAACCAATAATAATACACAAACCAGTAAAATAACCAAAAGAATCATTTCATCTGCTAAGCTGTCACCAAATTTCGGTTTTTTCTTTTGTCTGGTGCTCCGCTTTGCAGTTGTTTTTCTGGTTGCGGACTTGGGTGCCGCTTTTCTAGTCGTTGTCCGTTTCGTGGTCTTTCGTTCCGCCACGTTTCTTCACCTCTGTATCAAAACATATTCTTTCCATGCAATCTTTCTAAAAATAAAGTATAGCATAGATGCTCTCTAAAAAGCAAATGAATTTACGCAACAAATGTTCGCCTTGTTCTTTTTCTACGGTTCCTTATTTTGCTTTCTCTATCACTATATTTTATATGTCTTTCTTTCACTTCCAATAAAATAACGCATAAGAATCATATCTTATGCGTTAAAAAGCCTTTTACGCGTTTATCTTTCTCCCAGTTTCAAGTTAGGATTTGCATTCAAGGATAAATCGTCTCTCACGCCTTGTATATATTCGTAATACGCGGCACAGCCAATCATTGCGCCATTATCCGTACAAAGAATAGGGCTGGGCACAGACAGGGTGCAGCCAATTTTATCACAAGCTTCTTTCATAGCGGTCCGCAGCGCTGAGTTGGAAGCCACACCGCCAGCCAGCGCGATTTGTTTTACGCCCCGCTCTTTGGCTGCCTTTATGGTTTTATGTACCAAGACCTCTACTACCGCTGCCTGGAAAGAAGCTGCCACATCCTCTGGTACAATGGGCTGTCCCATCATATTTTGCTTGTTTACATAGTTCAATACGGCAGACTTCAGCCCGCTAAAGCTGAAATCATAGCTGTCCTCTTCCAAATAAACCCTGGGAAATGCAATGGCTTTGGGATTTCCTTTTTTTGCCGCGGCATCGATTTTAGGACCACCGGGATAGCCCATCCCAATGACTCTAGCTACTTTATCATAAGCTTCTCCCGCTGCATCATCACGGGTTCTGCCTAAAATCTCATATTTCCCATAGTCAGAAACATATACCAAATGGCTGTGTCCGCCGGAAACTACCAGCGCCATATAGGGCGGTACAAAATCTTTATTTTCGATATAGTTGGCGCTGATATGTCCTTCGATATGATGCACACCAATCAGAGGCTTACCTGCCGCAAATGCCAATGCCTTTGCTTCTGCCAATCCTACCAATAAAGCACCTACCAAACCAGGACCATACGTCACGCCAATAGCGTCAATCTCATCTAATGTTACGCCTGCCTGCTGTAAAGCTTCATCTATAACATAGTCGATATTTTCCACATGTTTTCTGGACGCAATTTCCGGCACTACACCACCATAGAGGGTATGCAATGCGATCTGAGAAGAAATTATATTGGAAAGCACCTCTCTTCCATTTTTTACCACAGAAGCAGCGGTTTCATCGCAGGAGCTTTCAATGCCCAAAATCAAAATATCTTTCTGTTCCATTTTTCTCATCTCCTTTTTACGTTTCCGGGAAAAAGAGGGTGATGTTTTTTCTATCCTCGCCCAATTCTGTTTCCGGGAAAATTCTTTTTGCTGCTTCCAAAAACGCTTCTGGCTCACTTAATGCCGGAGAATAATGGGTCAGCCATAATTTTTCTACTTCTGCATATTTTGCTAAGCGTGCGGCTTCACTAAAAAGCATATGCTTGTGGGCAATAGCCTTGTCTTTTTTCTCATCTTCTCCATACATGCCTTCGCAAATCAATAATTGACTGCCTTTTATAAATTCCTTGAGGCGGGAAACCGGGCGGGTATCGGTGCAATAAGAAGCAGTGATGCTTTTTCTGGCTTCCCCCATAACCATGTCCTGTTCATACACATTTCCATTCCATACCACACTGCCCTGCTTTTGCAAAACACCCCACAGTTCTTTAGGTAAGCCCAAAGCTTTAGCTTTCTGGGGCTGAAATTTTCCTCTGCGTTTTACTTCGATTTTATAGCTGTAGCAGGGAACCATGTGATCTGCCTTACAATAATGAATGGTAAATTCACCTACTTGGATAGGACTGTCTTCTTCCTTTTCCATTTCACGATAAATAATTTGAAAAGGCAGTTCCGGCGCAATCCGTCTTAAACCTTCTACCACATATTGTAATCCGGCAGGTCCTACTAATGTCAAAGGCTCCGTACGTCCAGCATTTCCAATGGTAAGTAAGAGCCCAGGCAAACCGGAAATATGATCCCCATGATAATGGGTAAAACAAATGCAATCTATATTTTTAAATCCCCATCCTAATAATTTCATCGTCACCTGTGTACCTTCCCCACAGTCGATGAGGAGCATTTTACCGTTCAATCTTGCTAAAAGCGCAGTCAAAAATCGATTGGGCATCGGCATCATACCGCCTGTTCCCAGTAAACATAAATCTAACATGTTTTCTCCTTATCTCACTGGCTGATATACAATGCCAGATTATCACTGAGTATGTTTGTCGCTGTTTTTTATCTTACCGCAAAGTTTTGAAAAAAACAAGCATTCCCCATTTCCCAACTGTTATGTCAGTCTTTTTCTTTTGCTTCCATATCATAAACCCTACTTAATGCCTCCAACCGTTCTAAAAATTCCTGTTCCACTTGTTGAAATGAAATTTCTCCTAACTCCGGTTCAGATTGGATTACCGGTAATGGATTTATCTTTTTTTCTCCCATAAGCTGCCAAAACTCATGATAAAATAAAATATCATCCACTTCAAATACCTGTTTTTTCTCTTCTGTTGAAAGAGGCGTATGCAGCCAGTGATTCCATATCATTTCCTGTAATCTGTTCTCAACCTCCAAATACTGTGGCAGTAATTTTTTTACCGGCCGCGTAACATCGGAAAGGTACGCTTCACTGGCGTCATGGAGTAAACATCCCAACTGTACACGCAAGGAGAAACCTTTCTCTTTTGCTTCTTTTGCGCAGTTTATACTGTGCTGTGCCACGGAGTAAAAATGCTTCATATGTCCATTTCCCCGGCAAATCAAACTAAGTGCATGGGCAATGTCTATGTTTCGTATCCATTCTTCCTTCGGGTTGATGGGATCAAAATGCAGACCAGTATACGTAGTGATGTGGCTCATATGTTCCTCCTTTTTTCTTTACAAAAAAAGAATGACCAGAGGCATTTAACCTGCGGTCATCCGTTCATGTCAACTAGGGTAGCAGGATTCGAACCTGCGAATGACGGAATCAGAATCCGTTGCCTTACCGCTTGGCGATACCCCATCGTTTTCATTTCCATATAATACTATACCAAATATTTACCAAATGTAAAGACTTAAATTCATTTTTCTAAAAGAAATTGCATTCTTTTACTGCAAATGATGAATGGAACATTGAAAATCATCTTTCTTATTGTGGGAAACTGAACTAAATGATAATTGAAATCCTAAAAATATATAGATCTTTATGAGACATTTTCAGCCATTTGGAAAGTTTTATCACTGCAATGCAATCTTAAATTATATGGCAGTTGGCTGAATTTGCCTATAGTAGCAAGCAAGGCAGATTATCAAGATAATGATTGCATTTGCTTGCCTATATTTTATAGGCAAATCGAGCTAATCAATATAATAATGCGATTTGATAAAAAGGCACTTTCCTCTTGCATCTTCCCAATATATTGTTTTATAAAAAAGTTTTCTTCTATTTTAAAAAATAATTCCAACTATTCCAGTTTGCCAATATACAACAAAAAAGCTCCTGCAATGAGCAGAAGCTTTTTCCAGCTAGGGTAGCAGGATTCGAACCTGCGAATGACGGAATCAGAATCCGTTGCCTTACCGCTTGGCGATACCCCATTATTGTCCCGGATAGGTTCCGGGAGCCATCTTTGAGACCTGGGCTAGCTGGATTCGAACCAGCGAATGCAGGAGTCAAAGTCCTGTGCCTTACCGCTTGGCGATAGCCCATCAAAACGATAGAACAGGCGGCTAAAAGAAAGTAAAAGCGCGAAACGAGATTCGAACTCGCGACCCTCGCCTTGGCAAGGCGATGCTCTACCACTGAGCCATTCGCGCACAATTGCATGCAGTTGAGGGGACTTGAACCCCTACCCAGAAACCCGGACTAGATCCTTAGTCTAGCGCGTATGCCAATTCCGCCACAACTGCATAAAAGATGAGTCATTCGGGACTCGAACCCGAGACACCTGGATTAAAAGTCCAGTGCTCTACCAACTGAGCTAATGACCCATAAAGGGTGGATAGTGGGATTCGAACCCACGACCTCCAGAGCCACAATCTGGCGCGCTAACCAACTGTGCCATATCCACCATATAAGATGAGCGAAACTGCGGGTCCTGGTTCAGAGGAACTCCGTAACCTTCGTCCCATAAAAAATGGATTCCGGCGACCATCTACTCTCCCAGGCAGCTGCCCGCCAAGTACCATCGACCGCTCAGGTCTTAACCGTCGTGTTCGGAATGGGAACGGGTGTGTCCCCTGAGCGCATCATCACCGG
>CALWKY010000002.1 GCA_944381395.1 uncultured Lachnospiraceae bacterium
GTTGAACTGAATAGTATATCCCATAGGAGGAGCAAGGTCGATACACCTTGCTCCTTTTCATTGGGCATTCATAAAAAATGAATAAAAAGGTCAGTTATGCATACCAATACTTATCTCGGACAGAGACTTTATTTTTACAGGCACCTTGATTCTTTTTTGCAAAAGTGGTATCATACAATCGTGATTTGGAGAGTTAGCTCAGCCGGGAGAGCGCTTGCTTCACACGCAAGAGGTCGTGGGTTCGAGCCCCGCACCCTCCACTGATTACCGCAGACAGGATGTCTGCGTTTTTTATTGGAAACGCATGGATATTTTAAAAATCTACCTGCACAATGAAACAAAAGCCCCAATTTATTTGAATGGGGCTTTTTCGTATCATAATTTTTTACGCAGATAAATCATATCTACCAGCTGTTTTCCATCTTCATAAATTGGATGATCATAGTAATCGATAAAAAACCGTTCTACCCGGTGGGATCGCGTAAATCCACAGGCTTCGTAAAAACCCAGGGTAGAGGGGCATTCTCCCGTTCCCACCTGTAATATTTCGTACTGTCCCCGATACCTTTTTTCTAAATAATCTAAAAGGGCTTTTCCATACCCCTTTTTCTGGAAAGCTGGCTCTGTGGCAATATTTTTTAATTCTAAAATGCCATTTTGTTCATCGGTTACCACACACAGGCTTTTCACACCATTTTCTTCCAGCACATACATGGTGCCTCTTTCCAAATATCGGTCTATCATATCTTCCTGTTCATCCGCCAGCAGCAGCAATGGTAAATACTGTTTTTTGTTTTGTTTGATTTCTTTGATTTCCATCGTGTATTCCTCGTATATCATGGAGCATATTGCCTAAAAAAGTTTAGAAATTACTTTTCCTCTAAAATCCCCCAAAGGGTAATGGCTATACCTAACAGTGCAATCAGGCCAAAGAAAAGCACCAGCGGCATCAAGCCATAACGGCTCAGCACCCAAATGGCAGAATGTTGGCCATTGATGGTCCAGTCATTTGCCATCGAACCGGCAAAGAGCATGGCATCGGAAAGGATTCCTGCCAAAAGCAGTGTACAGCCTAATACGATTTTTTTCATGCTTTCTCACCTTTTCCCTTATCTTTTTTCATTTCACTTTTTCAACATCACTTTTCCTGTTTTTGAATGGCATACAAGAGGCAGCATCCCACTGCCAAAAGGGGAAACAGCATCCGTAAACATAAAATACCTAAGGGTTGGAATCTGCAATTGGCATCCACCACCAGTCCTACCAGCCATGCAGCCAGTGTAATACATATCATTTTTCCATACATGGAAACTCCCTCCTCTTTTGCTAATCTTCTTTTCTATCCGATTTACATACGAAATAAACTGGAAAAATGCGGATACTGTAAGACAGATCATCCATGGGTTAAGAATCCTTTTTTTGCTTTGATTCCAAAAGATAGCCAAATAAAAAACCCAAACATAAACCAACGGTCAAATTAGAAAGGGCAATTCCAAATGCTGATCCAATGGCTACAGCGGTGGAAAATTTTTTTGAATCTGTTTCTTTCATCTTTTCTTCTCCTTTTTTATCACACTCTTTGGGCTCCTTTTGTTTATCATAACATAGCCTTACAGTGCTGGCAATCCGTAATGATAGCCGTAATAAAAAAGGGGATGCGCAGGAAATCTTCCTACACATCTCCCAACAGGGGGCTTTATTCTTTTACTGGTTCCAGCTTACTGACAGTATCTTTGCTTTTCTTTTTGCGGATGGTAATATGGATCTCATAACTGCCGTTACGCTGTCTATCTTTATATTCTACAGGAATGCCGTTTTTCCGAATCAGCTCCACAGACTGTTTAATGGTATTGGTACATAACCGAAAATCACCTAATACACATTTTTCCCGTCTGCCCCGGTGTTCTTTCTTTTCCGTTTCTTCTGCCAACATGGCTGAAACCACCGCATCTGTCTGCTCCGCGTCCATGCGTTTGGCAATCATCTCATCCAATACTTCTTCCCGCTGAGGTTCTGTCAGGCGTAATAACGCCTTGGCATGCTCCGCCGTAAAACCATAGCGTACCAATTTACGCAGTATATCTTCCCCCAGCCGCAGCAGCCGCAGCCGTTCTGTGAAATAGATGGGGGAACAGCCTAACCGTTCTGCGGCCTCCGCCTCCGTCAAATCATGGTCTTCCATCAAATTACGGCAGGCTTCCGCTTCTTCTAAAAAATTCAAAGGCTGATGGGTTAAATTTTCCGAAAACGCCAGCAGGGCGCTTTCCTGGTCATTCACCTGTATAACAACAGCAGGTATTACCAACAGCCCTGCCATCTCACAGGCACGCAGCCGTCTTTCTCCTGATACCAGCTCATAATACCCGCCTTTTCTTTTGCGCACCGTAATGGGTTCCAACAGCCCATGCTCTTCAATGGATCGTGCCAATTCTTCCAATTTTCCCAAATGGAAAAATTTCCTGGCTTGATACGGATTCGCCCGTATTTTGTCAATGGGGATTTGGCGAATGACGGGGTTCGCCCGTTCTGCCTTATTTTGTATGACGGAAAATTGCAGTGCTTCCATAGTTTCACTCCTCCCAAATCGCTTTTTTTCGGTTCACTCCTGAAAAAAAATCGTTCTTTCTTCTAAATCTATGGTAACACACTTTCTTTTGCGAAAAATCAAAACCGCACCACAACTTTCGACCAAAAACCGCAAAAGCCGCCTGCTTTTTTCCACAAAAACAGACTATCTCCTTTTATCAAAAGAGATAGTCTGTAAATCAGCTTCATAAAATTTTTTATTTCCTTAAGTGGAATATACTTATGACCGTTTATTTTTCCTTTTCTTCCTCTATTTTTCGGTTGCCGTCTGCATCAAAGGTCCGGCGCAGCGCAATTTCCGTAGGCACAATCACCGCCGCCAGAGGAATACATCCTATCAAAGAAAGAACACCGCCAAAGGTTTCCACTGTTTCTTCCGTTTTTCCTGCCAACAGCACCATACACACAACAACTACGGCAAGCCAAATCCTGCCCCACAAAAACCACAGTCTTCCGCAGTAATGATGGGCAAACTGCCATGTCTGCTGATTTTTCATAGACATGGTGGTGCGATAGCCAAACAAAAAATGAATCTCTTTGGGTGCGTGGCGGGAAAACCACCATCCAAACCCAATCATAATCATCGGAATCAGCAAGTTAGCAAAAAGCATTCCTAACCAAGTATCCATGGCAGTCTCCTTTTTTTCTGATTTTAAGCATCCTGATAGGAAATCAATACCAGTTTGCAGTTTTTACAATGGTATGCAATGACCGTGGAGGAAGAAGTGGTTCCGTCATTACACAAACTAACTGCACCCTTTGCCAAAAAAGACAATGCCTTTACCGGCTGTTTTTTCGGTGTCCATGTAATGCCATCCCGGCATTGGATATATCCCCGTTCCATTTCCTGTTTGCAGTAAGGACATTCCATGCTGATTTTCTCCTTTCTGTATGATGTTATCCCAGACTGTATGATGTTTCTTTCCCATACAGACGGTTATTTTCCTATTTCATTTCACCAATCATTTTTTACACAATCGGCTCTTTTGCCGCTTTTCCCGCTTTTCTGGGGAAACGCTTGGGAGTAGGTTTTTCCTTGCGCACCAGTACCAGCGTATGATGCAGGTCTGTAAAGGGTACTTCTACCTGATAAACGGCTTCCACTTTTGCACCCAAGGCAGCAATGGCTTTCTTTCCTTCTTCCACTTCTTCCTGGGCTTCCGGGCCCTTCAGGGCAATGAGCAGACCGCCCGGCTTTACAAAAGGCAGGCAGTATTCTGCCAGCACGCTCATGCGGGCAACGGCACGGGAAACACAGCAGTCAAAACCATCCCGCAGGCTGCTGTCGCGTCCGCCATCTTCTGCTCTGGCATGGATGCAGTGGATTTCTCTTAAGGAAAGCTGTGCAATGACTGTTTCCAAAAATGTAATCCGCTTTTGCAGGCTGTCCAACAGCGTAACCTGCAAATCCGGACGTGCTATCTTTACAGGAAGCCCGGGAAAACCAGCGCCGGTGCCCACATCAATGACGCGTAAGCCGGTTTCTTCAGGCAGGCAGGGCAGCAGTGTCAAACAGTCTGCAAAATGCTTCTGTACCACTTCTTCCGGCTCCGTAATAGCCGTCAAGTTCATTTTCTCATTCCATTCCAGCAAAAGATCCATATACGTTCCAAAGGACTTCAGCTGGTCTGGAGCCAAATGGACACCGATTCTTTCTGCGCTTTGGTATAAGAGCTGTTCCAGTTCTTTTTCCATAAATGGCGTTCCTTTCTATTTTCTCCATGATCTTTGATCCGTTGCCATAGATGGTTTTCATAGCGCATATCCATCCCACTGGCAAATTGTCATTCTTTTACAATCTGGCAGATCTTCCACTTTCCACGGCTGGTGGGTTCCGCCACCAAATGAAAGGACAATACTGCCGGTTCCCTTGAACCTTTTTGATGGGCTAAAAGCACCAGTTTACAAGACTTTTCTTTTTGATCCGCACCATAGAGGCGGTAACTGGACATATTTTCCAAAAAATGATCCAACTCTGTCAGATCTGTATAGGGTTTTAGGGCAAAGGATAAATAATTTGCCGCTTCTTCCCGTTTTCCTGCCTTTAAGGCTTCCAGAAAAGACACTACCGTACCCTTGGAATTGGGCAGGGAAAAACTGGGGACAGGGGAGTCCTGAAAACACAGGACGTCTTCCCGCTGGGCTTCCCTCGAAGGGAAGTACAGCTGTTTCTGATGTACCTGATATGAGGCATCTTCCTGCCAGGGCAGGAAAAACGTTCCCTTTTTCATGGGAAACCGCCTCCTTTCTATCTAATCGTATCTTAATTGGACTAAATACCAAAATGGAGCACATATTTTTCTTCTTGTACCGCCGTTTGCAGGAGCGCTGACAGCTGCGCAAACTCTGCCTGCCCTTGGATATGTGATATTATCTTTGCGGCAGAAGCTGGAGGTATCAGGGTGATGCCAAAATAAGCCAAACCCTTTTGCATCCCATTTCCTTTTGCATTCCAATAACAGGGCACATCCAGCCATGTTTCTGCCACAGTTGCCAAGAGATCATCTTCCACATCCACCCGTCTGGCATATCGTTCCAGGTCAAATTCAAATACTTCCCCGTCTTTGGGCGGCGTTTCCAGAATACAGAAATTATGGCAAGTCATGCGCGTACCTCACAGTGATTGTTCCTGATTTTGACGATGGGTTCTATGATACTGCTCCAGATATACCAGCAATACGGAAATATCCGCCGGGGATACACCGGTAATACGGCTGGCTTGTCCAATGGAAGCAGGGCGGATGGCATCCAGTTTTTGTCTGGCCTCCAAGCGCAGCCCCTGCATATTGGCATAGTCCATATCCTCCGGCAGGCTCTTGTTTTCCAGTTTTGCGAACTGTTCCACATGTTTCTGCTGCTGGCTGATATAGCCTTCATATTTTACCTGAATATTCACCTGTTCCCGTACATCTTCCGGCAAATCGGGGCGCTCAGGGTCCAGAGGCGCCAATTTATCATAAGTAAACTCCGGGCGCTTGATCAAATCACTCAAATGGACACCGGAAGAAATAGGGGTACTGCCGCAAGAAGCAAAGAGTGTTTCCGCTTCCTGAGAGGGACGCACCAATACTTTGCGCACTCTTGCCTCTTCTTTTTCAATGGCTTCCCGCTTCTGTAAAAATGCCTGATACCGTTCTTCGCCAATCAAACCCATTTCATATCCATAAGGCGTCAGGCGCAGGTCCGCGTTATCCTGTCTTAAAAGCAGGCGGAACTCTGCCCGGGAAGTCATCATACGGTAAGGTTCTTTGGAGCCTTTACTAATCAAATCATCAATCAGCACACCAATATACGCTTCATTCCTGCGTAGAATGAGGGGGGCTTTTTTCTGCACATAACGGGCAGCGTTAATACCGCCAATGATGCCCTGAGCCGCCGCTTCCTCATAACCGCTGCTGCCGTTGAACTGACCGGCAGAGAACAGTCCATGGATCTTCTTAAACTCCAAAGACAGCTTCAGCTGGGTCGCATCGATGCAGTCATACTCAATGGCATAGGCAAAACGAGTAATTTCGCAATGCTCTAAACCAGGAATGGTACGGTACATGGCAATCTGCACATCCTCCGGCAAAGAAGAACTCATGCCCTGGATATACATTTCCTCTGTATTTTCCCCTTCCGGCTCCACAAAAAGCTGATGTGCCTTCTTATCGGCAAACCGCACCACTTTATCCTCAATAGACGGGCAGTATCTGGGGCCTGTACCCTCGATCACACCGCAGTACAAGGGAGAGCGGTCCAGGTTATTACGGATCACAGTATGGGTTTGTTCATTGGTATAGGTCAGCCAGCATAATACCTGATCCCTTGCAATATCCTCGGCACGGTTCGTAAAGGAGAAAGGCACTATGTGGTTATCCCCGTACTGGGGCACCATTTTATCCAAATCCAAAGAAGATTTCAGCATCCGGGCAGGAGTGCCGGTTTTGAAACGATACAGACGGATGCCCAACTGGCGCAGGTTTTCGCTCAAATGGGTGGCTGCCATCAAATTATTGGGACCGGAATGGGTCACATGATCGCCGCAAAGGCATCTGCCCATCATATAAGTACCCATGCAGAGGACCACTGCTTTACAATGGTATACCGCGCCGGAAGCAGTAACCACACCGGTAATGGTATCCTTTTCTACCAGCAGCTGGGTAATCTCTGCCTGCTTGATTCTCAAATGCTCTGTCAGTTCCAAACGGTGTTTCATTTCTTCCTGGTATTTCTTCTTATCCGCCTGGGCACGCAAAGAGTAAACAGCAGGACCTTTTGCCGTATTGAGCATTTTGGTCTGGATATAGGTTTGATCGATGACTTTACCCATTTCACCGCCTAAGGCATCAATCTCCCGCACCAAATGTCCTTTCGAACTGCCGCCGATGGAAGGGTTGCAGGGCATCATAGCGATGCTGTCCAGACTAATGGCAAACAGCACTGTCTCCAATCCCATTCTGGCTGCCGCCAGCGCCGCTTCACAGCCGGCATGACCGCCGCCAACTACCACCACATCCACCGTATCTGCCTCGTACATTCCTGTTCACTCCTTCTATTTTGAAAAAGCGGTACGCAGACCGCTTTTTTCTATGGTAATATTACACTTCATGCCGTACATCTTATCATAAATTTGTCGGAAATGGTATCTTTTTTTCATTACGCCTGCATATTGGCACGTTTTTTCTCCAACTCTGCCATAGCTTTGCGGAAATAGAAGAAAAACATGGTTGCTGTGGTGGATACGGCAATAACGTCCGCAATGGGCTCTGCTGCGAAGATGGCAGAAACCGGATCCGCAGGGAACAATCTTGGCATCAGTAAAATCAGCGGCAGAATCAGTATGATTTTACGCAGCACTGCCAAAAACAGGGATATTTTTGCATTGCCAATGGACAAAAAGGACTGCTGGCACGCATTCTGAATTCCCATCAGCAAAGAACATTTCATATAGATAGTCAACATCTGCGCAGAATAATCCAGAAGGGTGCCTTTTCCTACGAAAATAGAGCAAACCTGCTTCGGGAACATCTGAATGATACCCCAAGCCAAAGTGGCATAACAGAAACTACAGCAAATCAGTAATTTCACCACATGCTTTACCCGCTCCACATTGGCTGCACCATAATTATAACCTGTAATAGGCTGCGCGCCTTGGGACAGTCCCTGTATCAATAAAAACGTAAACTGGTTTACACTGGAAAGAATGACCATAGCGCCAACCGCAGTATCGCCGCCATAAAACAACAAAGATTTATTATAGAACACATTGATAACACTGTTTGTAAACTGCATGGTAAAGGGAGAAAGACCCAAAGCCAAACAAGGAATCAACAATTTGGGCATAATGCGTACCCGGTCTAAGCGCAGTTTCAATGTCGTCTTTGTGCCTGTTAAAAAACGAATGACCCAAATGGCAGAAATAGCCTGGCTGATGATCGTAGCCAAAGCCGCGCCACGAACCCCCATGTCAAACAGGAAAATAAAAATAGGATCTAATACAATATTAAACACGGCACCAATGAGTGTAGTATACATACTCACCTTAGAAAATCCCTGTGCTGTAATAAAGTTATTTAACCCCAGAGTCAGCTGCACAAAAATGGTGCCAATGGCGTAGATCTGCATATATTCTCTGGCATAGCCAATGGTATTTTCACTGGCGCCGAACAAATACAGCATAGGATCGGTAAACAGCAGCATCACTGCCGTTAAAAACAGCGCAATTAAAATCAAAAAAGCGGTACATGCGCCTAATATATTTTCCGCTTTTTCCTGATTTTTGCTGCCCATATAAATGGACGCTTTGGATGCGCCGCCCATGGCTGCCAATGCCGCAAAAGCGGAAACCGCTGTAATAACCGGCATACAAACACCCATACCAGTCAACGCCATTTCACCAATACCTTCAATATGACCGATATACATACGGTCTACAATATTATAAAGCACGTTTACCAGCTGGGCAGTTATGCAGGGCAGTGCCAGGCGAAACAGTAATTTTCCCACCGGCGCCGTTCCCAAAGCATTATCCTGCTGTATGGTTGCCTCTTGTGACATAAAGGATACCTCCTTTCCCGAAAAGCCATAACTTTACCTAAATTTTATATTACTACTCTAACTTTAAACTTTTTATTGCGGGCATACAACCTTTATTCCTAAAAAATGCAATTTTTCATGCAAATTTCATATTTCTTTTATGACGCAGGCAAAAACATGTGATTTATTTTCCTAAACAGAATTTTGTAAAGATACGGTCAATGATTTCCTCACTGGCAGCATCTCCCGTAATTTCTCCCAGAATAGAAGAAACCTCCTGTAAATCCATGGAAAGGAAATCTTCCGGCATTTTTTCTCCAATGGAAGTTTTCACCCGTTCCAACGCCGCAATGGCACGCTCCAGCACCTCTTTTTGTCTGGTATTTTGGAGCATGGTTTGATCGGGGCGGATCTCTCCATGGAAAAATAACCGCTTCAATTCTGCCAAAAAAGGTTCCATTCCCGCGCCATCCAAAATGGAAACCGGTAAAACGGTACAATTCCGGGGCAACGCCTCTTTTACCATTTCCATGGTCAAAACCTGGGGCAGGTCTGTTTTATTGAGCAGAACAATGGCTTTTTTCCCCTCTAAGAACGCAAAAATTTCCCGGTCTTCTTCCTCTAAAGGACGGGACGCATCCAACAGCAGCAGGATCAAATCTGCTTCCTTGGCATGGGCTTTGGAACGGGCAACCCCGATTTGCTCTACCTGGTCTGCCGTTTCCCGAATACCTGCCGTATCCACCAGTTTCATGGGAATACCAGACAAGTTTACCATTTCCTCAAGGGTATCTCTGGTGGTGCCGGGAATATCCGTCACAATGGCACGTTCTTCATCCAAAAGGAAGTTCAGCAGAGAGGATTTTCCCACATTGGGTTTACCCAAAATAACGGTTTTAATGCCTTCCCGCAAAATCCGTCCCTCATCGGCGCCAGCTAAGAGCTGTTTCATTTTTTCCAGCAATGTCTCGCTTTTCCGGAGAATATCCTCATAGGTTTCTTCTTCCACATCATATTCCGGATAGTCAATGACTGCCTCTAAAGAAGCAATCATATCAATGACATCACTGCGCAGGGCTGTTACTGTCTCTTTTAGCTTACCGCCCAGCTGGGTTACTGCCATTTCTCTGGCGTATTCCGTAGGAGACTGGATCAGATCAATGACTGCCTCTGCCTGGGTCAGATCAATTCTGCCGTTTAAGAAGGCACGTTTGGTAAACTCGCCGGCTCTGGCTGCTCTGGCACCGTGTTTTAACACCGTTTCCAATACTTTATGGGTTACGTAAGGACCTCCATGACAGTTGATCTCCACCACATCCTCACAGGTATACGTATGAGGCGCGCGCATGACAGATACCAAAACCTCATCTATCACCTTATCTCCATCCATAATTTTCCCATAGGAGATGGTATGGCTGGGTTTTTGGGTCAATTTCTTTTTTCCTGAAAACAGGCGGTCTGCCAGCTCAATGGAGCCTTCTCCGCTCAAGCGTACAATGCCAATGCCGCCGCTGCCGGAAGGGGTAGAAATAGCAGCAATGATATCTTCTTGTTCATATGCGATCATATCCTGTATCTCCTTTTCTATGATTTCTGATGCAATGGAAAAACAGCAGCTTTTTTACCTTTTACGCTTCCACTGTCTGCCAGCCTAATGTATAGGCTCCATCGGCTTTTTGAAAATGCACGGTTACATACAATTTTTTCTGCTCCGGTACCACAATCCTTGCCTGCGGTTTTTCCTGGTTTAAAGTAACCGCAGCATTGTCCCCCTTATGCCGGATGGAAACAAAAACATTGCCTTTTGTCACCTGGGATGAAAAATCAAACTGATACGTTTTGCCTTCCGGAAGGCAGAGCACCCGTTTGATACTGCCATGACAAAGACGGAATTTTCCTTTCATGGCGTTTTTTGTTTTTCCAAAAGGCAAAGAACCGACATACCGTACTGCTATCTTTTTGTGTATTACACAAAGTCCCTGTAAATAAAGAACATATAGAAACCCAAGGAACAATAGAAGCCAAACTGCAATTTTTGTCCATTCCTGCATCCCAGATTCCTCCTTTTTTTACAAAAAATGACAACGCAAAGTTTCCAATGATAAACCTAAAATCACCGTTTTATAAAGCCTTTTGAAAGAGCGCAAAAAAAACCCTAAGAGGATAGGAAAGTTTCCCAACTCTTCGGGTTTTTTTTACAAAGCATTATTCCTCTGATACAGTTTTTTTCATCTTGGGAGACTTCCGCTCTTTCATTTGATTTCCCGCCGGTGCGCCGTCCTTCTTTTTCAAAGTCAGTACCACATAGCGGAAGGGTTCTTTCCCTTCGCTGAAGGTAGTTACATATTTATCATTTTGCAAAGCGGAATGGATAATCCGTCTTTCATAAGGATTCATCGGTTCCAGCACAATATTCTTTCTGGACTGTTTTACTTTCTTTGCCAGATTATGTGCCAGAGATTCCAAAGTCTCTTTTCTTCTTTCCCGGTAATTTTCTGTATCAATCATGACAGAAATATAAGAATCACTGTTCTTATTCACTACCAGATTTACCAAATACTGGATGGAATCCAAAGTCTGACCTCTTTTCCCAATGAGCATACCCATCTCATCGCCATCCAAATCAATATAAAGCTGCTTTTCCCGCATTTCTGCCTTGATCTGAACAGCCAGGTTCATGGAAGCAAACATTTCCCGCAGGAAATTTTCCGCAATGACACAAGGGTTGGCTGTTTCTTTTTTCTTTACCAAAACAGTAGCATCTTTACTGCCAAAAATGCCGAAAAAACCTTTACTTCCTTCTTCCAGAACAATGACTTCCACATTTTCTTTCGTGGTATCTAAATCAATGAGCGCCAGCTGAATAGCTTCTTCTACCGTTCTGCCGCTTTTTTTGATCTCGTTTGTCATTTCTGTTTCTCCCCTTCCCATTTCTTTGTGAAGTACTTCTTCAGCAGTACATACTGTAACATACCGAAGATGTTACTAATACTCCAATATACACCTAATGCCGCAGGCAGACCGAAGCAGAAAACACCCATCATGATCGGCATGAAATAAGTCATATACTTATTCATCATATTCATGCTGGCTTCCATGTCCGAACCGGATTCCGCCTGGCTCTTTTTATTTGTTGCATTCATTACTTTTGTCTGTAAAAAAGTAGTCAGGGCTGCCAAAATGGGAATGACAACACTAATATTAGTCAAACTACAATTATTTACCAAATTGATACCACAGAATACCTCAACGCTGTTCTTTGTTTCCAACAAAGGCAGCAAGCTGTCTCCCGCAGAGCCCAGTGTGGAAAGAATTTGATTCCAGTCTGCGGCCTTCAGGCTGTTTACCAGCATAATGACACAGTTGGTATCCGCCATATCAAATGTTACATTCATGTTGCTCAGATACTTTTCATAAGTATCTACAAAAACCTGGGCATAGCTGCCGAAAGCTTCCATTCTAAGATCTACAGGAATACTGGTGATTACATTCGCGATCTGGGTATAGTTCTGACCAATGGCGTCCACATAAATGTACGCATTCTGGAAGATATAAAACAACGCGTACAAAATAGGCAGCTGAATCAGCAAAGGCAGGCAGCCGCTCATCATGCTGATGCCGTTTTTCTGCTGGAATTCCTGCATTTCATAGGCCATCTTCTGCTGGGATTCTGTATCTGTTCTGCCTGCATATTTTGCCTTAATCTTATTGATTTCCGGCTGCAGCATCTGCATCTTTACCATGGATTTCTGCTGGTGCAGCATCAAAGGGAACAAAACCAGCTTTACAAGCAACGTAAAAAGTATGATAGCAATACCCAAAGATCCCGCTGTTGCAGCACCATTGATGCTGTTAAAGAGCATGTTATAGACAACACCAAGCAAGCTGGCGATAGGACCTACAATCATACCGGGAGAACGTACACTCATCATACTGCTCAATGCCACCACAGGCATAGTAGTTTCAAGCATTTTTTTCCTCCTTCTTCCTAAAGAACATGCTTTAGGAACTCGATCTGCAAGACGCTGTTTCTCTCTTTTTCAAAAAACAGCCGAAGGAAACTTTGTTTACGGCACGGGGTCATAACCGCCTTTATGAAAAGGATGGCATTTTAAAATACGCCGTATTCCCAGATAAGTACCCTTTAAGGGACCATATTTCACAATGGCCTGATAGGTATACTCACTGCAAGTGGGAATAAATCGGCAATGATGACCCAAATAAGGGCTGATGCCCACCTGATATAGTCGAATCAAAGCCAAACATACCTTTTTCATCATTCCGCTGTTTCCTCTTGCCTTTCTTCTTGAACTGCTTCGCTTCTTTTGGGCAACAGCCCGTGCTTATGCAGCAAATGACGCAAAGAAGCAAAGACTTCTTGATAGGTAGCATCCTTTACGGATGTACGAGCAATGACAATGATGTCATAGCCCAGTTTAATCTCTTCTTCCGAAAGACGGTAGCTTTCTTTAATGAGTCTTGTCACACGGGAGCGCACTACGCTTTTACCTACTTTTTTGCTGACGGAAATTCCCAGCTTGTTTTCCTGTGTACCGTTTTTCAAGACATACATCACCAGCTGGCGGTTGGCGATAGAGTTACCCTTTCGGTAGACATAACGAAACTGATAATTCTTTTTGAGAGATTGTGTATGTTTCAAACTGACACCTCTCTTCTAATATTGCCGTAAATACGACATTTTTTTAGAACGAAGAAAAGGCCACATCACGCGGCCTCATTATCCAAAAATGTATTATGATTCTCGTTTTACAAAAACGATTATGCAGATAATACTTTTCTGCCTTTTCTTCTTCTTGCAGCCAGTACCTTTCTGCCATTTGCGGTACTCATTCTTTTTCTGAAGCCGTGAACTTTACTTCTCTGTCTCTTTTTAGGCTGAAATGTCATCTTCATCGGTCATGCACCTCCTCATCCTGTAATGAAAAATTCGCGTAGTAATGCCTTGCTTACAGGAAAGCACTGCTAACATTATATGCAAAAAGCCTTGTATCGTCAAGAAAAAATTTCATTTTCTTTTTTACGCTTCCTTTACAAAATAATCGGAAAAAAATAGATTTTTCCATATTTTTTCGAATATTTTGTTCCTCCAGTTTGAAAATCATCCACATTTAGTATCTAATCAAGAAATCATAAAAATAATTCCCTTTTTGATGGAAAAAAATTTGTTGGAATTGTATTTTTTTACTGTTCATTTTTGTGAAAATCCGTCATTTCTCATGCTGGATTGGGAAGGTTTCACTCTTGCGGTTGTGGATAACTTTTGTTATACTATAAAAAGATTTGGAAAAACGGAAGGAATTTGCTTCTTTTGACAGTGTTTTCCACTTTTTTCACAGTACTGTGATGGATTTGTCTCACATTCTGCCTCCTTTTATCCACAAATTGTGGATAAACCTCTGAATAACTTTTTTCCATGGGAAGGGCACAACGTAAACTTGAGATGTTTTGAGACAGTATTTCCAGTAGTATATATATAGAAGAAAAAAATTTTCCGATCTTTTTCTTTCCTTTTCCTGTGGATATTGTGGGCAGCAATTTTCACTTGCTGTGTAAAACATCCACTGTCAGCGGAAGAAAAAATACGGGGAATTTTAGTTTTTCCACAGCTAAACGGTGGATAATGTGGATAACTTCTTCTTTCTGTGGTAAGTTTTTTCATTTTTGTATTTTTTTAGGAGGTTGCGTGATCGTGAATCAAGCAAAACAATATTGGGAGGCGGCGCTGCCTATCATTGAAAAAAATTTTCCGTCCCCCATTACATTTCAAACCTTTATACTGCCTCTGAAGCCTTTGCGCATGGAGCAGTCTATTTTTTACTTACAGTGTGACAGCAAATTTATGAAAGAAGTGGTGGAAAAACACCATCTGGACAAGCTGCAAGAAGCAATCAGCCAGGTTTACGGCACAAAATGCCAGGTACAGATTTTATTGGAGGGAGAAATACCCCAGCAAAACAGCCAGATTTTGAGCGAAGCGGAAAAAAAAGCACAGCGGGAAATGGAAGCCAATTTGAATCCCCGCTATGTATTTGACTCTTTCGTCGTGGGCAACAGCAACCGTATGGCATACGCCGCATCTTTGGCAGTTGCAGATGCGCCTTCCCGGGCATACAACCCCTTGTTTTTATACGGAAATTCCGGTTTGGGCAAAACCCACTTAATGCAGTCCATTGCCCATTATATTTTGGATGTCAATCCTGATGCGAAAGTTCTGTATGTTTCCAGCGAAAATTTCACCAATGAGCTGATTCTTTCCATCCAGAACAATAAAAATGAGGAATTCCGCAATAAATACCGGAATATTGACGTTCTGCTCATTGACGATATCCAGTTTATCTCCAAAAAAGAAAGTACCCAGGAAGAATTTTTCCATACTTTTAACGCACTCCATGAATCCAATAAACAGATCATCATTTCTTCCGACCGTCCGCCCAAGGAAATCAAAACTTTGGAAGACAGACTGCGCAGCCGGTTCGAATGTGGTTTAATTGCAGATATTCAGCCGCCGGATTATGAAACCAGAATTGCTATTCTGCGGAAAAAAGCAGAACGGGACGGTATTATGATTTCCGATGATGTACTGGCGTTTATTGCGAAAAATATTTCTTCCAATATTCGAGAACTGGAAGGCGCGTTAAATAAAGTAAAAGCTTATTCTAAGCTGATAAATGAAAATTTCTCCGTTTCCATGGCGGAAAAAGCATTAAAAGATGTATTTTCTGAAAAGCCGGTGGTGGTTACACCGGAATTGATCCAGCAGATTGTGGCGTCCCACTATGGCATTACCGTGGAGGATATACAAAGCAGCAAACGTCCGCAAAAGATTGCTTATCCCAGACAAATTGCCATGTATCTGTGCCGGAAACTGACAGACTCTTCTCTGCCGAAAATCGGAGAATCCTTTGGCGGTAAAGATCATACTACTGTCATTCATGCCGTAGAAAAGATTCAGACAGAGCTGATCAATAATACAGAATTGGAACGGAATTTGATCCAGCTGGAAAAGGAAATTAAAGGACAGTAATTTTGTCCACAAAGAATGTGAATTGGCTGTGAAATGCCTGTGCAAAAGATGTGGATAAAAAAGAGGCCTGTTGTTTCCTGTTCCATTTTTGTGAAATGTGTGGACAAATTGAAAAATTACCCACATATTTTTCCAATCCAAAAAAGACGACGCTGACAAGGAAAAATAGAGTTTTCCACATTTTCACAGCTCCTACTACTGCGACTACGAAAAAATTCTTATTTTTCTATTTCTACTTACGGAAAGGAAGTTATACACAATGATGAAATTTACTTGCGCCAAAAACGATCTGATGGATGGTATCAATATCGTCAATAAAGCTGTTTCTGGCAGAACCACATTACCCATTTTGGAATGTATTTTGTTAACTGCAAAACCCAGCGGTTTGGTTTTAACGGGAAATGATCTGGAAATGGGCATTGAAACCGCGCCTATTGACGCCAATATTGTACAGCCTGGATGCGTTGCATTAGAAGCGAAATTATTCAGTGATATTATCCGCCGCTCAAACGGGGAAACCGTTTCTTTGGAATGTGATGAGAAAAATGCCGTTACCATTCGTTGTGGCACTTCCGAATTTAACATTATGGGACAAAACGGAGATGAGTTTCCTTCTTTAACTGATGTGGAACGGACGGAACCTTATACTATGAAACAGTCAGATCTGAAAAACATGATCCGCCAGACCATTTTTTCCATTGCACAAGATGGTTCTAAACCGGTATTGACTGGTGAATTATTGGAATTAAAAGGGGACTGCTTGCAAATAATTTCTGTAGATGGCTACCGGATTTCTTTCCGAAAATGCCCTTTGACTTCTGCCGGACAGAACGCGGAAGTAATTGTTCCCGGCAAAACCATGACAGAACTGAATAAAATTTTGTCTCAGGAAGAAGAAGAAATGGTAACGCTGTATTTTACAGATAAGCACATTCTCTTTGACATGGGCAATGCCACCTTGGTTTCCCGTCTGGTGGAAGGAGATTACATCCGCTATGCCCAGAGTTTTTCCAATGAATGGAAAACAGAAATTATTGTGGAAAAAAGCGAGCTGATCCAGGCACTGGAAAGAGTATCTCTGGTATCCAGAGAAAACAGAAAAACTCCGGTAAAACTGGAAATTAAAAAAGGTGTTTTGGTTTTAACTGCCCGTTCCGAAATGGGCAACGCTTATGAAGAAGTATCCATCGGTTTTGAAGGAGAGGAACTGCAGATTGCATTCAATCCCCGGTATTTGATTGAAGCGCTGCGTGCCATTGATGAAGATCAGGTAAAAATCCGCTTTACGGCAACCTTAAGCCCTTGCACGATGCATCCTTTGGATGGTGACAGTTTCCGGTATCTGATTTTGCCGCTGCGGATGTAATGGATTGTTTTTTTCAGAAAAAAGGAGGGTATCATATGGATACCGTGCAGATTCATACGGAATTTATTAAATTGCAGCAAGTTTTAAAATTGGCAGGTATGGTAGGGCAGGGCTCCGATGTAAAGGTGCTATTGGCAGAAGGCATTGTAAAAGTCAATGGACAAGTGGCTGCGGAGCGGGGCAAGAAAATCCACCCCGGCGATGTGGTGGAAGTGGAAGGCATGGGCAGCTTTACCGTCACAGCAGAATAAAGAAAAGCAGACTGTCTAAAAATGTCCGTAAGATAAAGACAGTCTGTCTCTTTTTTATACGGGTTATTCTGCATAAAAATACAATGCTCACCTGGAGGAATGAAAATGTATATCCGCAGTATTTCATTGCAGAACTTTCGCAATATTGAAAAACTGAATATGGAACTGACGGATGGCATCAATATCTTTCACGGGGAGAATGCCCAGGGAAAAACCAATTTTTTGGAATCCATATATCTTTGTGCCATGGGACGTTCCATGCGGCCGGGAAAAGATATTCGTCTGGTTTCCTTCGGGGAAAAAGAAGGCCATATCCGGCTGGAAGCGATGGGGGAAAATGGCACTGACCGCATCGATATCCATTTGCTGGAAAATGGAAAGAAAGGCATTGCCGTCAATGGTCTGCCGCTGAAAAAGATTGGAGATCTGTTCGGCATTTTGTATGTGGTGATTTTTTCTCCCGAAGATTTGAATTTAGTCAAAGACGGTCCTGCCCAGCGCAGACGGTTTTTAGATATGGAGCTTTGCCAGCTGAGCAGGGTTTATTACTATGATTTACAGCAGTATTACCGCATCCTAAAACAGCGCAACCATTTGCTGAAAGAATTACAGCGGGAAAATAACCAGCTGGAGACGCTTTGCATCTGGGACCATCAGCTGGTGGAGTATGGAAAGCGCGTCATTGCCGCCAGAAGGAATTTTGTGGCAAAACTGGATCAATTATCATCCAGGAAGGAAAAACGCCTTACAGACGGTGTAGACACTTTACAGGTGGTTTACCATGCCAACTGCGCGGAAGAAAATTTGCAGGAAAAATTGGAGAAAAATATCCAGCGGGATATTTTGTTAGGTGCTACCCAAAACGGTCCCCATAAAGATGATCTGATATTTTTGGTCAATGGTCTGGATGTGAAGCAGTATGGCTCCCAGGGGCAGCAGCGTACCACGGCTCTTGCCCTGCGTCTGGCAGAGGTGGATTTGATCCGGATGGAAAAAGGTGTTTCTCCTATTTTACTGCTGGATGATGTGCTCAGTGAACTGGACCGGAAACGGCAAAAATGCCTCATGGAAAGTATCGCAGATCTGCAGGTGATTATCACCTGTACAGGTCTGGAAGACGCTATCCGCAGCCATATTGGCAGGGAAAATTTATTCCGGGTTTCCAATGGCGTTATTCAAAGAGAAAAGGAATGAAATTTTCTAAAAACAGGCGTATGATTTAGAAAAACAGCGACGGATGTGTCGCAAAAATACAATACCAATGAGAAAGAAATAGCTGGAATTCGTTCGTTTTATCAAGATTTCAACTATATTTGTTTTAAAACAGCCCTGCTTTTCTTTTTTATATACAGAATCCAAACAGAAAATGAAAAAAGGCAAGGGACATCCTCATAAGAAAATAAAATGGCGGGAATCTTTGCAACGCAAAAGATTCCCGCCATTTTATTTTTTCTTGAATTGTTTTGTTCAGAAGATAAGCGTTTCCCTAAACCAATGTATTCTTAAGGGGGAGTCTGCTTATGTGTACTATTTTTGTACAAAAAAGGTGTTCTAAATAATAAAGTAAGAAAAAATCTTAAATTTCTTAAAAAATGTCCAGAAAAAGTTTATTTTTCGCTGTATTTTCCACACTTTTTCGGTGGTCTCTTAGCTTGTGAAATGAGAAAAAATATGGTATACTTTTCTATGGAAAAAGATAGGAATCCATACAAAAAAGAAAAAGCGCAGAATTAAGTTTGTTTTCATACTGCCGAAGAAGCTTGGAAAGCCTGCATTTCGACAGTATCTCTTTTTTTGAGCAATTTTTTTGATTTGATGTGATAAAGATTGATGACTTGAGTTTGATGGATATTTTACAAAAAAGGAGAGACAACCCATGGCAAATGAGTATAACGAAAACCAAATACAGATATTGGAAGGGCTGGAAGCGGTCCGCAAAAGACCGGGTATGTATATCGGTTCTACCAGTGAAAGAGGTCTGCATCATTTGGTTTATGAAATCGTAGATAACTCCGTTGATGAAGCAATGGCGGGTTTCTGTGACGAGATTTTTGTAACCATCCACAGCGATAATACCATTTCTGTACGGGATAATGGACGTGGTATTCCCGTAGGCATTCACCCCCAAAAGGGTATTCCCACAGTAGAGGTTGTCTTTACCATTTTGCATGCCGGCGGCAAATTCGGCGGCGGCGGATATAAAGTATCCGGCGGTCTGCATGGCGTAGGCGCGTCTGTTGTCAATGCACTGAGTGAATGGCTGTATGTAGAAGTTTGCAGAGACGGCGTGGTTTACCGCCAGGAATACCGCAGAGGCCATACGGTAACACCTTTGGAAGAAAAAGGAAGCTCCGAGGATCATGGCACTTTTGTACACTTTAAGCCGGATGCGGAAATTTTCGAAGTAACGGAATTTAGTTTTGATATTTTAAAACAGAGACTGCGGGAAATTGCTTTCTTGACCAAAGGCTTAAAGATTCATCTGAAAGATGAAAGAGCAGGTCAGGAAAATGAGGCAACTTTCCACTATGAGGGCGGTATTAAGGAATTTGTGGCATATCTGAATCAGTCCAGACAGCCTTTATATGACAATATTTTCTATGCCTTTGGCGTAAAGGACGGCATTCAGGTGGAAGTGGCGTTCCAGCATAATGACGGCTATACAGAGACCATTTTTTCCTTTGTCAATAATATCAATACCCCTGATGGCGGTACCCATATGGCAGGCTTTAAGTCTGCATTGACAAAAACCATCAATGACTATGGCAAAAAGTTAAATATCATCAAAGACGCGGATAAAAAGCTTTCCGGCGATGATGTAAGAGAAGGCATTACAGCAGTAGTCAGCGTAAAAATTGAAGATCCCCAGTTTGAAGGGCAGACAAAGGCAAAGTTGGGTACCAGCGAGGCGAAAAACGCGGTAGAAAGCGTTTTAAATGAACAGCTGACTTATTTCCTGGAAGAAAATCCTGCCATCGGTAAAACTATCATTGATAAGAGTATGATGGCTTCCAGAGCCCGTGACGCTGCCAGAAAGGCAAGAGAATTGGTGCGCCGCAAAACCGGTCTGGAAAATACCCGTCTGCCTGGCAAGCTGACAGACTGCACCAGCAAAGATCCTTATGAGTGCGAAATTTACATCGTAGAGGGGAATTCCGCAGGCGGCAGCGCCATTAAGGCAAGAGATCCGAAAACACAGGCAGTTCTGCCGCTGCGCGGCAAAATCTTGAACGTAGAAAAGGCAAGACTGGACCGTATCCTTTCCAGTGAGGAAATTAAAAATATGATTACCGCTTTTGGTACGGGTATTTCCGATGATTTTGATATTTCCAAACTGCGGTATCATAAAATTGTCATTATGACCGATGCCGATGTGGATGGCGCCCATATCCGTACTTTGCTTTTGACCTTTTTCTATCGCTATATGCCCCAGCTGATTACAGAAGGCAAAGTTTATATCGCGCAGCCTCCCCTGTACCGGGTAGAGAAAAATAAAGAGCATTATTATGTGTATGATGACGCGGCTTTGGAAGAATTGTATGAAAAAATCGGCAGAGACGGCATTAAGGAAATCCAGAGATATAAAGGTCTGGGTGAAATGGACTTTGACCAGTTAAGAGATACCACTATGGCGGTGGAAAACAGAATTTTGAAAAAAGTGGATTTGAACGATGCTATTTTGGCAGATGAAATCTTCAGCATGCTCATGGGGGACGCGGTAGAGCCTAGAAAGAAATTTATTGAAGAAAATGCCCAGTATGCGGAAATGGACTTCTAATTTTGGCTGGAGAAGAACAGAAAGGATGAGGTGAATACCGATGAGTGAGCAAAACGACAATCAGCTGGATAAGGTCGTTTCCATAGACATCAATGAAGAAATGCGTAAGTGCTACATTGACTATGCCATGAGCGTTATTGTGGCAAGAGCGCTTCCTGATGTACGGGATGGCTTAAAGCCGGTACAGCGTAGAATACTCTATGCCATGAGTGAGATGAATCTGGACCCCAATAAGAGTTATCGTAAGAGTGCCCGTATTGTGGGTGACACCATGGGTAAATATCATCCCCATGGTGATGCGTCTATTTATGATGCGATGGTGCGTATGGCACAGAATTTCTCCATGCGTTATATGCTGGTAGACGGTCATGGTAACTTTGGCTCCATTGATGGTTACGGCGCTGCTGCCAGCCGTTACACAGAAGCCCGCATGAGCCGGATTACGGCGGAAATGCTGGCAGATATTGATAAAGATACGGTAGACTTCGTACCCAACTATGACGGCAATGAAAAAGAGCCTGTGGTACTGCCCAGCCGTATTCCAAATATTTTAATCAATGGTACCACCGGTATTGCTGTCGGCATGGCAACCAATATGCCGCCCCATAATTTAGGGGAGACCATTGACGGTGTGGTGTGCATGATCGATAATAAAATCGCCGGCAAAGATACCACAGTGGAAGAATTGATGCAGTACATCAAAGGTCCCGACTTCCCCACTGGTGCCAATATTTTAGGCAGAAGCGGTATCCGCTCCACTTATGCCACCGGCCGGGGCAAGATCATTGTACGGGCGGAAGCGGAAATTGAAACCATGAAAAATGGCAGGGAACGGATTGTCGTAACAGAAATTCCCTATATGGTCAATAAACTGCGCTTGATTGAGAAAATTGCCGAACTGGTAAAAGATAAGAAAATCGAAGGTATCAGCGACCTATATGACGCATCCAGCGGTGATGATATTAAAATCATCATTGAAGTGAAAAAAGAAGCCAATGCCAATGTGGTATTGAATCAGCTGTATAAGTATTCTTCTTTGCAGGAAACTTATGGCGCTAATATGCTGGCGCTGGTGGACGGCAAACCGGAAGTATTGAGTTTAAAGCGGATTCTGGAGTGCTATCTGGCACATCAGGAAGAAGTGGTTACCAGAAGAACCCGTTTTAATCTGGATAAAGCAGAAAAACGTGCCCATATTCTGGAAGGTCTGCGGATTGCCATTGACAATATCGATGAGATCATCCGTATTATCCGTACCAGCTACGATGATGCAAAGGAACGTTTGATGGAGCGTTTCAGCCTTTCCGAAGTACAGGCACAGGCTATTTTGGAAATGCAGCTGCGCAGGCTCCAGGGGCTGGAACATGAAAAGATTGATCGGGAATATGAGGATCTGCTGAAAAAAATCGCTTATTACCGTTCTATTTTGGCAGATGATAAATTGCTGCTGGGTGTCATCAAAGATGAAATCACCGCCATTAAAGAAAAATATGCCGATCCCAGAAGAACAAAGATTATCGATAATCCCGGAGAGATTGATGACGAGGATCTCATTACAGAAGAAACCTGCGTTATGACCCTTTCCGGCAGAAATTATATCAAGAGAACGCCTTTGATGACTTATAAAAGCCAGAACAGAGGGGGACGCGGTGTAACGGGTATGCAGACCAGAGAAGAGGACTTTGTCAAAGACCTGTTCCTTTCTTCCACCCATGATACGCTGCTGTTCTTTACAGACCGGGGTAAAGTATTCCGCCTGAAAGGCTATGAAGTGCCGGAAGGCGGCCGTACGGCAAGAGGTGTTGCCATTGTAAACCTGCTGGAAATCAATAATGGGGAAACGATCACTGCCGGCGTGTCTGTAAAGGAATTTAGCAAAGATCGTTATCTTATGATGGTAACGAAGAACGGCATCATTAAAAAGACGCCCCTGTCTGATTTTGCCAATATCCGTAAAGGCGGTTTAATTGCCTTGAATCTGCGGGAAGATGACTATTTGATTTCCGTCATGATTACCGATGGCAAGGATGAAGTCTTTGTGGCAACCAAGCAGGGCATGGGTATCCGCTTCTTGGAAGAAGACGTGCGTGCCATGGGAAGAACCGCTGCCGGTGTGCGTGCCATTACCCTGTCTGAGGGGGATTGTGTGGTTTCCGCCGCGCTGTTAAGCCCTACAGCACAGATTTTGAATGTAACGGAAAAAGGTTACGGCAAGCGCACGGAAGTGGAAAAATTTAATCTCCAGCGCCGTGGCGGCAAGGGATTAAAGATCCACCAGCTGACAGAAAAAACCGGAAAACTGACTGGTGTGCTGGTGATGGAAGAAAATGAAGAACTGATGATTATGACCTCTGAAGGCGTCATCATTCGTCTGCGCGGCAACGATATTTCCACCTATAACCGTACTTCTCAGGGCGTACGTCTGGTGGCGTTGGGAGAAGGCGCATCCGTAGCCGGCATTGCCAAGATCAGCGAGGCAGACATTGAAAGCGCTGAGGAAGAAGCGGAACTGTTACAGGCAAAGGAAACAGCCGCAGAAGACAATGAGGAAATGCAAACGCAGGAAGAAGCGGACTTAGAGGAAACCGTTTTCCAAGCAGCGGAATCTTCCGAATCTTCCGATGAAGTATAACCCAGTATAAAAAACACGGATCTGCTCCCTTTCAGAAAACATTGATTTTCCGATTTCTTTATCTCTGAAGGAAAACTGCGGTTTTCGTAAAAAATAATTCCAGCAAAATAGAACCGCGGGAATTCTTGCAGCGCAAGAAATTCCCGCGGTATTTTTTTTTAGAAAAATGCCTCTGAAATCCGCCGTATTTAATGTTTTTGAAAATCCGGCAGCCATAAATCCGCTTTTTTTGCCATTTCTTTTTCTTTTAAGAGACGGTATCCCTTTTTTGTTTTTTCCAGATATCCTTCTTTGCACAGCTTGTCCAATAAACGGAATAAATGGCGGTAACTCATGCCCAAGCAGGCAGATACTTCCGTTAATACTTTGCAGAATATGCCGTTTTCTGCTGTCTGCAGAATATATGCGCACAGACGCTGTTCTGCCGTAAATAAAGAAGCGGCAATGGTAAAACGATTGGACTGCTGGCAGAGAATCGCAAGACTCATGCTGACACGGTACAAAAATAATGGGTGCGCTTCTAAAAAAGCCTGATTATGTTTCGCAGTTAACAGTAAACAAGTACATTGGGAAATGGCCATTACCGTAGAGTGTACTTCCGCGCTGTTTTCCATCATTTCTACTTCTCCAATAAATCCGCTGGAAAGATAATAAGATAGAATGATGGTTTTCCCGTTGGACGCAAAATTGCACACCTTTGCCTGCCCTTCGGTCAAAATATATAATCCCGGCAACGGATGTCCTTGAGAAGCAATTTGCTCCTGCGGTGAAAAACAAAGGCATTGGATTTCATTTTTTGGATAATCTTCTAAACCGTAGGAAGCTAATAATTGAAAATGTTCCTCTGTTACCAGTAGTTTTTTCATGATTTTGCCATAACCTTTCTATCTATCTTCTTAATTTACATATTTTGTGAATTTGTATCATTTTAGTATAACATAAAAAAATGCAAAATGTAGGACATATGTCCTATATAATTTAAAAAAAACGTATTATGATGAGAATCCGGAAACAATCAAACCGTTGTAATCAACAAATGGCTTTCTTTTTATTTTCTAAAAAATTTTCTAAGAAAGCCCAGATTTTTTCAGATACCCGGTCCCCAATGGGTAATTATATTGGAAATCCCTTTTGGAATATTATGCCAGATTCCGAGAGGGCTTTTTTTATGAATCCATATTTCTCAATGAAAAATTTCATTTTTTTAGCTCTTTCCTTTTAAAATACTTGCAAAATGTGGAGAAAAAGGTATAATTAGATATAGATACCATTCCTAATGACTGCATACTTATGCATTTTTCTGCATTTTTCGGGGGGGGGGTAAAACTGAGATAAAAAACAAAAATGCAGGGTTATAAATTAATAAGGTTGTAATTGAAAAGGAGGATAGAAACATGAAAAGAAAACTTTTATCAGTACTGCTTGCTGCAAGCATGGTACTGACGATGGCGCCCGCGGTTTACGCGGCAGGAGATTCTCTGCCTGCAGCAGACGAAAATGGCGTGATTACATTAACTGAAAATGTGGAAATTTCTGATATTATCACATTTGGTGAAGGAAAGATCGAAGCAGATACTTTGGATTTGAATGGTTTTACCTTAACCGTTGAAAGACTGGATGTAGAAGATGTTCTGACAATAAAAGACAGCGGTGAAAACGGTACAGTCACTTCTCATGAAAATACCACAGTTGTTGTCTGGAACGGCGGCGAATTGAACATTGACGGCGGTATTTTTGATACAGAAACATCCTACTCTAATAAGCAGAGAACCATTTTAAATATGGGTACGGTAAATATGAATGGCGGTACCGTAATGGGTTATACCGGTATTCGCAATACCGCTTATAATAATGGTGAAACATTTGATGATGTAGAATGCAATCTGTACGGCGGAAGCGTAGAACTGAAAGATCCTGGCTACTGGGGTGTTGTATTGCTGGGTCCTGGTATGGATGCGGACGGAACCGCGGACAATGACGCTGTTGTTGTAAACATGTATGATGGTTTTTCCATCATCGGCGACAACGGTTCCCAGGGCATCGCGACCAATGCGTCCAGCGGCGCTTATGCAGGCTATACGTTTAATATGTATGGCGGCACCATTGAAATGGACGGTACCGATGGCTGCGGCATGTAC
>CALWKY010000003.1 GCA_944381395.1 uncultured Lachnospiraceae bacterium
ACAATAATCTTTCTGCCGGTCAAGCCGCTGTCACCCATAGGACCGCCAATCACAAAACGACCGGTAGGATTAATAAAGTACTTGGTATTTTCATCCAGCAAATTAGCAGGGATTACTTTTTTCACCACATTGGCAATAATATCCGCCTCAATCTGCTCGTGGGTTGCTTCCGGATCATGCTGCGCGCTGACAACTACCGTATCAATACGAACCGGCACATCATCCACATATTCTACTGTAACCTGTGCCTTGCCGTCTGGACGCAGATAAGGCAGTGTTCCGTTTTTCCGCACTTCTGCCAAACGTTTGGTCAGCTTATGCGCCAAAGAAATAGGCAAAGGCATCAATTCTTCTGTTTCATCACAGGCAAAGCCAAACATCATGCCCTGATCGCCTGCACCGGTATCAAATTCACTGTCATCTTCGCCCTTTTTGTTTTCCAGCGCTTTGTCTACACCTAAAGCAATGTCCGGGCTCTGACCATGGATAGAAGTAATCACTGCGCAAGTTTCACAGTCAAAACCAAACTTTGCACGGTTATAACCAATCTGGTTCAAAGTTTCCCGTACCACGCTTTCTACGTCCACATATCCTTTGGTGGTAATTTCACCCATAACAAAAATCACACCGGTAGTGGTTGCTGTTTCACAAGCGACGCGGCTCATAGGGTCCTGTGCCAAAAGGGTGTCCAAAATGGCGTCAGAAATCTGATCACACACCTTATCGGGATGTCCTTCTGTCACAGATTCGGAAGTAAATAATCTTCTGCTCATAGAAAATCCTCCTTTGCTTATTCTTACTTATCACGCAATCGAATCCCAGGCAATAAAAAAGACCCGTCAGGGTCATATCTATCATCACTCATCTTCCGCTCCGATATACATCGTGCGGGGGAATTGGCACCGATGCAGTTTCTCACTGCCGGTTGCCGGGTTTCACAGGGCCCTGTCCCTCAACCACTCTTGATAAGGTCTTTATGCAATTACCGTGTTTTATATTGTATCAGTGCCATACCGTCTTGTCAAGGGGTATTGGCATAAATCCTACTGAAATAGTCAAAAATTTACATTTCGCATAGAAACGGCAGAATGGCTTCTTTCCAGACCGGTATCAGTTTTTCCAATGTCATCACTGCATTGGCAGGGCTGGTGGAAGGCAGCTTATGGGCAGAGATGCCCGTTTGCTGAAAACAATACTTGGTATACAACCGCTCTGCCGTTGCTCCATTGCAAAAAATTGCCTGAATAGGCGCCCTTTGCAGTAGTCCCGGAATATCCTGGGGCACCGCATTGCGGATATGGGCATCAGAAGACCCTCGGATGTCACAACTGAAAATCACATCCCAAAGCGCAATGTGGTGGGATAATAAAAATACTTTCTTTTCCTCTATCGTACCCGGTACATCCATTTCTAATACCGCTGCCAATACCTTCCAGAATCGATTGGAGGGATGTCCGTAATAAAATCCATTTTCTCTGGACTTGACAGACGGGAAACTGCCCAGTATAAGTATCCGGCAATTTTCATCCACTACCGGCGCAAAACCATGTTCTAAATGTAAATATTCTTGTCCCATCGTTTTTCTTTTTGCGACTCCTTTTCAACAAAAATTCTTTTATTCTCTGTATATAAAAAATTTGAAAAACACAGCACTCAACTTAATTTGATAAAATCCATAAATAAAAAGAAAAGGAGGGTATTTTTCCTTTCAAAACATTCACGATACCTTATAATTCCTCTAAAGAATATATTTTAGAACCGGATAAAAAATCCCTTTTGGCTGCAGGTATTTGATAACCATTGCAGCAGATATGCCGATCCCCGCATTTTGCTGATGTTTTTAAAAAAGCACTTGTAGATGTACCGCAAATAGGACAATCTTCTGTTTTTAAAAAATTCACTATTTAAGCCCCTTGTTTTTAGGAACAATCTTCTGTTTGCGCGCTCCTATATTCTTAAAGCGGACTTGTTACCGGCTGCTTGTCCATCCGAACTACGAAAGTCTCAAAAGCAGTATTGCAGCGCTCTTTTATCAACTTTTTTACAAAAAAGGATAATGAAAACTATCTCCATCCAATTCTGTTTCAAAAAAAAAGAGATTCCGCATCGCAGCGAAAGGATAAAGGTCTGCTAACAAAAAATCCGAACTTGTTCTCCATAAAAAACAAGTTCGGATTTTTTCTCATCAGTGCGGATGACAGGACTTGAACCTGCACGGGCGCAATGCCCACTAGAACCTGAATCTAGCGCGTCTGCCAATTCCGCCACATCCGCATATCTTTGATTGGCTTGCTGCTTGGCACTTGATTATACTACAACAAATCCCAATCAAAGTCAATACCTTTTTTTCAATTTTTTTCGAATTCTTTTTAATTATTTTTACAGGAATAGCGGAACCAGTATAGGAACTGCTAAAGTACAGCATATTCCGCTGACAAAAGCCAGAATCGCGGTCTCGCTATCCGTATTCCGGCTAATGAGTGCCAGTGTGGTATCCATTGCGGTGGCACCCGCTGGTGCTATGGCACAGTAATGCCCCAAATATTTGGCAATCAATGGTACGGAAATAAATGTGATCACTTCCCGAATCACATTGGATAGGAACGCAATACTGCCTGCTACAGGGCTGCCAGCCTCCGTAATCAAAATACCAGACAGACTATACCATCCTAAGCCAGAGGAAATTGCCAAGCCTTCCTTTAAGCCTTGCCCCGGCAGTAAAAGAGACAAAATACCGCCGCCCAGCAGAGAACCAAGAATCACTGCCGCGGGAAACAGCAGTATTTTCCATCCCATATGGGTGACTCTGCGCAGTGCACTCTGGTTGGCTCCAATATCAATTCCTACAAAGAAAATCAGCCCCCACAGCATATAGGAACTGCTGGAATCCAAAAAAGCGGTAAAATCCTGGGAAAAAAATGTGCCTGCTAATATTCCCAATACCAATGTCAATAAAATCCACAGACTCATTTTTTCACCTCCCCGGAAAAAAAGCACCGCTGTACCAGCCAAACCAGCAGCAGACTGCCTGCCGCCGTTGCTGCCGCAAATAAAAATGCACCCATACCAATCCGTGACAGGGAAGAAATAACCTCTTCATTTCTACCGATGCTGGCTCCCATGCAAAAGATCAGCAGCAATAAAAATATCGTCTGAATTCTGCCGCTCCAGCGCAGACCTTTTTCTTTGATATGTCCGGAACAACCAATGAGAAATCCCGCTGCCAAAAACAGTGCGATCTTCACCATATTCAGATTCCTCCCTTACTTTTTCTTAAGCCTCGTCTGTTACAGACCATTTCGCCCGCAGCGCGTCAATATCTTCGTTTTCGATATATTCATCATATGTCATCTGACGGTCAATGACACCACCCGGCAGAATTTCAATGATGCGGTCTGCAATGGTCTGTACAAACTGATGGTCATGAGAATCAAACAGCAACGTGCCTTTAAAGTCCACCAGACCTTCATTAACCGCTGTAATGGATTCCAGATCCAAATGGTTGGTAGGTTCATCCAGAATCATAACGTTTGCGCCGCTCATCATCATGCGGCAAAGCATACAGCGTACACGCTCGCCGCCGGAAAGGACTTTTGCCTGTTTCGTTGCTTCTTCTCCGCTAAAGAGCATTCTGCCTAACCAGCCACGGATATCCGCATCATACTGTTCCCCTTCTTTGGCAAAAGGGCGGAGCCAGTCAATTAGACTGTCTTCACAGTCTGCAAAATAAGCCGTATTATCTTTGGGGAAATAAGCTGTTTTTGTGGTTACGCCCCATTTATAGGAACCTTCATCCGGTTCCATCTCTCCCATTAAAATCTGGAATAAAGTAGTTCTTGCGATTTCGTCTTTGCCGACAAAAGCAACTTTTTCATGCGGACGAATCATGAAAGAAACATGGTTCAATACTTTTTTTCCATCAATGGTTTTGGAGATGTTATCCACCAAAAGCACATCGTTACCCACTTCGCGGTCCTGTTTAAAACTACAGAAAGGATAGCGGCGGGAAGAAGGTCCCATGGTTTCCATCTGCAAATTATCCAACAGCTTTTTACGGCTGGTTGCCTGCTTTGCCTTAGAAGCATTGGCAGAGAACCGCTGGATAAATTCCTGCAGTTCCTTCATTTTCTGTTCTGTCCGCTTGTTCTGATCCTTTAACTGCTTCTGTACCATCTGAGAATAGTTATACCAGAAATCATAGTTGCCTACATACATGGTAATCTTGCCATAATCAATGTCGGCAATATTGGTACATACGGTATTGAGAAAATGTCTATCATGAGAAACTACGATAACCGTATTTTCAAAATCCAGCAAGAAGTTTTCCAGCCACTTAATGGCATGGATATCCAAGTGGTTGGTAGGCTCGTCCATCAGCAGAATATCAGGATTTCCAAATAACGCCTGCGCCAGCAGCACCTTCACCTTCTGGGTGCCGGTCAGTTCTTTCATTTTGAGATAGTGGTATTCATTGGTAACACCCAAACCATTGAGCAGAATCTGGGCATTACTCTCTGCAGACCAGCCGTCCAATTCCGCGAACTCCGCTTCCAGTTCGCTGGCACGCAGACCATCTTCATCGGTAAAATCCTCTTTGCTGTAAAGCGCATCTTTTTCTTTCATAATGTCATACAAACGTTTGTGACCGTATAATACGGTTTCCACTACTTCGAATTCATCGAACATAAAGTGGTCCTGGCGCAAAATCGCCATTCTTTCACCAGGTGTAATAAAAACGGAACCCTTATTGGGCTCCAGTTCCCCGGATAAAATCTTCAAAAAAGTGGATTTCCCGGCACCATTGGCACCGATTAAGCCATAGCAGTTGCCTTTTGTAAAATTGATGTTAACATCCTTGAATAAAACACGGCCGCCGTATTGCAGGCTGACTCCCTGTGCTGCGATCATAAGTCTTTTCTCCTTTTTCTACTTTTCACAAATTCGAACTTTTTTAGTATAGCAAAAAAAGGAAGCTGTGAAAAGTCGTGTTTTTGCCGATTTTTCCCGTTTTTTCCCCGCTTTTTCAGATATATTTCTCAACATTTGCCCACTTTATCCTTTTTCCCTGCGAAAAACCTTTTGGCAGACAGTTATTTATGGAAAGCACACCTAAGTTCCCATATTTCTTTATAGCAAAAACCCGCCGGTAACTACCGACGGGCTTCCGTTTAAGATACATATACTAATTCGTCTTTTGGCGCTTCGCAAGGCTCTGCAGAGAGAGCATATAATACAGGACCCACATCTTCATATTCCTTGGAATATTCCACATGAATCTCCGCTTTCAAATTCACCCAGGACTTGTGGGGTATCTTATCCTCTTGATCGTACTTACATGCCAAACCAAAAAAGGTAATATCCGCCTCACAGCAAGTCATGGCAAAACGTCCAGGAATCATAATACCTTTGCGCAAATTGGCAGGATTGTAGATCAAAGCCTGGAAAGATACAATTTTCCCTTCATACTTCTTGGGGTTTTCCTGACAGTCCAAAAACCAGATGGCGTAATCCGCTTCGCTGATTTCCAGCTCTTTGCCGGAAATATCGAAAGGCAGATCAATGGGACGGTCATCGATGGTGCCGTCCTCTTTTTCATAAACGATCTGACCCTTCCGGTTTTGGGCTTTCACTGCCCGGCGGAATTTGCCACGGTCCGTCGTATCGTTACAGCGGTTGAAAATAATCAAGTCGCTTTCCACCATCTGAGAAAGAATCATAGTCCGCATATTGGTCAGGTATAAATCGAAGGTAGAAGCATCTACCGTAGAAATAGACTGCGCCAAAACCCAGCTGCGGGGAATGGGTGTCTCCAAAAGGGTTTTGGCATCCCATGTGCCATTAAATTCAATAAACACCTGATGAGGATGGTACTTTTTCTGCATTTCCTGCAAAAATTCCGCAGTATAGCCGCTTTCTTCTTCCACCATTTCCAGAGAAATATTGTGCTTTTTCAGTTCCTCCAGATCATACTCCACATCGCCCTCTTCGCAGCAAATAATCAGGCTGGGACCGGAAATCTGGAAATCTTCACTGAAAACTGTTTCTTTTACCAGTGTTGTTTTTCCACTATCCATAAAACCGGTGAAAATATAAACAGGTACTTCTCTCATGAAAACTCCTCTCCTTAAGCCAGACCAAACAATTCTTCCAGTTTATGCTCATCAATATCCGTACCGATGACGCAAAGTCTGCCAGTATAGTCCGGTTCGCCATCTCTCAATTGATAGTCGCCGGGAACCATATCAAAGTAAATCCATCCGCCATTTTCGTCTTCCACCATACCCTTTGCGCGCAGGATGTTGCCATAATATTCGGTATCCACAAAAGTCTTGAGAATTTCCTCGATTTTTGCTCTGTTAAACTTGCGGGGTGTTTCTCTGCCCCAGCTGGTAAATACTTCATCCGCATGGTGGTGGTGATGATGGTGATGATGTTCATGTTCATGTTCGTGCTCATGATCATGGTCGTGCTCATGTTCATGATCGCAGCAATGGTCATGGTCGTGCTCATGTTCATGATCGTGCTCATGTTCATGATCGTGGCAATGGTCATGGTCATGATGATGTTCATGGTCATGACAGCAGCAGCATTCTTCTTCCTCTTCTGCTTCCTTGCGGCAATGTGCCTCTGCCAGCAGTTTCATTTCCAAAGAGTCCTGACCTTCCATTACCTTCAAAATCTGCTCACCAGTAATGGCATCCCAAGGTGTGGTAAT
>CALWKY010000004.1 GCA_944381395.1 uncultured Lachnospiraceae bacterium
CGATAATACCATCGGATTTGAATCCCAGATTTACAGATACTTCTTCGTTGGAAACGCTGATAACAGTACCCTTTACTACATCACCTGTGTGCAGAGTCACCAAGGATGCGTCCAGCATCTGCTCAAAGGACATTTCCTCATTTCCGTTTTGTGCTGCATTGTCGAATGCTTCGTTCATAGTTACAATTACCTCCTTAATTATCGCAGGCGGTGTTGAGGCGCCCGCAGTTATACCTATTTTATCATCTTTTTCGAAATTATTCAACACTAAATCTGTAATTGTTTCAATATAATACGTATTTTTACAGTTTTTTTTGCAGATTTCTGCCAATTTTTGCGTATTAGAGCTGGTTTTATCCCCAATTACAATCATTTTATCGACAATTTTTGATAATTCATCTGCTTCTTTTTGTCTTTTTTCCGTAGCAGAACAAATGGTATTATGCACTGTCAAACGGCTGGTCTTTTCCTGCAGCACAGACACAATTTCCAGGAATAACCCTTCCCGGAAAGTGGTTTGCACCACCAACGTATAGGGCTGCCCTGCATCCAATTCCAGCGCTTTTGCTTCCGCTACAGTATCCAGCACAATGGCGCTATTTTCACACCAACCATTGATTCCCATGACTTCCGGATGCACCCGGTTGCCTACAATGATAATATGATCGCCTTTTTCATTGGCTGCATACACCAATTTATGGATCTTTTTTACAAAAGGGCAAGTGCCATCCAACACAGAAAGACCTCTATTTTCCAATCGATCATAAATTTCTTTGCCCACACCATGGGAGCGGATAATTACGGTGCCTTCTTCCATTTCCTCCGGCTGGGCAATCATATTTACACCATGGTTCTTCAAGTCCTCTGTCACCATTTTATTGTGGATCAAAGGACCTAAAGTAGCCACTGTTTCTGTTTTTCCTTCTTGAGCATATGCTAAATCTATAGCCCGCTTTACGCCGAAACAAAATCCAGCAGAAGGTGCAACGGTTATCTTCATTGTGCCTGATCCCTCATTTCGTAAATTGTCTGCATCGTTTTATCTGCAATCTCTTCCAGCATGGCTGCGCTTAATTTCTTGCCTTTATATTCATCCAGATAAATAGGTTTGCCTACAGTCATGGTCAGCTTTTGGCGAAAGCCATATCTTCCGCTAATGGCAATCGGAATAATCGGCGCATCACCCTTCAAAGCAAAGAGGGCTACGCCACCCTTAGCATCAGCCTTTTCTCCATCTTTCACACGGGTACCCTCTGCAAAAACACCTAATAAATCCCCTTCTTTCAGGACCTTTAGCGCCTGTCGTACTGCTTTCATATCCATGGTAGCTTCCCGGTCTACTGGAAAAGAACCCAGATTCACTAAAATCTGCTTCACCACTGGTACAGAAAACAGTTCTTTCTTGGCAATAAAGCGAGGCATGCGATCTAAAAATACAGATACGGTCACGGGATCATAATTGCTTCTATGGTTACAGCAAAGAACGGCTGCCCCTTCTTTGGGGATGTTTTCCAAGCCTACCAAACGGAAGGAAAAAGCGATTTTATAATAAATACCAATTACAAATTTCAAAAAATGATACAGCATTTTCTTCACTCCATTCTTTCTTTTGCCAATGCGATAATCCGCTGTGCCACTTCCTCGGCAGTCATAGATGTACTATCCAAGAAAACAGCATCCTCTGCCTGTACCAGCGGACTATGGGTGCGGTGCATATCCTGCTCATCCCGCTGTCTGATCTGCTGGCAAATTTCTGCAAAATCCGCCGTTTCTCCACGCTCTGCCAATTCTCCCATGCGGCGGCGGGCACGTTCTTCCACGCCGGCATCCAGATAGATTTTCAAGGGTGCATCTGGCAATACTTTTGTACCAATATCTCTGCCGTCCATGACCACACTTACATCTGCCGCCAAAGACTGCTGTAAACGTACCATACATTCCCGTACCGGAAGAAAAGTTCCAACACTGGAAGCGCCCTTACCAATTTCCGGCGTACGAACCAAATCGGTTACATCTTCCCCTTCCAAAAATATATGCTGTTTTCCATCCAGCAGCTGTACATTCATCTGCAGTTTCGGCAGTGCTGCCACTACCTTTGCCTCATCCGTCCAATCAATTTGGTGCTTTCTGCAAAAATATGCTACAGTCCGATACATGGCACCTGTATCCATATACAGAAAACCCAACTCCCGTGCAACCATTTTTGCCACAGTGCTTTTACCGGAGCCGGCAGGACCATCAATGGCTATGGTAAAATGTTTCACCACAATTTCCCCCTATCTTCCAATACGTATTCTCCTGCTGCATAGCCGGTAGAAAACGCAATTTGTAAATTAAACCCGCCGGTATAACCATCCACATCCAGTACTTCCCCCGCAAAGTACAGTCCTTTGACCAGCTTACTTTCCATAGTTGTAGGATCAATCTGGTCCGTATCAATACCGCCGCAGGTTACCACTGCTTCATGATATCCTGTCACACCTGTAATGGTCAGCGTAAAATCCTTCAGCAGCTTTACCAGTCGTTTCCGTTCTTCCTTGGTAATGGCATTGACCTTCTTCTCCGCCGGAATCTGGGACAGTTCCACAATGACAGGAATCATCTTTTTGGGCAGCAGATCATCCAAAGCATTCGAAAACTGTTTATTGGCGTATTTCTCAAAATCCCGCAGGACACGAGCATCCAGTTTTTTCTCATCCAGTGCCGGTTTCAGGTCAATATGCAAGAAAAATGTTTCCTGAGGGCGCACTGTCACATGACGGCTGCCGCTTAAAATCACGGGACCAGACACGCCATAGTGGGTAAACAGAAGCTCTCCAAAATCATCATATACTTTTTTCCCTTTAGCATCCTTCATCACTACAGCGACATTTTTCAGACTCAAGCCCATCAGTTCGCCGCACCAGCTTTCTGCCGCTTTCAGCGGTACCAAAGAAGGAAACAGCGGTGTAACTGTATGTCCCGTCTTTTTTGCAAAACGATAGCCATCCCCCGTAGATCCAGTACCGGGATAGGACAGACCTCCCGTGCAAACAATCACTGCGTCAGCAAAAAATTCTTTGCCGTTTTCCAAACGGATGCCTTTTGCTACGCCGTCTTCTACCAATACTTCAATGACATTGCTTTCCAAATGAAGATGAACCCCATTTTGCTTCATGTACTTTTCCAGTGCCAAAACAACATCTATAGCATGGTCAGAAACAGGGAACACTCTGCCGCCCCGTTCTACCTTAGTTTCCATACCCAGACGATGGAAAAAGTCTCTCGTTGCCTGGCTATCTAACAGAGAAAAAGCGCTATACATAAAATAAGGGCTACCGGGAATGTTTTCCAAAAAAGTATCCAGATCGCCGTCATTGGTTAAATTGCAGCGACCCTTTCCTGTAATAAGGATTTTTTTCCCCAGCCGGTTATTTTTCTCAAATAAATGGACAGTATGTCCTTTTTCTGCCGCATGCCCGGCTGCCATCATGCCGGCGGCACCGCCGCCTAAAACGATTACTTTCCCCATATTAAACCCCTTTTTCCTCATAATACAGCGCTTCCAGATGCGCTTTATCATTCAGACCTGTCAAACGCAGTTTGCCGTTTTCCATCACATCCAAGGTGGTAATGGAAGTATTGCTCATCCATGTCTTACGGTAGAAACTTTTATCTACTTCCAATGCCAGCACCAGCATAATCCGCAACAGACCGCCATGGCTGACAATGGCTACACGCTGACCTTCGTGCTTTTCCATTAACTGGCGCAGTCCTTCCAGCGCACGGTCACCCGCTTTATGGAAAGAACCCTCTCCGGGAATTTGGGCATCAAAGGGATCCGCATAAAACGCCCGATAGGTATCTCCATACATCTCCTCCAACTCGGCAATGGTATGCCCTTCCCACTCGCCTAAATTGATCTCCTTAAAATGTTCGTCAATCTCCATAGGGATTCCAGTGATGCGGCTGATGGGCTCCGCTGTCTGGATTGCCCGACGCAAAGGAGAAACATACAGCGCATCCAGAGGCAGTCTGCGAAAACGTTGACCCAATGCCTCTGCCTGTTCTTTGCCTGCATCAGAGAGGGCAATATCACTCCATCCCTGATATCTTTTTTCTTTATTCCAGTCCGTCTGTCCATGACGAATCAAATAGAATCTGGTTTTTGCCATTATGTCCGTCCTTTCTATGAATTTCTGCCTATTTTTTTATTATATGTATAAAAACAGTATCTTTCAAGTGGGAATGCCCCAGATCCTTTTTTAAGGAAGGTAATGATATCCAAAAAATTGAAAACTCCCGTCATTTTAACAAAATACCTACCTGTAAATATATCGAAAAGGACAGCCATTTTCTTACATGAAAACAGCCTCTCCGGTTGATGGTATTCAATCATTTCATTTGGTGGTCAATCCCCCGCTAAATGGGAAGTTGTCGTTAGAATATCCCAACGCTAAACTCTTCTGGATATTGTTCCATTACCTGCTCAAAAAATTCTATATCCGCATCGGCTATGATATCTATTACCATCTCTGTCCCGTAATGCCCGCTCCAAATATCGCATAAATTATTTGCCACATGAATTGTAAAGTATTTTGTCATTTTGTTATATGTGCTTTTATCGGTAGGCTCTTCTGTCAGCAATTTTTCAAGCATTTCTTTTGTTACCATTCCTTTGATGGATACTTCGTATTTATCATCAATGGCAGTACCATATAAAGAAGCTTCCCGAATTTCGGCGGTTTCTTCTCTCCAGCAGCGAATTTCAAATGTATCTCCGACTCTTATAAAATGTTCCATTATCTTTTTCCACCATTGTGATGAAATAGAATGATCGATCATTTGAACACCAAATTGCTTCATAATATGTCCTCCACTTCCGCTGTCGCTTTCGCAATGTCATTTTGAGAAAATGATACCATGAAGCTGCAAACAAAGCCATGTCATTTCGACCTGTCAGTATGGCTTTTTCTTTGATAGACCACAGTATATATTCTCGCCATAAAATCTTTTCGTTTTAACTTACCATATCTATAGGATGCCTACAAAACCAGCGTCTTCGTCATCCGTGCTTCACGAAACCGTCAGAGTTTTCTCCATCATTGCTTTTCTTAAAAAAGGACTGTCCCGGTTTCCCCTGCCGTTATATATAAAAAAAGACAGGCATTAAGCAGGCTCTCCTTAAAATACATGGGTTTTCTTATTTCTTGATTTCTTAAAAGGAGGGGAACCGCGATGGATATCTTCCTAAGAAAACAATGCCGATAAAAATAAAATCGCGGGGATTTTTTGTGTTGCAAAGATTCCCGCGATTATTGTTTTCTTATGAAGCTGTCCCCTACACCTGTCTATCTTTATTTCTTTTTTCTGTCTGCACTGCATCCAATGCTTCCAGCAGTTGATACCGCATCCAACGGGGCAGAGTGCTTTCCAGAATCTGTTGGCGGTTCATCCAATGATATTTATCATGTTCTTTACTTAAAACCACATCTCCCGCTTCATAACGGCACAGATATGTAATGATACATAAATGGACAAAGGATTTTAGCACATCATACGTAGAAAAAGGACGCAGGATTTCTATCTGCAAGGAAGTCTCCTCTGTAATTTCCCGCCGCAAGCCTTCTTCACAGCGCTCATTATAGTGCAAACCACCGCCGGGCAAATCCCACTTCTCCCGTTTATTGAGAAAACTGGCTTTCATCTCCGCCGGAGAGCGGTGCAAGACCAGCACCTGATCTTCTCGTACAATGATTCCTTTGACCGCAATGGAATAATCATGCTTCATAGGTATCACTGCCTTTCTTACTTTGCCGCTTCCAGCAGTGCTTTCAGTTCCTCTTCTGTAAAGTCATATTCTTTCCCGCAGAAGTGGCAGTGTAAATTTGCCTTATGATCTTCCCGGATCATTTTTTCCAGTTCTTCTTTTCCGATACTGATCAGAGCTTTGGAAACCCGCTCTCTGCTGCAGTTGCAGTAGTAAGAAGGGGTAATCTTGTCTAAAATATGCAGGTCCATATCCCCTAAAATCATTTCCAAAACATCCTCAGGCGTCTTGCCCATATCCAAAAGGTCTGTCATATAGGGAATGGTATTAAGGCGCTGTTCCAGCTTAGAGATCATTTCCTCCGTTGCTTCCGGCATCAGCTGAATGATAAAGCCGCCCGCCTGACGGATGCTGGTATTGGTGTCCACCAGTACACCCAGACCAACAGAAGAAGGTGTCTGCTCACTCTGGGCAAAATAATAGGTCAAATCTTCCGCGATCTCACCGCTAACCAGCTGAATTCTTCCTGCATAAGGTTCTTTCAGACCAATATCTTTAATGACGCTGAGATAGCCTTCCCCAATGGCTCCGCCTACATCCAGTTTACCAGGGTATTTTTCCGGGATATCCACACCGGGATTAAATACATAGCCTTTTACTCTGCCATGGCAGTCACCGGATACCACAATTCCCTTCAAAGGACCAAGGCAGCGAATCTGCAGTGTCAATAAATCGCTTTCTCCCTTTAACATGGTTCCCATCATAGCTGCTGCTGTCAGCATTCTGCCCAATGCTGCAGAAGCTACCGGGGAAGTATGATGAATCTCTCTTGCATGCTGTACCAGTTCACTGGTAGTAGCGGCATAAGCACGGATAGCACCGTTTCCTGCCGTTGCGCAAATTACATAATCACCCATTGTTTTTATCCTCCAAATCTTATTTTTTTGTCGCTACAAAGAAAATACGCTCACTTTGATCCGTAGGCGCATCAAATGTATACCCATCATAAAGAGCCAGCAAGGTAAGCCCTGCCTCATTCAGCAGATGTACCACCCGTTCCGGCGCATATGCCTTTTCATAGTGAAATTCCTCGGAGCGGCTATAACGTCCATCCATTTCTTTTTGAAACAAATTCACCGCATATTCATTGATCTGTTCTTCTTCGTCATAATAATTTTCCCAAATATAAACTGCATCTTCCGTGGTAGAGGCATAAGTATTCTGTCCATATACTTCACGGAAACGATATTCTGTATTCATATCGAATATCAACAAACCGCCCTGGCGCAGGTTTTCCTTACAGGCAGTAAATGCTGCCGATAAATCAACTTCTTCTGTCAAATAATTCATACAGTCCATAAGGCTAATGATAGCATCTTGCTCTTCCGGCAAAGAAAACTCACACATATCCATACCGTACAGTGCAACGGGCAGCTCTTCTGATTGGCATTTTTGGTCCGCCATGGCAAGCATTTCTTCAGAAAGGTCAATTCCAGTCATGGTATAGCCTTTTTTTGCCAGTCTAATCAATACACTGCCTGTCCCACAGCCTAAATCTGTGATCCGTTCCGGCTGTACCCCAAACTTGTTCCAGATTTCTTCCAAATAAGAAACCCATTGGTCATAGTCTATTTCATCCATAAAAATATCATAAATCTGTGCCAATCCTTCATAGGCTTCCATTTGTGCCATTTTTCCACCTCCTGGTCGCAGAACATAAGCTGTATTATTTTATCATAAAAAAATAAAAAAGAAAAGTCTTTCTCTCCAGCATTCCTATTTCTCCAAAGTGTCCTCAAAAACAGCAAAAAAGCAGGACCTCCTTTAGGATCCTGCTTTCTATCCGTTTTATATTTCCTTTGGTTCCTTTGTCTGGCCGGACCCAGCCGCTTTCTTTTTTGCCTGATTCCGGCTGCGGACCACACCGCCGATTCTGCCACTTTCCCGGGATGTAAGCCCTTTCCAGCCTACTTTTTGCACTTTTTCTAACAAGCCCAGCTCTTCCGCCACTTCCAGCTTCATTTGTAATGCCTTTTTCTGTGCTTCTGTCAGTTCCTTTTTTGCCATTTGTATTCACCTTCCTTTCATACCATAAAAGTAGTATGCACATTTTTTCTAAAACTATTTGACAAGGTATAGGTTTCGTGATAGACTGAAACAAATTGAAGTAGAGGTGCAATTTTCAAGAGTATGTCGGCGGATGTCATAAGGGATGCGAGAGGTCGGCAAAAAGGGAAAATTGCCGAAGAAAGTCTGCGCCTTTATCGTATGCTTTCTGGTTGTGCGGTTAAGAGCCGTATGACTGTCATCGGAAGAAATCTGATGGAGCGCTACTCGAATATTTTTCCCAATTGATTCTAAATTCTAAATGGGGAAGATTTTCTTGTCGGCGCCGGCCGGCATTTTTTTTGCCATTTTCCTTTACTTCTGGAATAGGATAAAACAAACAGCTTAAGGAGTGGAGAAAATTATGAAGAAAGTAAACCTGGCAGTGGTTGGCGCAACTGGTATGGTAGGCAGAACCTTCTTAAAGGTACTGGAAGAACGCAACCTGCCCATTGAAAATTTCTATGTTATGGCAAGCAGCCGTTCTGCCGGCAGCACTTTGACCTTTATGGGAAAAGAATATGTGGTAGAAGAATTAAACGAACATTCTTTTGATAAACCTATTGACATTGCCCTGTTCTCCGCAGGCGGCAGCACCAGTGCAAAATTTGCCCCCATTGCTGCTGAGCATGGCTGTATTGTAATTGACAACAGCTCTCAGTGGCGTATGGATCCTAATGTACCTCTGGTTGTTCCGGAAGTAAACCCTGAGGATATCGCATGGCACAAAAATATCATTGCCAACCCCAACTGTTCCACCATTCAGGCAATGGTTGCTTTGAAGCCTCTGGATGACAAATACAAAATCAAGCGTGTAGTATACTCTACATACCAGGCAGTAAGTGGTGCCGGCATGGCCGGCTGGCAGGATCTGGAAAATGGTCTGAAGGGCGAAGCTCCCAAAAAGTTCCCCCATCCCATTGCAAACAACTGCCTGCCTCAGATTGATGTATTCCTGGATAACGGCTACACCAAAGAGGAAATGAAGATGGTCAATGAAACCAGAAAGATTCTGCACAATGACAATATGCGGGTAACTGCTACCACTGTACGCGTGCCCGTTTTTGATTCCCACAGCGAGTCTATCAATGTGGAATTTGAAAAGCCTTTTGAAATGTCCGAACTGATGGAAGTATTGAAAAAGGCACCCGGATTGATCGTAAAAGACAACCCCGCAAAAGAAGAATATCCTCTGGCAATCGAAGCAGCCGGTCACGATGAAGTATATGTTGGTCGTATCCGCCGGGATGAAAGCGTAGAAAGTGGCGTAAACATCTGGGTTGTAGCAGACAACATTCGTAAGGGTGCTGCTACCAATGCCGTACAGATTGCGCAGAAGATCATTGAAACTTGGAATAACGCACAGTGATTTTGAATGGAGGGATTGGATATGTCAATTTTTACAGGCGCAGGCGTTGCAATCGCAACCCCCATGCATGCAGACGGCTCTATTAACTATGAAGCATTTGGCAAGCTCATTGATTTCCAAATCGAAAACGGTACCGATGCGATTGTTGTTTGTGGTACAACGGGTGAAGCTGCTACCATGACACCCGAAGAACATTTTGGCTGCATCGAATACACCGTAAAGAAAGTCGCTGGTCGAGTTCCTGTTATTGCAGGTACCGGCAGCAACAATACCGCTAAGGCTGTGGAAAACGCAAAAAGAGCGGAAGCTCTGGGCGTAGACGGTCTGCTGGTAGTAACGCCTTTCTACAACAAGGCTACCCAGAAAGGCTTAATCCTGCACTTTACTGCCGTTGCAGAAAGCGTTAACATCCCCATTATTTTGTACAACGTACCCGGTCGTACCGGCTGCAACATTCAGCCCAAAACAGTAGCTGAATTGGCAAAAGTAAAGAACATTGTTGGCATCAAAGAAGCAAGCGGCAGCCTGGCGCAGGTTTCTGAAATGGCAAGTCTGGCAGGTCCTGACTTTGATATTTACAGCGGCGAAGACGGTTTGGTTCTGCCTATTCTGTCCGTTGGCGGCAAGGGTGTTATTTCCGTACTGAGCAATGTAGCACCGAAAGATACCCACGACATGGTTATGAAGTTTATGGAAGGCGATCTGGAAGGCGCAAGAAAACTCCAGCTGGGCGCTTTAGATCTGATTGCTGCCCTCTTCTGTGAAGTAAACCCCATTCCTGTAAAAGAAGCTCTGAACATGATGGGCTTTGCTGCAGGTCCCTGCAGACTGCCTTTGTGTGCTATGGAAGAAAAAACCCATGCGCAGCTGGAAGCTGCTATGAAGGCTTACGGTTTGATCTAAAAGAGAAAAAGGTGCGGGGTACATTCCCGCACTTTTTCTTTCTAATGGAAATAAACATAAAGGAGCGAAAAAACTATGACAAAAATTATCATGCATGGCTGTGGCGGTAAAATGGGTCATGTAGTAGCCAATATTGTTGCAAATGACGCTAATTGCGAAATCGTAGCAGGCGTTGATCCTCGCTCTGCGGAAGAATTGGCGTTTCCCGTATTTCAAAACATCGCAGATTGTAATGTAGCTGCTGATGTGATCATTGACTTCTCTACAGCAACGGCTGTGGATGCTCTGCTGGACTATGCGAAAGAAAAGCACATTCCTGCCATTATCTGCACCACTGCCCTGTCTCAGGAAACTTTGGCACATCTGGAAGAGGTTTCCAAGTCCGTTGCTATTTTGAAGTCTGCTAACATGTCTGTTGGTGTAAATCTGTTACTGGAACTGGTACAGCGTGCAGCTGTTGTTTTGGCACAGAATGGATTCGATATTGAAATTGTAGAAAAGCATCACAACCAGAAAATTGATGCACCTTCCGGCACCGCAATGGCATTGGCAGATGCCATAAACCAGGCAATGGAAGAAAGCTATCACTATGTTTTCGACCGTTCTCAGAAACGGGAAAAGCGGGATCCCGCTGAAATCGGCATCCATGCTGTGCGTGGCGGCAATATTGTAGGCGAACATAACGTCATTTTTGCCGGCAGAGATGAAGTCATTGAAATGACCCACAGAGCTACCAGCAGAGAAGTATTCGCCGTTGGTGCCGTTGCCGCAGCAAAATTCTTAGCTGGAAAAGAAGCCGGTCTGTACTCCATGCGGGATGTACTGCAAGATAGTTAATTTGTTTTAACAAAAACATAGCTCAGTAATTTCTCTTTCAGAAGGCATGAGTTTTTTAATTTCTTAAGGGAAATTGCGGCAGCTTTACAAGAAAACAATGCAGATAAAAAAACAGCTGAAATGCTTACTATAATAAGAATTTCAGCTGTTTTTATGTTCTTAGGAAAAAGCCCCTAAATGCTCTCTTTTTACATAATATTTCGATTATATGAATGCTCCATCTACCTTTTCTGGCTGAATACAATAAATATAATCTGCCCTTTCCCGGATTTGATCCGGCAGGCTATCACCGGTAAGAATCACATACAATCCGTCTGCTTTTTTATCCAACAGCGTCAGCACATCATCCTCTTCCAGAAATCCTCTGTGGACACATTCCAATATGCCATCCAGCAACAGCATTTCACATTCTCCGGTCTCTACAATCTTATTGGCAAAGTTAAAGGCAGAACGCAGCTCAAATGAAACTTCTTTGCGCATAGCTTCTGTCAATTCTGTCGTATCTCTTGCTTTATCAAAATGGAAAATACGAAAATCCGGCTCCAATTTTCTCATAAATGAAATTTCCGTGGTATTATAATAATCCAAAAACTGAATCATAACCACCCGTTTGCCTTCTCCCAAGGCACGAATACCTCTGCCGATCGCAACACTGGTTTTGCCTTTTCCTTTTCCGTAATACACGAGAACTTTTCCGTTTTCCATTTTTCTCATCTCCTGTTTCTTACCATTCTGCACGAACTTAGGACTTTTTATACTTCCTGCAAAGATTCTTTCTTTTGTTCCTCCCGGACAATCTCGATTTTAGAGACAGATACCTCATATGCTACGCGCTCCTCTGTCTGATCGCCCATATTTTTTTGATAAACTCTGCTTTGCACTCTGCCCCAAATATGGATATTCGTACCGACTTCTAAGGTAGAAGAAAACTTAGCATTTCTTCCCCAAGCAATACAGGGGATATAGTCCGACTTCTTATAAGCACGGTTTACCACTACCAGCATATCCGCAATTTCTCTGCCTAAAGGTGTCTTTCGATAAACAGGCGGCTTACATACAAAACAGTTCAAAAAAATCTGATTGGGTGCCTGCACGCCCTCCACAGGCTCTGTAAATGCAATATCCCTTGCAAAAACAGTCAATACCAAATGGTTTTTCTTATTATTATAATTATTATAGCTTCTCAGCTGGCCTTTGATTTCCACATAGGTACCCTGTTTCAAGTTTTCCAATGCAGTTAATCGCTCGGAAACGGTGATGGGTATCATATCTACTTGATCACTCAGACGCTCAGATGCCACCTTAAAGATATAAAATCCTTCTCCATACACCTCATGGCTAAACTGACACTCCTCCACGATTCTGCCCGCAATAATTACACTATTGTTTTCCTGTACCGTATCCGTTACCATAAGTATTCTCTCCTTACTCATCCTCTGCTATAAAGCAGAAACTGTGTTATTTTCCCATAAAACAGTGTATGCGCTCATTTTATCCTTTAGAAGCCAAAAGCCCCAAAAGGGGCACTTTGTATACGAGCTGTTTTTCCAATAGGAAATCAACGCTTGAGATTCGGTCAGTTGGTCTTACCCATCTCTTTGCCGTTGCGGAAGACGAAACCAATTTTTACACAGTCAATGGCGACTACCATGGTATAATCCTTTGCACGGAAAACCATTGGTTCCCCGCCGCGTTTTACCACTACGGCATCTGATTTCTTACCATTACGATCCACATAAGTCAGAAATGTAAAATCCTCCTGGGTACGCAATGCCCAGTCCATCTCCAGCATCAGTTTGATGAAATAGTCATCCGAACAACCGAAATAATTTTTTACTTTTTTTTGAACCGATTCCAATTCTAGAATCGGATGATTCCCCTTTGTCATATTCCCTCCGAAAAATTGTAAAGTTTCATTTAATTTCATTTTACTTTTTTTCAATGGGTTGTCAATAGGAAGGCATTTTTTCCTATGAAATGGCACAGCCATTTCCACGAATTTTCCATTATTTCCCATCGTCCCAATACAGAAAAATACCGGTACGAAAGAAAATACTCTTATCCGCACCGGAATATCTTTCGCCACACGAAATTACTTTAGCATATTATCCAAAAAAAGGCAATCCCTTTTTCATTTTTCCAGTAATTTTTTCAAATATTGTCCCGTATAGGAATCCGGAACTTTACAAATTTCTTCCGGCGTACCCGCTGCCACAATGGTGCCGCCGCCTTTACCGCCTTCCGGACCCAAATCGATGATATAGTCCGCTGTTTTAATCACATCCAAATTATGCTCAATGACCACTACACTATTGCCGCCATCCGTCAGACGCTGGAGGATATGCACCAATTTGTGAACGTCAGATGCATGCAGACCTGTAGTAGGTTCATCCAATATATACATAGTGCGACCTGTGGATTTACGGCTCAGTTCTGTTGCCAGTTTCACCCGCTGCGCTTCACCGCCGGAAAGAGTAGTAGATGCCTGTCCCAGCTTTACATAAGACAAACCTACATCATACAATGTCTGCAATTTACTCTTGATGCGGGGGATATTTTCAAAGAACTGCAATGCCTCTTCTACGGTCATATCCAGCACTTCCGCAATATTTTTCCCTTTATACTTTACTTCCAAGGTTTCCCGGTTATAGCGGCTGCCGTGGCAGACCTCACAGGGTACCTCAATATCCGGCAAAAAGTGCATTTCGATTTTCACCAGACCATCACCGCAGCAAGCTTCACATCGTCCGCCCTTCACGTTAAAGCTGAATCTGCCCTTCTGATAACCCCGCATTTTCGCCTCCGGTGTTTGGGCAAAGAGATCCCGGATCATATCAAACACACCGGTATAAGTGGCAGGATTGCTTCTAGGAGTACGTCCGATGGGGGACTGGTCAATGTTGATGACTTTATCCAGTTTATCCAAACCTAAAATATCTTCATGTTTTCCAGGTCTGCATTTTGCCCGGTTCAAATCCCTTGCTAAATGTTTATAGAGAATCTCATTGACCAGAGAGCTTTTTCCGCTGCCGCTGACACCGGTTACGCAGGTAAACACACCCAAAGGAATGTCTACATCAATGTTACGCAGATTATTTTCTGCGGCCTTGGCAATCTTCAGCCACTGCCCTTCTTCCGGCACCCGACGTTTTTCGGGCACTTCGATTTTCTTTCTTCCGCTTAAGTATGCACCAGTCACAGAACGCTCGCAAGCCTTAACCTCCTCCACTGTACCAGTACAGACAATCTCACCGCCGCTGGTACCGGCACCCGGTCCCACATCTACGATATAATCGGCAGCATACATCGTATCCTCATCATGCTCTACCACAATCAGGGAATTACCAATATCCCGCAGATGCTCCAAGGTATGAAGCAATTTATCGTTATCCCGCTGGTGCAAACCAATACTGGGCTCGTCCAAAATATAAAGTACTCCCACCAAGCCAGAACCAATCTGGGTTGCCAAACGGATGCGCTGAGCCTCTCCGCCGGAGAGAGTGCCCGCCATCCGGGAAAGAGTCAAATAATCCAGACCTACATCCAGCAGGAATCCTACACGGGCATGAATTTCCCGCAAAATCTGGGCAGCAATAAAAGAATCTCGCTCACTGAGTACCAGCTGATCGAAAAAGTCCTTGATCTCGGAAATGGGCATATCCGTTACTTCATAAATATTTTTACCGCCTACGGTGATCGCCAAAACTTCTGGGCGCAGGCGCTGTCCGTGGCAGACAGGACACTGGATATTGGTCATATACTCCTCATACTCACCCCGCATAGTCTCAGAGGTCTCCCGATACCGTCTTTGCAGGTTGGGAATAATGCCTTCAAAATCATAGGCATAGGTACCGCTTCCCCGGTAATTCGTATAATTGATTTCCAATTTTTCTCCGCCAGTACCATAAAAAATAATATCTCTAATCTTTTTCGGTAATTCCCCGAAAGGTGTATCCAAAGAAAAATCATATTTTTTTGCCAGCGCTTCAAAGAGCACGCGACTCATACTATCTTTGGCAGAGATATTATTATAACCCGGTGCCGCAATGGCGCCTTTTGCAATGGATAGTTCCGCATTGGGTACCAAAAGGCTCTCATCAAACTTCATCTGCATGCCTAAGCCCATGCAATGAGGGCAGGCACCGCTGGGATTATTAAAGGAGAAAATACGAGGCTCAATCTCCATTAAATCCACACCGCAGTCTGGACAGGAAAAACTCTCACTGAAAGTCATTTCCTGTTCACCTTGGTTTACATCCACCAGCAGCAGACCACCGCTCAACGCCGTTACCGTCTCCACAGATTCTGTCAGACGCTTCTGGATGCCGTCTTTCACAGCAATACGGTCTACTACCACTTCAATATTGTGTTTCTTATTTTTATCCAGTTCGATTTTTTCCGATAAATCGTAAATACTGCCATCAATACGCACGCGCACATAGCCGCTGCGCTTGGCATCTTCCAACAGTTTGGTATGTTCCCCTTTTCTCCCCCGCACCACAGGCGCTAACAGCTGGATTTTCGTCCGCTCCGGCAGCTCCATAATACGGTCTACAATCTGATCAATGGTTTGTTTGCGGATCTCCTTTCCGCATTTAGGGCAATGAGGTACGCCAACTCTGGCAAACAGCAAACGCAGGTAGTCATAAATCTCCGTTACCGTACCCACCGTAGATCTGGGGTTATTATTCGTGGTTTTCTGATCAATGGAAATGGCAGGAGAAAGCCCATCAATGGACTCTACATCCGGCTTTTCCATCTGCCCCAGAAACATTCTAGCATAGGAAGACAAACTTTCCACATAGCGGCGCTGTCCTTCTGCAAAAATGGTATCAAATGCCAGAGAGCTTTTTCCGCTGCCGCTGACACCGGTAAATACCACCAGTTTATCTCTTGGGATAGTCAAATTCACATTTTTCAAATTGTGGGCTTTTGCGCCACGGATTGTAATGGTATCTCTCATAATTTCCTCCGTGATCTCCCGAAATGATATCTATATTATCGTTCCAGCTGCAGCCGTTTTAATTCCAGGATTTTATCCCGCAGTTCTGCCGCACGCTCAAACTGCAAATCGCTGGCTGCCTGTTTCATTTCTTTCGTCAGTTTGGAGATCAGTTCTTTCAATTCTTTCTCATTCATAGACTCCGGATCTTTCTCCAGAGCAAATTTCTGTTTTTCCGTTACAGATTTTGTTGCCTGAATCAGCTCATGGACTTCTTTCTTAATGGTAGTGGGCGTGATACCATGCTCCTCATTATACGCCTGTTGAATGGCACGACGGCGCTCTGTCTCTTTGATGGCTCGATCCATGCTGTCCGTCATTACATCGGCATACATAATCACGCGCCCATCCGCATTTCTCGCGGCACGACCAATGGTCTGAATCAAGCTGGTTTCTGAACGGAGGAAACCTTCTTTATCCGCATCCAATATTGCAACAAGGGATACTTCCGGAATATCCAAACCTTCTCGCAAAAGGTTAATGCCTACCAGCACATCAAATACATCCAGCCGCAGCTCCCGGATAATTTCCAGCCGTTCCAAGGTATCAATATCAGAATGGAGATACCGCACCCGGATACCCGCTTCCTTCAGGTAGTCTGTCAGGCGTTCCGCCATTTTTTTTGTTAAAGTAGTCACCAGCACCTTTTGCTTCTTTTCCGTTACACCTTTGATTTCGTCAATCAGATCGTCAATCTGTCCTTCGATGGGGCGCACAGAGATTTCCGGATCTAACAGACCGGTGGGACGAATGATCTGTTCCACCTGCTGCTGGGAATGTTCTTTCTCATAGACAGAAGGTGTTGCAGACACAAACAGCATCTGGTTGATTTTACTTTCAAACTCGGAAAATTTTAAAGGTCTATTATCCAAAGCGCTGGGCAGGCGGAATCCAAAATCCACCAACGTGGTTTTTCTGGAACGGTCACCTTCATACATGCCACGAATCTGCGGCACTGACACATGGCTCTCGTCAGCAATAATCAAAAAGTCCTTGGGAAAGAAGTCTATGAGGGTAAAAGGCGTCTCCCCCGCTTCTCTCAGGGACAAATGTCTGCTGTAGTTCTCAATACCGCTGCAGAAACCCATTTCCCGCAGCATTTCTATATCATAATTGGTGCGCTGTTCCAGACGCTGTGCTTCTAAAAGCTTGTCCTCCCGCTTCAGCTCTGCCAGACGCTCCTCTAACTCTGCCTCAATACGGCGGATGGCTTCCTGCATTTTCTCCGGAGAAGTCACGTAATGACTGGCAGGATAGATGGAAACATGGCTTCTGGTACCGATAATTTCTCCTGTCAGCACATCAATCTCCGTAATCCGGTCAATCTCATCGCCGAAAAATTCCACACGAATAGCATGCTCTGAGCTGGCTACAGGGAATATTTCCACCACATCGCCTTTTACACGGAAAGTACCTCTTTGGAAATCCACTTCATTACGGTCATACTGCATTTCAATGAGGCTGCGCAGGACTTCATCCCGATCTTTTTCCATACCAGGACGCAGGGAAAGCATCATGCCATAGTATTCCTCCGGATCGCCTAATCCATAAATACAGCTGACACTGGAAACTACAATAACATCCTCCCGTTCCACCAACGCCGCAGTACAGGAGTGGCGCAGTTTATCAATTTCATCATTGACAGAAGAATCCTTCTCGATATACGTGTCTGTACTGGGGACATATGCCTCCGGCTGGAAATAGTCGTAGTAAGAAATAAAATACTCTACAGCATTGGAGGGGAAAAATTCCTTTAATTCATTGTACAACTGTGCCGCCAGCGTTTTGTTATGGGCAATCACCAGAGTAGGTTTTTGTAATTTTTCAATCAAGTTTGCCATAGTAAAGGTTTTACCAGAGCCTGTTACACCCAGCAAAGTCTGAAATTTCATACCATTGCGAAAGCCTTCTGCCAGCTTCTCAATAGCCTGAGGCTGGTCGCCGGTGGGCTGAAACTTGGAATGTATTTTAAATGGGTTATCCATCGCGCACCTCCATTCATGCTTTTTTCTTTCCTATAAAAATGTTTACCAACATAATTTCGATGTAAAATAAAATGTATTCACTTTCTTGCTATCCAAGAAAAGCATACGCTTAGGATTGATCAACCATTTCGTTTCTATACACCGATCAGCTTCTCAAAAGTATAGCACAATTATTCGGGAAAGTATAGGGGAACAAGAAAAAAATACAAACATCCGTTCTATTTTTGGCAGGATACCTTACTTTCACTTTGTTATTTTGTTTCATTTAGAAGTCTTCTCCTTTTTCAGAGGGAAAAGAATAAAACATTCACAGACAATAAAGCAAAGGATTATGAAGGAGGATTTTTATTTTTCTAAAATTGATCTGATATTTTTCATCAAATATAGAAACGAAAATAAAAAAGGCTGAGGTGCTTGTCCTCAGTCTTTTTGTTCTTCTTTCATTTTTTCCAAAGCATCATTTGCCGCTGCCTGTTCTGCTTCCTTTTTACTTTTTCCACGGCCACGCCCCAGCACTTTGCCATCATGATCTACTTCTGCTACAAACAGTTTATTATGATCCGGACCTTCCTCCCCAATAATGCGGTACTGGAGAGGCACTTTACTATTACGCTGGATGATTTCCTGCAAGCAGGTCTTACAATCCAAGGTACGGAAATTTCCCTTCATCTCTTCAATAGGTGTCTTTAAAAAGCGCATGACATAATCGGAAGCTGCCAAAATGCCGCCGTCAATGCACACTGCGCCAATGACAGCCTCGAAGGCATCTGCCAAAATAGATTCTCGATCTCTGCCGCCGGTGCTTTCTTCTCCTTTTCCCAGCAATAAACAACGACCCATACCTAGTTTTCTGGACAGTTCTGCCAAAGTGCCTTCACACACCACTGCGGCACGCAGTTTGGTCAGTTCTCCCTCCGGCATTTGGGGAAAAGTGCGGTACAAGTACTCGCCGACTACCATATCCAGTACAGCATCGCCTAAAAATTCCAACCGCTCATTATTTTCATGACTGCCCCTTTTATTTTCATTGGCATAAGAGCTATGAGTCAAGGCCAGCTTCAGTAAAGACTTATCTTGAAATGTATAAGCAATTTTCTTTTCAAATTCTTCTAAATTTAAATAATTCATGCTTCCTGCTCCATTGCTTTTGCAATATATTCCATAGCATCACCGATGGTCTTGATCTGTTCTGCAGCATCAGGATCAATTTCGATGTCATAGGCTTCTTCCAATGCGGAAATAATTTGGAACAAATCCAGAGAGTCCGCACCAATATCGCTGAAAACGGTATCTTCGCTCAGGCTTTCTTCTTCCACACCCAACTGTTCTGCAATAATGCTCATGATATTTGCTTCATCCATAATTGCTTCCTCCTATATGAAACACGCAGGTATCTTCCTACAAATAGTTGATTTCAATAACATACTATACCCTATTTCCATATATTTGTCAGCATCAAAATATGAAATTTTTTTACGCAAATCTTTTTCAAATCGCACAAAACATTTATTTTGCAAGACGATATTTCTCACAAAAAAAATTGTTAATTTTTTTCATCGGACAGTACAATATTTTCTGCCGCACCAGCTTCTTTTCTACGGCAAAAACTTGCAAACAAGGAGCCAGAGATGTTATGCCACACACTGAATATGGCACCAGGCAGCGTTGCAAGCGGGTTTGCAGCGAAGTTTGTCGTTGCCAGAGAAACGGCTAAACCGCTGTTTTGCATACCTACTTCTATCGCAATAGCAACGGCTTTCTTTCTGGGTACTTTTAATACCTTTGCACAAAAAAGCCCCAGTGCCATACCGGCACAATTATGCAGTACCACTACGCATAACGTCAAAGCGCCGCTGACTGCAATTTTTTCTGCATTGACTGCCACAATGCCGGAAATGATCATGACAATGGCAACAACGCTGATCAAAGGCAATACACCAGAGAGTTTTTGCACCTGTTTATCAAAGAGTTTCCGCAGCAAAATGCCAGCCAGTACCGGCACCAGCACTACTTTCACCACAGAAAGCACCATGCTCCAGAAAGAAACTTCCACCCAAGCTCCTGCCAGTACATACACTAGTGCAGGGGTAACAATGGGCGCCAATAAAGTAGAAACGATCGTCATGCCCACAGAAAGGGGTACATCGCCGCCTGCAATATAGGTAATTACATTGCTGGCAGTACCGCCAGGGCAGCATCCTACCAAAATTACACCCAATGCCAAGTCTGTAGGCAGCTGGAATCCTTTTGCCAACACCCATGCCAAAAAAGGCATAATAGTATACTGCGCCAAAGCACCGATTAAAATTTCCCTTGGCCTGGAAAATACTACCTGGAAATCTTTCGCCTGGATGGTCAAACCCATACCGAACATAGCTGCGCCTAAAAAAGCACTGGTATATGTGGTGGTCCAAGCAAAAGCGTCCTGCCAAAAATACGCCAGGGCGGAAAACAGAATAATCACAGCGCCAATGTATTTGGTTAAAAAAGAACTAATGGATCCAATGATTTTCACAGGTATTCTCCCTCCTCACTTACACATGAAAACTAAAGTTATCAATGAGACGGGTTTTTCCAACATAAACCGCCATGGCAACCAGCACATCGCTCTCTACATGATCCACATACTGCATGTTTTCCGCATCCACCATAGAAACATAATCGATCTTTGCCAGAGGTTCTGCCTCAATAATCTGACGCATAGGTGCAAGCACTTCTTCTGCGGAAATACCCAAATGAATCAGTTCCTGTCCTTTTTTCACTGCACGAGACAGACACAAAGCAGCTTTTCGTTCTTCCTCATTCAAATAAACATTCCGGGAAGACTTTGCCAAACCATCGGCTTCTCTGACAATGGGGCAGCCCACAATTTCAATATCAAAATTCAAATCCTTTACCATCTTACGGACAATCGCAAGCTGCTGGGCATCCTTTTGACCGAAATAAGCTCGGTCCGCACCGCTAATATGAAATAATTTGGAAACAACCGTACAAACACCGCCAAAGTGTACAGGGCGGCTTTTCCCGCAAAGGGTCTCATTCAGCACAGACATGGTCACTGCTGTACAGGCATTCTGATACATTTCCTCCGGCTCGGGATGGAAAATAGCGTCTGTTCCCAACTTCTCACAAAGTGCGCTGTCCCGTTTAAAATCCCTGGGATACGCTGCCAAATCCTCATTCGGACCAAACTGCGTGGGGTTGACGAAAACAGATACGATTACTTTGTCATTTTCTTTTCTGGCTCTCTCGATCAAAGAGGCATGTCCTTCATGGAGATAACCCATGGTGGGTACCAGCCCAATGGTCAGTCCCTCTTTTTTCCAAGCATGTACCTGTTGTCTCATCTCTGCTACGGTTGTGTAAACATTCATGATTTTTCTCTCCTTTTTTGTTTGAACATGGTTTGGGAGATAACCACTCGTTCTGTTTTTTACTGCGATTTTTGCAATAAAAAAAGCATTTTCCCTCAGAAAAATGCTTGTCTCTGCCTTTGCATCGCAAAAAGAGCTTCTATGAAAAGAAGCCTGTGCAGATTTCGATTTTCCCGAGTCTCATTTTTTGCATCCAAAAATATAAGCTCTTATCTCGAATTCTGATATTGAAAAAAAACAGTCGGAGTATAGCTTCTACGCAAATGCTACCTCTCTGCGCGTCATTATACCATACTTTTCAAAAAAAAGAAATGATCCTTACTCTTTTCCATGTTCTTTTTTCTATGCAAAAAACCGATACCGCAAAAAACGGCATCGGTTATATCCGCAAAAGATGTATGATTTATGCGTAATACATGGGATGTGTTTCTTTAAAAGCTCTGCCGCAGGCGTTTTGATCCTTCATACACTGAATGAATTTTTCCCGGGTAATATCGTCCGCCTTAAACTTCCATTCGGTGGTTTTGGTCGCCATATCCCCCATCATATCAAACTCATCCTCATCGATTTCCACATCATCGAAACAAACCGGCAGACCAATTTTTGCATTAAACGCCATAATCTGATCTCGCAGCGCATACTGCTTGTCATAAGTCAACAGACAAAGAACACCCAGAGAAACCACTTCTCCATGAAGATGTTCTCTCCCCTTTTTCGTACAAGTAGATGCGTTATACACACAGTGTGCCAAAGAGGAATTAAAGTAATAATCCGGCAGCTGCGTTGTCATATTGGAAACCAGACCGGTGGAAATGATAATATCCAGCGCAACCTGCTCCAGATCTTTATTCGCTTGCTTTGCCTTCAAAGCTTCCAATGCGCCTTCACCATAGTCCAGCAGCGGTTCCGTACAAACACGGCTCAACTGCACACCCATCAGTGGTGTGTGGGACAATTTCTTTCCCTTGCTGGAAAAGACCGCTTCACACTCTTTTGATAAAGCATCGCCGATACCCGCCCACAGCAGATCATAAGGAGAGTCTGCCAAAATTGCAGTATTGATGAAGGTGTGATCCGGAAGTTTGGGAATGAAATATTCATTCAGTGTGCCATCGGGATGATAGATAACACAGATTGCAGTTACAGATGCACAGTTGCTGGCTACAGTAGGGAAGGTAAAAAGAGGCTTATCCATTTTCGTTGCTACATATTTTACGGTATCGCAAGCACGACCACCACCAACAGCAAACAGAATATCTGCTTTCTGTACTGTTTCATTAGCAATCAGGGCATCACCATTTTCATAGGAAGCTTCACCGCCATACCAGATGAAATCCAAAATCTGTACATCAGAACCTTCCACTGCTTTCAAAAGAGCATCTTTTGTTTTTGCCATAGCAGTCTTGCCGCCAATAACTACCGCTGTTTTACCAAAACCTTTGGCAACCTGCGGAATTTCGTTGTAACAATCTTCTCCGATAGAATAGTTCGGTAAATTAACATTATAATATCCCATATATTTTTCTCTCCTGTATCTTTAAAATCATTTTGTCTTTCGTAAGTAGTCTTTATTTACAAATCTCGTAGATCCAGCCTTCCGGTGCCTCTACAGTACCCATCTGAATACCGGTCAGAAGGTCATACAGCTTCTGGGTAACAGGCCCCATCTTTTCCATACCGCTAGGCAGGTAAATTTCTTTACCGTGATCCACAATTTTGCCAACGGGACAAATTACCGCTGCGGTGCCACACAGACCACATTCTGCCATATCTGCCACTTCGCTAAAAGGTACTTCCCGTTCTTCTACCTTCATGCCCAGATAATGCTCCGCAACATAAACCAAAGATCTGCGGGTAATAGAAGGTAAAATGGAGTCAGACTTAGGTGTAACAACAACACCATCCTTCGTTACAAACAGGAAATTCGCACCGCCTGTCTCCTCTACTTTTGTATGCGTGGCAGGATCCAGAAACATATTTTCATCATAGCCCTCTTCATGTGCCGTTACAGAAGCATGAAGGCTCATAGCATAATTCAAGCCCGCCTTGATATTGCCTGTTCCATGGGGTGCAGCACGGTCATAATCACTAACTCTCAAGGTTAAAGGCTTTACGCCATCTTTAAAGTAAGGACCTACAGGGGTACAAAATACACGGAACTGATATTCCTCTGCCGGTTTTACGCCAATGACAGCACTGCTGCCAAATACATAAGGTCGGATATACAGAGTAGCTCCTGTTCCATAAGGAGGAACGTATGCTGCATTTGCTTTTACTGTCTGCTTAATTGCATCCAGGAATTTCTCTACCGGTACTTCCGGGATATGCAATCTTTTGGCAGAATCAACAAAACGGCTTGCATTGAGATCCGGGCGGAAACATACAATGCGTCCGTCTTTCGTGGTATAAGCCTTCAGACCTTCAAACACACTCTGAGAATATTGCAAAACACCTGCACATTCAGAAATGGTTACTGTTGCGTCTGTGGTCAGACCACCCTCATCCCATGCGCCGTTTTTATAATTGGATACATAACGTTGTTCTGTGGGAAGATAGGCAAAGCCCAATTCCGCCCAATTCATTGGTTTCTTCTCCATATGTCTTTCATCCTTTCATCTTCTGTAAAAAATAAGAGTATGTCTCTTAAAATATGTACATCTTATCACTATTTCTGATATTACGCAACACCTTTCTTTTTAAAAAATATCGTTTCTTTTCCCTATATATTTTTACAATTTTATGCGTCTATCTTTTATTATTGATTCTATCTTTTCCATCCTATCCAGAAAAAGTGTTTCTTTTCCACCATATCTTCACCATTATTGCTAAAATTAAGAGAAGAAATAAGTTATGATTTTTACATTTTCTGATTCGTTGCTTATTGTGATATGTTTTTGCAGCTTTTTTTAAAAAGAATCCCACCAAAAATAATACCGAAGCAATGTTTTTGCTCCGGTAAATAATGTTTTTATAGACTTTCAGAATCTGAAAGTTTTTCTTATCCATTCAGTTTTTCATACGCTTCCTGAGAAACAGCTTCGCACCATTCATTGCTGCAGTTAACACCAGGTACTTCCACAGCAACATGGCTGAACCAGCTGTCTTTTTTGGCACCATGCCAATGTTTTACTTCCGGCGGAATAACAATAACACTGCCCGGCTTCAGAGATACTGCCTCTTTTCCTTCTTCTTGGTACCAGCCTTCTCCTGCAGTGCATAATAAAATCTGTCCACCGCCCTGCTCGGCATGATGGATATGCCAGTGGTTACGGCAGCCTGGCTCAAAGGTAACATTTGCCATAAAAATGGGGCTGGTTCCATCCACCAGAGGCTGTAAATAAGAAATACCATCAAAATATTGGGCATAAGCGCTATTTTCCGCACCGGTTCCAAACATATTCATGATGTTAAATACTTTTTGATCTGTTACTTTCATCATCATTTGCTCCTTTCTCACTGTTTTTTTGCAATGGCATCTACTACTGCCACAGCATTTAATGTTCTAGGGAAACCAATGTAAGGCAGCATTACCTGCAAAGCTTCCAGCAATTTCAAGCGGGTATTGCCTACCGATAGATTAGCTGATGTGTGTGCTCGCAGCTGGTTCTCACAGCCGCCCAATGCAGCAATGCAAACAAAGGTAATGAGCTCCCTTTCCTTTACCTCCAGACCTTTTCGTGTATAGGTATCTCCAAAACAATATGCGGAAAGAAAATCCTGCAATTTTTTCTCATCCGCCGGCGCATTCTGGCGCATAGAAGTAATATTTTCTTTTCCGAAAATAGACTGCTGTACAGCAATACCCGCTTCCAGCCTATTTTTCTGGGTAGTAGTACTATTGGCAGCCAATGGCAGAGCCAGTCCTTTTTCCCGACAGATCTGACCAAACTGTGCCAGTCCTTTTTCAGCCTTACAAAAACCTACATAAGGTGCGGTCTGATGAAATACTTCCTGTAAAGATGCGGCAGGGATTCCGTCATCTATTGCCATTGATAATACTTGCGGCAGATCATTGCCCTCCATTACTGTTAGCACTGTCGTCACAGTCAGATAAAAATCTGTTTTCTCCAAAGCAGTTTTTTGCAGTATTTCCTGTAAAAGATTGGTTTTCACTGCTGTATATTCAGGAAAATCACGCTGCAAAACATTCGTCTCTTTCTCCAGTTTAGTTTCATATTCTTCTTTCATGTGCTTTCCTCCTATTTCTATGTCTCTGTGTCTGTTGAAATCTAACAGATTTTTTGCCAATGAAATCTCCTTGACGCTGTTCTATTCCTTTGTTATACTTTTCTTTATCATACAACTTAAAGTTTACTTCAAGTCAAGACTTTTTTAAGAAAGGTGATAATTATGACATATACCATTGGAGAAATCGCAAAAAAACTTAATTTAGCTTCTTCCACTTTGCGCTATTATGACAAAGAAGGATTATTGCCCTTTGTAGAGCGATCCAGTGGCGGCATCCGTATTTTTCAGGAATCCGATCTCAATACCCTGGAAATTATTGAATGTCTGAAAGAATCCGGCATGCCTATTGCGGAAATCAAGACTTTCATTGATTTATGCATGGAAGGCGATGCCACCATTGAAGACCGTCTGGCAATCATCCAGCGGCGGTATGATGCTGTTTTAGAACAGCAAAAGAAATTGCAGGAAACCCTTCATTTACTGGAATACAAAAAATGGTACTATGAACAAGCGCGTGCTGCTGGCACCTGTGCTATCCATGACACCATGACCGCAGAAGACATTCCTCTGGAATTTTTGGATGTGGCACAAAAAATATTAGAGCGGAAACAAACAAAATGATTACCTTTCCATCATTTCTCTGGTTTCAAAGATATTTCATGACAATTCGTCTGTTACTTTGAGGTTGCATCAAAATCTTGGGAATATTTTCCTTCTCCCAATTTTACTGCACCTTTCTTTGTATCATCCATACTGGGTAAAAACCGATGTCTTTCTATCTTTTTACTACTTTTTCTTTCCAAAGAAAGAACGTTTCTCAAAAGCAATCTCCCTTTCAGAAAACATTCTTTTCTTTGATTTCTTAAGGGGAATCGCGATAGTTGCCTTCAAAAGAAAACCATACAGCAAAAAAATATCTGAAATCCTTACGATAGTAAAAATTTCAGATATTTTTGTTTTCTTATGAAGAAAACCTCAATAAGAGGTGCTTTATTTTTAAGATAAATGCAGGCTATCTATCCACTCCTGTATTGTCTTTGTATCAGAATTGGCATTCAGCCGCTTACCGGGTTTCCAATTTGTTTCACCGCTGCAGCATTGTTTCAATACATCGTCGGTTTTCCCCATGCCGCTGCTGCCTGATGTAGCAAAGCCAATGACTGTTTTACCGGAAAAATCATAGCTTTCCAAAAACGTCTGCACAATACGGGGACATACATACCACCAAATAGGAAAACCCACAAAAACTGTATCATACTGTGCCATATTTGACACTTGCTGCGCAATGGCAGGGCGGCTATTAGGATCTTTCATCTCCAAAGAGCTACGGCTATTGGCATCTTTCCAATCCAGATCCGCAGTGGTATATGCTGTGACCGGTTTCATTTCAAACAAATCCCCATTTACCACTTGTGCCAAATTCTTTGCCAAATTTTCCGTCACGCCGCTGGCAGAAAAATATGCAACCAGAACTTTTTTCATCTTACATCCTTCCTTTCTTACATGATGCCTGTGAAAATACACAGCTCTGAAACACATTATTTCCGGGCAAACCAACCTATTCCATTGTCATTTGCTCATATTTGATTATACCATAAAACGAACATCAATCCAATATCACATTCTTTTAAAAAATATATTCTGAAGTCATAACATTTGCGAAACACCAGATATGCTGGATGCGTCATGGAACAGTAAGATGCAATGCCTTTGATGCTCCATTCTTCTTTTACTCCAATCATACGAAATAAAATACGCTGCCGCAAATTTTCTATTTTAATTTCTCATATAGGATTCTGGAAATGCCTTCTTAGTAAAATTTCTCTTTTCATTTTTCAATCTGGATTCTCAGTACAAATCCTTCTCTTGAAATCTTTCCATTCTTTTTTAGCTACAGAAAAGTTTCATTTTCTTTTGCTGCCATATATCACATTTTTCCGTAGATTCTTTTTTCAAGTATAAAAAAGAACCCGGAGGTTTCTCCGAGTTCTTTTTAAATTCTTTCTCAGCAAAGATTATTTCATGGTCTTCGCAACTTCTTCAGCGAAGTTTTCTTCCTTCTTTTCCAGACCTTCGCCAGTTTCGAAACGAACGAAACGAGTCAAAGTAATAGGAGCGCCGATTTCCTTTGCAACGGAATCAACATACTGCTTTACAGACAAATCACCATTCTTAACAAAAGGCTGTTCTACCAAGCAGAATTCCTTCAGTTCCTTGTTCAGTCTACCGATAATCATACCAGCAATGATCTTTTCGGGCTTAGAAGCGTTCTTAGGATCACTCTTTGCCTGTACAGTCAGGATTTCGGTTTCCTTATCGATAAATTCCTGAGGAACATTTTCCTTAGCTAAGAACTTAGGGTTCAAAGCCGCAATCTGCATTGCGACATCCTTACCCATTACTTCCAGTTCATCACAGTCCTTATCGCATGCTACTTCCAGCAGTACACCGATGCGGCCGCCGCCGTGTACATAAGAAATGATCTTGCCGTTCTGTGCCTTTGTGAATCTTTCAAAACGTCTGATGTTCAGGTTTTCACCGATAACAGCTACCTGCTGGCTCAGTGCTTCCTTAACCGTAAACTCAGGATCCAGAGCCCACTTTTCAGCGAAGAATTCGTCCATGTTGTTTGCAGAAGATTCTGCTGCCTGCTTAGCAACAGCTGCTACATAGTCACGGAAAGTCTGGTTCTTCGCAACGAAGTCGGTTTCAGAGTTAACTTCTACCATTGCTGCAACGCTGTTATCATCGCTTACATAGATGCCAACAATACCTTCAGAAGCGATACGTCCAGCCTTCTTTGCAGATGCTGCCAGCCCCTTTTCACGCAGCAGTTCTACTGCCTTGTCCATATCGCCGTCGGTCTCTGCCAGTGCCTTCTTGCAGTCCAGCATACCAACGCCTGTCATTTCTCTCAGTTCTTTTACCATAGATGCTGTAATTGCCATTTTTTCATCCTCCGTAAAATAATGATATTTCCGTTTTCACCATCGGGTTACGAAACAATATTTTTTTAGGAAAAGAGCTCCAGCCCGATTACCCAGGCTGAAGCTCGGACCAAATGCATTATTCTTCAGTTGTTTCTACTGCTTCTGCATCGTTTTCCTGTTCGCCCTGCTTGGATTCCAGCACAGCGTCAGCTACCTTAGAAGCAATCAGCTTAACGGCACGAATTGCGTCGTCGTTGCCGGGGATTACGAAATCAACTTCATCGGGATCGCAGTTGGTATCAACGATAGCAACTACAGGGATACCCAGAGCACGTGCTTCCTGTACTGCCAGATGTTCCTTTCTGGTGTCTACTACGAACATCATATCAGGAACTTTCTTCATTTCCTTAATACCGCCCAGGTTCTTTTCCAGCTTTTCCATTTCATGCATCAGAGCAGCTACTTCCTTCTTGGGCAGAACTTCGAAGATGCCGTCTTCCTGCATCTTTTCCAATTCTTTCAGTCTGGCAATTCTCTTCTTAATGGTGGTAAAGTTCGTCAGCATACCACCCAGCCATCTCTGGTTAACATAGTACATACCGCATCTTTCGGCTTCTTCCTTCATGCAGTCCTGAGCCTGCTTCTTGGTGCCAACAAACAGGATCTCGCCACCTTCTGCGATAGTCTTGCAGATTTCAGCATAAGCCTCATCAACCTTCTTTACAGTCTTCTGCAGGTCGATGATATAGATACCGTTTCTTTCTGCGAAGATGTATTCCGCCATCTTGGGGTTCCATCTTCTGGTCTGATGACCAAAGTGTACACCTGCTTCCAGCAGTTGTTTCATTGAAATTACGCTCATAGCGCACCTCCTATGGTTTGTCCTCCACATTTACTGCCGATCAACCCAACCTATGGGCACCATATCGGCATCCGAAAATGTGTGTGTTATAAGTTGCCTATGGAATTATATCACGGCGCCTAAAAAAAAGCAACTATAAAATCAGAAAAAACAGTAGTTTTTCCTTACTTTTCATACACTTCATCAAAAAAGACATCCTTTATTACTATGGATGTCTTTTTATTATATAATTTTTTCGAATACTGGAACAAAGGGACTGCTATACCTATGAAAAAGCTGTACCCATACTTTTTAAATCCCAACTGATTGGTATTTTACCTTTTCCTAGTATTTCAAAACCTTAGATTTATATTTTTCAGCATTGTTTAAAAACACGATTACGATGTTTTCCATTAGATTGTCTTTCGGCAATTCTTTTTTACTGTTGATTCAGTTTGCTCATAGCAACAGCGATCTTGGAAGCTGCCTTTGCATTATTCAGCGCCAGCTGTACGTTGGAAGCAAACGCAACACCCTTGGTTAATTCTTTAATCTGGCTCAGCAGGAAAGGTGTGGTTGCCTTACCGCGGATACCCTGCTCTTTTGCCATTGCCAATGCGTTCTGAATAACGCCTTCCATTTCGTCAAAGTCCAGTTCATATTCCACAGGAATAGGATTTGCAATAACAGCACCGCCTTTCATACCCAGATCCCACTTGGTCTGCATGATTTTTGCTGCCATTTCTTCACTTTCTACGTTATAATCTACGCCAAAGCCACTCTTTCTGCAATAGAAAGCAGGGAAATCATTGGTACGCAGTCCCAATACAGGAACGCCCATAGTTTCCAGATACTCCAAAGTCAGCCCAATATCCAGCAAACTCTTGGCACCGGCACAAACAACGGCTACCTGTGTATTTGCCAATTCCTGCAGGTCCGCAGAAATATCCATGGTTTCTGTTGCGCCACGGTGTACGCCTCCAATACCGCCGGTAGCAAATACATGAATGCCTGCCATAGCAGCAATCATCATGGTAGTTGCTACCGTAGTTGCACCAGTCCTGCCTGTTGCCAGATATACGGCAACGTCTCTACGGCTTACCTTACCTACGTTTTCTGCCTTACACATGATTTCCAGTTCTTCTGCGGTCAAACCCACCTTCAGCTTTCCGCCAATAATTGCAGTAGTCGCAGGAATCGCACCTTCTGCGCGTACTACTTCTTCTACCTTATGGGCAAATTCCACATTTTCCGGATAAGGCATACCATGGCTTAAAATGGTACTTTCCAGCGCTACAACAGGCTTACCAGACGCGATAGCTTCTGCAATTTCAGGGGTAATAGACAAATATTTGTTCATGATCATTTTCTCTCCTTTATTGTTTTTTTCAATAACTCTAGACTCATATCCGGATTGATGGTATCCGCGCTGCTAACCGCTGCGCATCCTGCCGCCAATGCCAAATCCACCGTATTTTCTGCGGTGTAATCGTTCACATAACTATAAATAACTGCCGCCATGAAGGCATCCCCGCCGCCAGTGGCATTCACCATTTTCTCCAACGGGCGGAACCCACGCTGGATCCGGTTGCCTTCCTGATCCATATAAAGGCAGCCTCGTTTTCCTAAAGAAACGATAACCCGCTGGGTGCCTATTCCCAATAATTTATCACAAGCTGCCATCAGGTCTTCATCTGTTTCTGTAGGATGTCCGCTTAAAACAGCCAATTCCATGCGGTTAGGTTTAACAGTATGTAAGCAGCCCACAAAAGGTCTCAGCCGCTTTGCATACGCCGTAGAAACAGGGTCGCAGAAAATGGGCATTTTCTTACCATAGCGTTCTGTAATACCAGCCAATACTTCTTCCGGTAATGCAGGGTCGCAAACGATCAGCTTTGCCCCATGGATGATATGGTCTCTGCTTTGTAAAAACCGCATATTCATCTGCTGCAACACTTCCATATCAGAAAATGCCACAAACATGTCTCCCTGCTCATCCAAACAGGAAATGTAAGTAGAAGAACGGTGCTGATTTACCACCATGCTGTAATTCATGTCAATACCCATCATTTGACAGGTATCCCGAATCCACGCGCCATTGCTGTCATCACCTAATGCCGTAATCAGCTTGACTTTTGTATCCAGTCTTGCAAGGTTCTCGCAAATATTTCTGGTTACACCACCCAGAGACATATGCATATGACTGGGATTGCTGTCCTGCATAACCAATTTATCCTTGCTGCGGCAGTGAATATCCACATTGGCTGCGCCGATACCTACTACATAATCCCGCTCATTGATTAGATAACCCCGTCCTCGGATATACCCTTTCTTTTGCAGATTGGAAATATGTACGGCAACGGAACTGCGGGTAATATTCAGTCTGGCAGCAATTTCATTTTGATCAATGGTAGGCTGCTGGCTGATCAATTGGAAAATTTCTTTTTCTCGCTGGGTCACGTCAACCGTCCTTTCTTAATTTTTGACGAGCAATTCATCTAAAATAAAGATAATTGTTTTTTCTTTCTTTGTCAAGCCGTTTTCCAAAAAAGTGCATAAAAAAATACCCAAAAAATCATTTGATTTTTCAGGTAAGATTCAGGTTCTTAATGATTATCCAGTGCCGCTTCTGCTTTCACCGGGTCCATGTGGTCTGCATATTTTTCAGCAAACGCACGTTTCAAGCGAAGTAAATAACGAATGTGTTTTAGGATGTAGAACAAGCCTGCCCGTGCCTCAAATTCTTCCCGTGTCTGGGGCAGTTCTTCCGTTTTCATATTTTCAAAAAGTTGGTCCACTTCTTCCAAAAGAGTTACCACCGGATTATAACGTTGATGTTCTTCCTGTACATGGCATAGGAAATCTGCCACCTCGTTAGCCTGAACAGGAGTAAAATGAATGGTTTTAATGAGGTAATTGATTTCTTCTAATAGCATTCTTTGTTTCTGGCGCATTTCGATGTAGTCAATTTCGATTTCGCTTTCTTTAGAATCTTTGCGGAAAATGGAGTTGTCGTAATTTGTCAAAGCACATTTTCTAGCTTCATATAGTTTTTCATCCAAGTCCGCGAAAATATTCTCCTCAAAATCCACTTTGCTTTTATCCTGCATGCGGATTCTGTCTGACAACACTAACATCAGTTTTTTAATCTCTTCATCCACCTCATCTGCCCGTTTGGAAAATTTCTTTTCATTGGGGTGCAAGGACAAATTAACCAAAATAGCAAAAAAGGTACCTACCAGAAACAGCTGGATTTCATTCCATAAAACTGGTAAAGACATACTTCCTTCACTCAGAAAATGAGAAATTAAAACAGTATCGATAACCACTGCCTCTCTCCAGCGGAAATATAAACAAAAGGGTACGAACAAACAGATATAGGCAGAAAAACCCCAAAGGTTGATACCCAGCAGTTCAAAACATAAGTAAGCGATGGCTACACCGCCGGCAAATGCCAACCCCCGATGGCTTGCAGACTTGTATGTTTCTCGCTGTGTTTTTCCAAGCCCCAAGATGTTGACAATGCCCGCTGTCACAAAATACTTCAGCCCCAACCAATCAGCTACGAAAATAGAAGCGATAAATCCAGCTGAAATTTTCAGACTCTTTTTTAAAATTGCTTTCCACACAGCTAATCACTCCCCCCGATACTTGCCTTTATGTGTGGTGTTTTGGATTTACTATCAGTATATGAATTCTATTTTGCAGCGTCAACATTTTTTAGACATTTTCACAGAAATTTTTAATTTTCTTTTGATACAATTTTTGCAGTTGTTCTAAATCGTACATATTTTTTTCGTTTTCTTCCTATAAGGAAAAAATCTCAACAGAAAAAACCGTAATTTTGTAACTATTTATACAAATTTTCTATTCCTTTTCATATGTGTTTTGCACATGTTCTATTTAGAATATAAATATTATCCAATGTAAAAATCCTATTTTTTATTTTATTCACCACCAATCCATAATTCTAAACTCCTAATCCGACATGCAACTATACATCGATTTTAACAATAATTTATTATTATTTTTGTGAAAGTCTTATCGATAGGTAATTCTTCCCCTCCAGATCACAAGGTCTTTTTTCACGTTTTTCTAATCGCTTTTCTTGCTTTTCGTTGTTTGCCATAGTACCGTATGAGCTTTTATTCTCTTTTATCCATTTCCTATCGTATAAAAGATAGCTCTTTTGTTTTTCTAACCACGTGGTAACATTGGTTAACGGAATAAATGTCTTTATCATACCTTGCAAAAATTCCGGCAGTATTCCCATGCCCAATACCGTTTGCACATCTCATCTCCTTTTATAATAAAAACCTTCGTAATATTTTAAAATATGTCCATGAACAAATTTTTTCTCATTCGGAAGATGATTTATAATCACTATCTGTGCTCTATCAAATATGTTATTCGCTGTCAACGCTTTCACGAAAAATGTTGATTTTAAATCATCTCTATGGTATATTGAATTTGAGGTGATATTATGAATATGCTTGGGCTGAAAATAAAATATAGACGTGAAGAACTGGGTATGACCCAGGCAGAACTTGCTGCAAAGCTAGGTTATAAAAATAAAACAACGATCACCAAAATCGAAAATGGTACCAATGATATTCCGCAAAATAAAGTAGCTAAATTTGCGACCGCCTTAAAAACCACTACAGCCTATCTGATGGGCTGGGTAGAAATAGGCGTAGACCAAAATGGTTATTTAGTTGTCTCTGATGCCCAGAAAATAGAAATTGGTGCAAGGATTTCCATGCGCAGGAAGGAACATGACCTTACCATTGCTCAGTTATCAGATCGCTCCGGCATTTCTCAACAAGAAATCCAGGAAATCGAAAGTGCCACCGCCCGCCAAATATCCTTTCAAACCATTATTGCATTAGCCCACAGTATGTATTCTAATGTGGAATTTCTTTTAGGTTTAGACTATAATACCATTTCATTTGATTTAACAGAACTGGAAGCATGCGTCATTGAACGTTATCGCGAAAATCCAGAAAAGCGGCATGCCATTCATGTATATCTAGATATTTGGGATAATTCTTCTCCGCAGGAAATAAATCCTGATGATGCATTAAAACGCATAGAACTTTGGAATCGCTACCATGCTTTAAATCCACGAGAAAAAAATTTAGTAGATCTCATTTTGAAAAAGGACGAGACAGCTGAAGTAACTTCACCCACATCCCAAAATGTAGCTCAATCGTAAAATCCACTGGTATTCTGCTGCTGCGGCACCTTATATTTAAAAAACGTAAATTTACTAATAATCTATTATTTTTTGATGAAAATGCAGTATAAATATATGATTTTGTTTCGTCATGCAAAGGATGTTCGAATCAAAATCATAATAAACAAAGGATAAGAAATAAAAGAAGGAATGTATGATGAAAAACTACTTATTACGATGGTAGCCGCACTCGCACCGTCTGGATGTAGTAACAGCGTTGAACCGTCTGTACTTACCGGTAATTGGATACAGCATAACAGTAACTCTGATACATCCTATTAAATTGCGACCATCACTGAGGATACTGTTGAAGTGTATTGGCATATCATAGAAGTTGATACAAAAGTACTGTACCGGACGGGCAAATTTATCGCGCCGGAAGCAACTAAAGAACCTTATATCCGGGATTCTGCTAATGATACAGAAAAGACAAATTCCGCTTTATTGACATCTGTTGATAAAGCAAAAGCCTTTACCTATGAAGATGGATAAATCAGCTATGCAGTAACTGCAATGGGAGTTACTACAACTGTAGCTCTGGAAAAGTACAGAATAAAGTTCTTTCACCAATTCAGTATCGCACAAAAAGTATAATAAAAGGAGGAACCTATTATGATAGACTTTAAAAATGGATTTTTTCTTAAATTGAAAAAAACAGGAAAATTTGTTAATCAGTCAACTGTCGCTCCGTTGTTTGTTCCAGGCGAGGAACTGATCGGAGAATATCAGGCAATTCGAGACTATGTAATATTCACCAATAAACGAATCATTGCTGTAAATGTGCAAGGCATTACTGGAAAGAAAATAGACTTTTCTACCTTACCCTATAGTAAAATCCAAGCATTTTCAATAGAAACAGCAGGAGTGCTGGACTTGGATAGTGAATTGGAAATGTATTTTTCAGGTCTTGGAAAAGTGAAATTCGAATTTTCTGGAGAAAACGATATTGTGCAACTTGGTAAGCTTATCTCCGAAAAAATTTTGTAACAACTATAATGCAGCCCATCTATATAAGGGTACAAGTAAAAACGGAATATACCATAAACTCCTCTCATGGTATATTCCGTCTTTTATATGCTTCACATTTATTTTCGATCAAATACCAAATCGCTTTTTTTAAAAGTCAATTGGTTGCCTCCTGTATCCTCAGTCTCTGCACTCTGTAAAACTCTTCTTTGTTCTTTTTAGAGACTATTTGAAAAATTTAACCATATTTTTTCACACTGTATTTTTTCTACCAATGTTTTTCCTTCTGTCCTCTTTAACATTTTTCTTCTTCGTCCGCAACAAAAGGTATTCGAAATAAATATTATTCGATTCTTTTTCCTTGCATCATTTTCTTATATCACTTATCTGTTATTTCCTATGAAAACATATTGCTAAAAAGATGTATTATCCGCAAATCTGTACAGAAGCACTTTTTGTATCTTTCTGCGTGGTTTGGGTCTGCTGGGGAATCTGTCTGCCTTCATGATCCATCGTGTATTCCCCACGGTAAATTAACTCAGAAATTGGTACTAACGTATATCCTTTTTCTTTTAATCCTTTGATAATTGTATCTAGCACTTCCGGTGTGTACTTGGCATCATTGTGGAATAGAATAATGGAACCGTTGCCCAAGTGGCTGTTTTCCAATACTTGATGAATCTCCGCATCCGCACCCTTTTCCATCCAGTCTAAAGAATCCACATCCCATTGTATACTAAAATAACCATTGGCAGTTGCTGTTTCAATGACATGATTGTCGTACTCGCCGAAAGGTGGTCGGAATAATTCCATATCAATGCCTGTCAGTTCTTTCACTGCCTGATGGCATTCTTGTAGTTCCTTTGTAATTTCTTCTGCTGATATTTGACTCATATGAGGATGTGTTGCAGAGTGATTACCTAAATCATGACCTGCTGCTGCAATTTTCTGCACCTCCTCCGGATATTTTTCCACCCAATACCCGCATAGGAAGAAAGTAGCATGGACATCATTGTCCGCTAAAATCTGTAATAATTGATCCGTATCATCCGCACCCCATGCAGCGTCGAAACTAATCGCAATTTTTTTCTCATCTGTTTGGACACAGTAAATGGGTAATTTTCGTTCTGCGCTGGATTCTAAAAGTAAAGATACTTGATTAGCGGCAGGTTTGGCACCTATTGCAAGGGCACCAAAAACAAAACAACATGCCAGTAACGTACATACTTTTCTTTTGGTGGGATGGAAAACCAAAATTGGGATCCATCTCTTTTTTTTCTTTTTTTCTTTTTTTTGAAAGAAGTGCTTCATTTTTTTATTCACTCCAAGGAATTTTTGTTCCAGTTTATGAAAAATTTCCAAAATCATACATAAAAACAACGAATTTGGATTGTCCCATTTGTTTTTTTGATTGTAGGCTAGACCTTTCTGCCGTTGTAATATAGATGATTCCTGTCGCACCAATATATATAAAGAACCCTTTCATTTTAATTCCGTGTTTGCAACTCGTTTTCTACCAAACATTTCTTTGTTCAAAAATCCTATCTTCTCTTTTGTTCCCAAATTGATCTTTTTATTCACGTAAAAAACGGTACCGCCTAAAGACGATACCGTTTCCACTCTTATGCTATTCTAAATTTCTATATTACAAACGTATGAGCTTTTCTTAGCGCAATATTCTTCTCGCAGTTACATAGGTTCTAGCACTATAATCACTGCTTAAGCTGGTGATAGTAACACCATAAGCCGCACCATCTGTAGAATGTATGTATTGGTTACCACCAATGTAGATACCTACATGGCAGATGGAAGTACCTGAACCAGAATTAAAGAAAACCAAATCACCAGGCTGTAAGTTTGCCTTTGCAACTTCCACACCATGATTAACCATGGTATAAGAAGAACGGTTCAATGTAATACCGAAATGCTTGTACACACTGTAAACAAACCCGGAGCAATCTACACCGTTGTTCAGGTCTGTGCCGCCCCACACATAAGGTGTGCCAATAAACTGTTTTGCATAATCTACTACAGCTTGTCCTTGAGAAGAAGAGTTGCTTCTGCTGGTACGGGTTCCACTTTTTACAGAAACATAGTCCGCAGATACATAACCACTCTGACCAGCATCGGTTTTCACCTGTAACCATTCAGATCCGGTAGAAACAATATCAAATTCTGTACCATAAGGTAACACAGTAATTACATCACTAGAAGTGCTGGCAGCGGCACGCAGCTTCAAGCCAGTTTCTGCAGTCACTACACCATAAACCTGGTTTGAGCTGCTGCTACTGGAAGAAAGATATTTTAAATATGTACCACTAAAATAATCCTGGCTGATGTAACCAGTGCCGCCGTTATAATTGATTTTGTAGAAACCGCTTTCCAATGCAGTTGCAGTAAAGGAATCACCTTTGTTGGCACTTCCCAGCACACTGGTAGAAGTGCTTGCACCACTACGGATATTTACACCGCTTCCGGTTACAGTACCTTCTGCACTGTTTACCTGGAAATACTCCCCGTAAACATATCCTTCTTTGCCATTTACGGAAATCTTTACCCAGTTTCCGTCTGCACCCAATACCTCATAGGATGTGCCTTGATTGATCTGGGTCAGAACAGCGGTACTCGTATCTGCTGCTGCACGTACGTTTACGTTAGTACCAGTAGCTTGTCCTGTTGCGCCAAAAGCTACAACACTGCTCAGTGCTACAGTGCCCAGTGCTGTTATCATAATTCTATAAAAATGTTTCATACCCATTGGACTCACTCCGGAAATATTCTCATACAAATTGTTACATAATTGTTACAAATTCATTATACTAAGGCGTAACGTTTCTGTCAACCACATTTACTCAAAAAGATACTGCGAAAAACAAAAAAACAGGATATTTGTGTATTTTTTACTTCATTTTTCCACATAATATCCCATTTTTTTGGTTACTTTTTCTTACTTTTCCAGGATATCCCAAAGAAATTGTCCGTTTTCATAGAATAATTGCCCATCGGCATAAATCTTACCACCTTGACACATATTGTTAATCATATCCCAGTGGATAGCTGATTCATTTTTGCCTCCAGCCTCTTGGAATGCCTCCCCGATGGCCATGTGCATAGAGCCACCGATTTTTTCGTCAAACAAGATATTCTCTGTAAACTGTTGGATCCCATAATTGGTGCCAATAGCCACCTCTCCAAAATAGCGGCTGCCTTCATCCGTATCTATATAAGATAGAAGCCGCTCATTTTTCGCTGCATCAGCGCAAGTCGCTTCTATAATACGCCCCTGCTCCACCTTCAGGCACACCTTGGGGAAAGCATGTCCGTTCAGGATTGCAGGATAGGAAAAAGTAATGACACCATTGACTGCATCCTCCACAGGAGAAGTAAAAATTTCTCCATCTGGGAAGTTTTCCTGTCCGCTGCAACCAATCCATTTTCTGCCTGCAATGCCTACTGTCAGATCTGTGCCTTCTGCCACAATGTGTAATTCTTTCTTTTGGTTCAGGTAGGCAATCCACTTTTCCTGCATCTGTGCCATCTCCTGCCACTTTGCTACAGGATCTGCCTCATGCAAAAATCCCGCCCGGTAGACAAAATCCTCATATTCTTCCAAACTCATGCCAGCAGCCTGCGCATCTCCTTCTGTGGGAAATTGAGTACCTACCCAACGTAAAGAGCCGTCTCCCATTCTGCTAGAATAAACTTTCCGGTTTTCTTTGTTGGCTAACCGGCGCAATTTCAGCTTTTCTCCGTCTATGTTTGCCATGGTCTTGGTATTGCGGCTGCCCCAAGCACTAATCCATACGTCACTTTGGGCACAATGTCCAAATCGCTCATTTGGCTGGGCAATTTGGGTATCATTGCCGTTGCGTAAAATCTCCGCATCCACATCCGGCAAATCCACATAATATTTCACAATACCGCCCTGTTTTACCGCAGCCCGCGCTACCGCACTGATAAAAGGCAGCGCTCCATCTTCTGCGGAAATGCATACCGTATCCCCAGGCTGTACATGGGTAGAATACTCCACCAAAACCTGTGCTAATTTTTCCAGTCGTTCGTCTTTCATCTCAACCACCCTTTCTAATACACCATTTTTCATGGCGATCTTCTCTGAATCTTTTTGTAAATTGGTTTTTCTCTGCCTGCAACATCATTTCTGTTGCTGCCTTAGTGCTGATCTTTTCTTTCTTTTTTAGTACTGCTTTCCCAGTATGAATCAAAATACAAGGCATTCTTCTAGAGCATCTCTCTGCGAATTTTTTCAGCCAGTGTATCTTTTCTGCCTCCTTAGGCTTCCAGCGCTTCTTCTCCCGTTATGGTAATCTGGCATAACTTCATGGCTTCTAACGCGTTATAATGACTCTTCCAGGTAATGCCCGCACAACAGGAAGCATCTACGCAAATCGGTACTTCCGGCAGTTTCGCTTTCAGACATAATGCATTGGAGATAACACAAATATCCGTGCAAACGCCAATCAATTCCAACGCAATCTCTTCTTTTTCTGCTATTTCTGCCATCTTCTCCATTAACTGGACTGAGCCAAATGTCACTTTGTCGATGATATGTTCCTCTGCCACCAGCGCTGCCACATCTTTTTGCAATTGCCAACCTTCACTGCCTTGGATACAGTGGGCAATGGGCAGGTGCTTTCCCTCCTGTGTTTCCATATAATTAGCAAAATGGGTGTCTCTGGTGGCATAAATATATTCTTTCGGATATGTTTTCATTTTTTCTACCACTTTAGGCAAAATATTTTCTGCTTCCGGTGTTCCCAGTGCTCCATCAATAAAATCATTTTGCATATCAATAACCAGCAGTATATTTTTCATGGCGATTTCTCCTTTTTCTTGTTATTGTTAGCAAGTATAGCACTCTTTTTAAGGAAAAACAACGATTATCACTTGACAGTTGGAACCCAAACCAGTATCATAGGGGAGAGAAAAGCCATGACGAGGAATAGTAGAAAAATGGAAGCGCCCAGAAAAAAGGCGGTTGATGCAAGCCTAAGCGGATATTTTTCGAACCTGCCCTCACAGCTTCGCAGGGAAAATGCGGCGTGTTTCTTCGCGTTAAGAAGATTACCAATGAAGTGGGCAGTCTATATACTGCCAAAAAGGGTGGCACCGCCGAAGACCTTGGTCCCTTTCTGATGTAGAAAGTGGATGCAAGGCTTTTTTTCTGCCAAAAAAAGAAAATAAGATTGATAGGAGGTTATCAAACAATGGCAAATGATAAAAAACTGGTTGAATCCATCACCGATATGGAAGTGGATTTCGCCCAATGGTATACCGACGTAGTAAAAAAAGCAGACTTGACTGATTACTCTACCTTAAAAGGCTGCATGATTATCCGTCCTTATGGTTTTGCTATCTGGGAACGGATTAAAGCGGAATTGGACAGAAGATTTAAGGAAACCGGACATGAAAACGTGTATATGCCCATGTTCATTCCGGAAAGTCTGCTGCAAAAAGAAAAAGACCATGTAGAAGGTTTTGCACCGGAAGTTGCATGGGTAACTCAGGGCGGTGAAAAGAAATTGGAAGAACGCATCTGTGTCCGTCCTACTTCTGAAACACTATTCTGTGATCATTATGCTAATATCATTCATTCCTACCGTGACCTGCCCAAGTTGTATAATCAGTGGTGCTCCGTTGTGCGTTGGGAAAAGACTACTCGTCCTTTCCTGCGGACCATGGAATTCTTGTGGCAGGAAGGTCATACTGCGCATGCTACCGCAGAGGAAGCGGAAGCTGAGACCATAAAAATGCTCAATGTTTATGCAGATGTATTGGAAAATGTTCTGGCAATCCCCGTTATTAAGGGCGAGAAAACAGCAAAAGAACGTTTTGCCGGTGCCGCTGCTACCTATACTGTAGAAAGCCTGATGCACGATGGTAAGGCACTCCAGTCTGCAACCAGCCATAACTTTGGCAACGGCTTTGCGCAAGCTTTTAATATCCAGTATACTGATAAGGATAATAAGTTACAGTATGTATATCAAACCAGCTGGGGTATGACTACCCGCGTTATTGGTGCTATGATCATGGTGCATGGAGATAATAGCGGTTTGGTACTTCCCCCTCACATTGCGCCTATTCAGGTTATGATCATTCCCATTGCCCAGCATAAGGCTGGTGTTTTGGAGAAAGCAAATGAACTGCGCGAGAAGCTGTCTGCTGTATGCCGTATTAAAATGGATGATTCTGATAAATCTGCCGGCTGGAAGTTCAGTGAGTATGAAATGAAAGGCGTACCCATCCGCTTGGAAGTTGGTCCTAAGGATCTGGAAAAGAATCAGGCTGTACTGGCAAGAAGAGATACAGGAGAAAAGATCACCGTTTCCTTGAATGAGCTGGAAGAAAAGATTCCCGCACTGCTGGAAGAAATTCAGCAGAACATGTTCCAGCGTGCGAAAGACCGCCTGGAAAGCAGAACCTACACTGCAACCAATATGGAAGAATTTGAAAAAATCCTGGAGGAAAACCCTGGCTTTATTAAAGCAATGTGGTGCGGCGATCAGGCTTGTGAAGATGCTATTAAGGAAAAAACAGCTGCTACCAGCCGCTGCATCCCCTTCGTGCAAGAGCATCTTTCCGATAAATGTGTTTGCTGTGGAAAGCCTGCAAAACACATGGTATTCTGGGGTAAAGCATATTAAAAAAGACAGCTTCTTTTCTCGCATAGAGGAAAGGAGCTGTCCTTCTTTATTTAGAGAACCGACTTACTTTTTCATAAAAGAAAGGCAGTCTGTGCAGGCATCCATTTTAGGATCGCATTCGTGCGTACCAACTTGGATACTGTCCAAAGTGCAGTAGTTTTTGTTGGTATGATGATGTCTGCAGTTGTTTACGGTACATTTGATACATTCATTACATTTTTCCATGATGATTGATCCTCCTTACAATGCAATTTTTTGTTGCAAGAATAGTATGGCACAAGTTTCAAAATCTAAACCCGGAAAAATTATGTTTTAAAAAATTTTATCAAAAGGAGATATGGTAATGGCAAGAAATACCGGCAACCACAAAAATGAGTCTATTCGAAAATCTGCAAGGAGTTCCTCCAGAAAAACTACTCCCTCCACCACAAAACGCATTTCTTTTTCCATTGATAAAGAATTGCT
>CALWKY010000005.1 GCA_944381395.1 uncultured Lachnospiraceae bacterium
CTTTTTCTTAATTTTAACTGGAAAAAAGTTTCACAAATTCTCAACATTTTCATTTGATTTCTGCCATTTTGCATATTTTTTGAAATAAAAAAGCAGTGAGATATTTTCTCACTGCTTTTATCTTACAACATAAAATTATTCTTCTGTGTCCCAGTTATGGAATACATCCTGGACATCATCGTCATCTTCCAGCATTTCCAGAAGTTTTGTCATTTTCTTAATATCTTCTTCATTGGTAAGTGCAGTATAAGTCTGAGGAATCATGGTTACTTCTGCACTTGCCATAGGGATTCCAGCATCTTCCAGCGCCTGACGCACGTCAGAGAAATCATCAGGAGAAGTGGTTACTTCATAGCAATCATCCTCTGCTGCAAAGTCTTCAGCGCCTGCATCCAATGCAGCCATCATCAGTTCTTCTTCATCCATTTCCACTTCTTCCTTATCGATGACAATCAAACCCTTTTCATCGAACATGAAAGATACACATCCGGTAGCGCCCATATTGCCGCCTGCTTTATTAAATGCACTGCGCACATTCGCTGCCGCACGGTTACGGTTATCTGTCAGTGCCTCTACAATAACAGCAACGCCACTGGGACCATAGCCTTCATAAGTAACATTCTCATATACTACGCCCTCTTCGTTGCCAGCAGCTTTTTTAATGCTTCTGTCAATGGTATCATTGGGCATATTGTTTGCTTTGCACTTTGCAATAATATCACGCAGTTTACCATTATTACTAGGATCAGGACCGCCTGCTTTTACAGCCACCTGAATTTCTCTGCCCAGCATGGTAAAAATTTTTCCCTTTGCAGCGTCATTCTTCTCCTTTTTATGTTTGATATTCGCAAATTTGGAATGTCCAGACATACTTACCCTCCTCATTTTTTCTTACAACATTTATCCAAATATTTTATCACTCCAAAAAGGATTTGACAAGAAAAACATGTCCAAATCCCCTTTAAAATCACAAAAAACGTCTTTTTATTCTTTCCATTGACCACTGAACTCCAGTTTACCATTGATCCAAGCAGCATATCCAGTACCTTTCCGTTCAATGGGATATTTCCCACTAGTGATATCTACCATATGCGCAAAAAAAGCATCCGCCTGATCTATTTCAGCCAAAACTGTAAATGTTACCTGATCAGTATATACTGTATCTAACAACACATACCCACCATGCAGGATTTCATACTGCACCTTTCCAGAGTCAGTATAAGGAACTGTTAATGAAAATTTCTTATATAGAACCATCTCTGCAATACCTGCTGCAAGTAATCCTTCTTTGGCTGCTTTCCCGTAAGCACGCACCAAGCCTCCTGTACCCAAGAGTGTTCCGCCAAAATACCGAATCACCACAATGGCAGTATTTTTAACATCTTCTCCCTTAAGCACATCCAGCACAGGCATACCTGCAGTTCCCTGCGGTTCCCCATCATCACTGAAGCGCTGCAATTCGTTTCTTTCTCCAATCTGACAGGCAAAAACATGATGTGCTGCATCCCAATATTTTTTCTTTAATTGATCCCAAAAGGCTTTTGCTTCTTCTTCTGATTGCACCGGTTTCACGTGCGTAATAAAGCGCGACTTTTTTTCTACAATCTGGGCTTCTCCTTCATTCAAAATGGTTTTATATTTTTTCAGCACTGTATGACCTCCTGTCCTTTTGGGTATTCTTTGCATAGAAATAGTATATCAAAAAGAAAGCACTTCTACAAGAAAAAGCCCAAAGGAGGCACTACAATGGAAAAAACATATGAAAATCTAATGGAACTTACTCGATGCAGCGCAACTGCCCGGGCTTATTTTTTAGCACAATCAGATGATATACGGGAATATCTTTCCCTGCATTTTGATTCTATTCAAACCATACAAGATTTGGAGCACAGTGTTTTAATGGGTAAAATATTTCTTCATTCCCAAAAGATAAAATAAACACAAATCAATTTCTTATATAATGCAGAAAATTAATTCTTATTTTTGATTCATCTACCTATTCCAAAAAGCTTTTTAAATAAAGCGAAAACGCTGAAAATATCATTAAAAATTTGTTTAGAATTCTATTGCATTTTTCCCTTTTTTTGCATATAATAATTTTTTGTTTTTAAATATGTATATGGATGGATCGCAAAAGAAGGAGGGATTTATTGTATGGCAAAATTTATATTCGTAACAGGCGGTGTAGTTTCTGGGTTAGGAAAAGGGATTACTGCCGCTTCTTTAGGCAGACTTTTGAAAAGCCGTGGTTTGAAAGTCGCAGCGCAAAAGCTAGACCCTTATATTAATGTAGACCCTGGCACCATGAGCCCTTACCAGCACGGCGAAGTTTATGTAACGGAAGATGGTGCAGAAACCGACTTGGATTTAGGACACTATGAAAGATTCATTGATGAGGACTTGAATCGCTTCTCCAATCTAACCACGGGAAAAGTATTCTCTCAAGTCATCAATAAAGAACGCCGTGGAGAGTATCTGGGCAACACAGTGCAATATATCCCGCACATCACCAATGAAATTAAAAACTTTATTTACAGATTAAGTAAAGAAACCAGTGCCGATGTCATTATCACTGAAATTGGCGGTACCATCGGCGATATCGAAAGCCAACCTTTTCTAGAAGCTATCCGGCAAGTCAGCCTGGAAGTCGGTAAAGAAAACGCACTTTTTATCCATGTTACCCTGGTGCCTTATTTACGTGCCAGCGGCGAACACAAATCCAAACCCACACAGCATTCTGTAAAAGAACTGCGCAGTATGGGTATTTCTCCTGACATCATCGTTTTACGCAGCGATGAGCCCATTGAAGACGAAAGCATTTTCAAAAAAATCTCCAATTTCTGCAATGTGAAACCTGACTGTGTCATTGAAAATAAAACCATTTCCGTACTATATGAAGCTCCTTTGATGCTGGAAAAAGCGCATTTATCTGATATCGTTTGCCGTGAACTGCATATCGATGCTCCTGCCTGTGATTTAACCGAATGGAAAGCTATGTGCGAAAAAATTGCGCATCGCACCAAAACAGTGACTATCGGTATGGTGGGAAAATATGTACAGCTCCACGATGCTTATCTTTCTGTTGCGGAAGCTTTAAAACATGCTGGTTATGATCTTTCCGCCAATGTGGAAATTCAATGGATTGATTCCGAAAGCCTGACAGAAGAAAACGCAGCCGAAGTATTTTCCACATTGCAGGGAATTATTGTCCCTGGCGGATTTGGCAACCGTGGCATTGAAGGAAAAATCATTGCTGCAAATTATGCAAGAACCCATAACCTTCCTTACCTTGGCATTTGTTTAGGCATGCAAATCGCCGTTATTGAATTTGCCAAAAATGTATTAGGCTATGCGGATGCCACTTCCGGTGAATTTGATCCTTTCAGCGCACACAAAGTAATTGATTTTATTCCTGGTCAAAGTGATCAAATTGATAAAGGTGGTACATTACGCTTAGGCAGTTATCCCTGCATGATTCCTGAGAACACAAAAATGTATCAATGCTATGGCAGTACTATGATTCACGAAAGACATCGCCACAGATATGAATTTAACAACGATTACCGTAATGAAATGAGCAGTGCTGGTATGAAGATCAGCGGTCTTTCTCCTGACAACCGTTTGGTTGAAGCTGTAGAAATTCCAGAAAATGATTTCTTTGTAGGTGTACAATTCCATCCGGAATTCAAGAGCCGTCCCAACAAGCCCCATCCTCTCTTTATTGGTTTATTACGCGCTGCTTTAAAAGAAGCGGATAATGGACAAAAGGAGTGATACCATGGATATCCAGCTGCATACAGAAGAAGCAGGCAGCGGAGAGGTTTTGTTTCTGCTTCATGGAAACGGGGAAAGCAGCCAATATTTTCAACCACTGATTCCACAATTGGCTGAAAAATACCATGTGATCGCTATCGATACCCGTGGACATGGCGCAACACCGCGTGGAGCAGCAGATTTTTCTTTAAAACAGTTTGCAGAAGATCTGCATGACTTCTGCAAACTGCGTCAAATCTCCAGCGCTCATATTTTAGGATTCAGCGATGGAGGAAATATTGCGCTGCTTTTTGCATTACGTTATCCTGATATGGTAAAAAGTCTGATCCTAAATGGTGCAAATATCCATCCCTGTGGTGTGAAATTACAGGTACAGATTCCGGTTATAGGTGAGTACCTATTTCTCAGTCTCTTAAAATCACAGTTAGATCCTGCAGCCACGCGAAAACGTGATTTGCTCGGTTTAATGGTGAAAGAACCTTTCATTGCCAAACGCAGGCTGAAGAAATTAAAAATGCCAGTTCTCATTTTAACGGGGAATCACGATATGATACGACCGGCACACAGTAAAAGCATACATCAAGCAATCCCTCACAGCCAATGGATCGTTCTGCAGGGAAGCCATTTCATCGCGGCAGAAAATCCTGTTTTATTTGGAAATACTGTTTTACAGTTTTTAGAAAATATCAATCCCCTCTAATTTCGAATAAATAAACACGATTTATGTATTTTTTGTCACATTTTGTAAATTTATAATTGACTTCCCCTCATTTTTGCGGTATGATCGAGAAAGAAAGTATACGGAAGGAGTGGTCATAACTATGATCACAGGAAAAATACATCAATTCTTTGCATCAGAATACCAATATCATTCCGGCAATTCTGAGGAGTTGGAGTCTTTTTTACAATCCAAATTGTCACCTATGGATTATCTAACTGCAGAAGAAATGCTGCATAGTTTATTGGCAGAGGAAGAAGAAAAAGCTTTTACAGCTGGATTGCAATGTTTGCCTAAATTGTTTCAGAAAATATTAGACTTTGAATAATGATTTATATATCAGAACAATATAAAAATCTGAGGGAATTCTCTCAGATTTTTTATTATGCATTTTGCAAGAAATATGATAAGATATTCTTAATTCAGTCGCATCATCAAAGCAATGATTTTTTTATTCAATTAAAATAGAAAGTTGTTGATAAAATATGGCACTAGATATGAAAGAAATGATTGCAGAAGCAGCGAAAAAGCTAGTAATGGAAAAAAAGAGCAAAAAACTAACGGTAAAAGATATCGTAGAAGAATGCCATATTTCCAGACAAGCCTTTTATTACCATTTTGCAGATATTCCCGAACTAATAGAATGGATGATTAACAAAGAAGCCAAATACGCTGCCGAGGAAATGAAATCACAGACGGATGGGGAACAGGCATTACGCCAGTTTTTCCTCATTGCGATTCGTTCTAAGCCTTCTATACAACGTGGAATGCAGAGCATTTACCGCGACGAATTAGAAAAAATATTAAAACAGGCTTTTTTTCGCCTTTTTGAGCAAGCAGTAGAAACAAATCACCTCTACCCTGGGTACACTCACCTAGAAATAAAAATTATATTACGTTACCATACCCAAGCCGTTATGGGCTTACTTTGGGAATGGACCGATGCAGATAGTAAAAACATAGACCAGATTGTCCATATTGTATATCTCATGATGTTGGGCAAAATTTCTCCATTAGATACATTTGACAAAAAAGTAGAAGTGTAAAGAATTTTTACACTTCGATTTTTTGTCTATACACCATAATCATACTGACAATTGCAATCCTGACCCGCATTCCCTACAATGGGGAAAAAAGAAAGGAGTGCTTGAAAAAATGGCTCAACCATTGTTATCCATTAAACTATCTGAATTGGATCAGACCATCGAAAAACCGCGCAGCAGAATCCAATGCAGCGAAGATTTAGAAAAAGAATTACTGCAAGAAGAAATCGCCCAGCTAAAACAAGAATATTTAACGAGTGACCAACTGTTACACAAAAAACTAAACTGCTCGCGGGCAGAAATGGTTTCCATACTAGCAAAAATGTATGACGAAATCAAGCAAAGCATGCAAGCAGCATCTAACAATCTGCAATATCATCACCTGAACTTTACATCGTCTCATCTATCGGAAGAAAAACTTTTATTAGCAGAATATGCCCTTGATTTCGCAGTACAAGCAGCAAATCATGCACTCTTACTATCTTTAGAAGCAATTCTTACACAACGTACACAAGATGATATACAAGAAAGGAGCATTTTATGAAAGAAGTCAAATCACCCAAACGTCCATTTATTTATTATTACATCATTGTAATGTTGGTAATTTTATTCTTCAATCTGCTCATTGCGCCGCTTCTATCCCATGATCAAGTGGTGAATGTGGGCTATGGTACCTTTATGGATATGATCGAAGAAAAAAATATCGGCATTGTAGAGGTGGACGATGATCAAATCCTATTTACGGATAAAAATAAAACAACCATTTATAAAACTGGCGCTATGTTGGACCCTACCCTTACAGAAAGACTCCATGACGCAGGTGCAGATTTTGATAAAGTCGTAGAAGAACCTACTTCTCCCCTGCTCAGCTTCTTTTTATCTTTTGTATTGCCTATCTTAATCTTTGTTGCAATCGGACAGTATATGAATAAAAAATTCATGGAACAGATGGGTGGTAAAAATTCCATGGCATTTGGCATGGGAAAAAGTAATGCTAAAATTTATGTACAATCTACCCAAGGCATCCATTTCAGTGATGTGGCTGGAGAAGATGAAGCCAAAGAAAGTTTAAAAGAAATTGTAGACTACCTGCACAATCCGCAAAAATATACAGACGCTGGTGCTTCTTTGCCAAAAGGTCTATTATTAGTAGGTCCTCCTGGTACAGGTAAAACTATGCTGGCAAAAGCAGTTGCTGGTGAAGCCAATGTACCCTTCTTCTCCATTTCCGGTTCCGAATTTGTAGAGATGTTTGTTGGTATGGGTGCTTCTAAAGTACGTGACTTATTTAAGCAGGCAAAAGAAAAAGCTCCTTGTATCGTATTCATTGATGAAATCGATGCCATTGGTCAAAAACGCAGTTCCGGCGGTATGGGAAGCAACGATGAAAGAGAACAAACCCTAAACCAATTACTGACAGAAATGGATGGTTTTGAAGGCAACAATGGTGTCATCATTCTGGCAGCTACCAATAGACCGGAATCTTTAGACCCCGCCCTAACCCGTCCCGGCAGATTCGACAGACGTGTTCCTGTAGAATTACCAGACCTTGCCGGAAGAGAAGCGATTTTGCGGGTACATGCAAAAAAGATCAAGGTTGGCAATGATGTAGACCTCCACACCATTGCCCGTATGGCTTCCGGCGCCTCCGGTGCGGAGCTGGCCAATATCATTAACGAAGCTGCACTGCATGCTGTAAGAAATGGACGTACCATCGTTAACCAAGCGGACCTGGAAGAAAGTATTGAGGTTGTCATCGCTGGTTATCAGAAAAAGAATGCCGTGCTTTCTGATAAGGAAAAAATGGTAGTGGCTTACCATGAAATTGGTCACGCTTTAGTAGCAGCAAAGCAAACCGATTCCGCTCCTGTACAGAAAATTACTATCATTCCTCGTACTTCCGGTGCATTGGGCTACACTATGCAGGTAGAGACAGCTGACAAATACCTTCTTACCAAAAAAGAACTGGAAAATAAAATTGCAACCTTAACAGGCGGTCGTGCCGCAGAGGAAGTAGTATTTGGCGAAATTACCACCGGTGCTTCCAACGATATTGAGCAGGCAACGAAATTAGCCCGTGCCATGATTACCCGCTATGGCATGAGCGATGAATTTGATATGGTTGCTATGGAAACGGTGAATAACCAGTATTTAGGCGGCGATACTTCCTTAACCTGTTCTGCAGAAACCCAAAAGAACATCGACCACAAGGTAGTGGAACTGGTAAAAACACAACATGATAAAGCAAGACAAATTCTTCAGGAAAATCGCAGAAAATTGGATGAATTGGCAAAATTCCTTTATGAAAAAGAAACCATTACTGGCGATGAATTCATGGAGATATTAACAGGAGGCGATCAGGCATGAGAAGGTATTCTGCCTTTGGCTGGCTGGAACTCATCATTGGTCTCCTGTTAATTGGATTAGGTATTTTTACTTTTGTTAATCCTGATTCTGCCCTCAGCGGATTTGTATTTCTTTACGGAATTACGGCAGTAATTATGGGTATCGCCGATCTGATTCTCTATATTAAGATAGAACGCTTCCTAGCGTTTCGTTCCGTTGTTTCTCTGGTTGCAGGTATTTTGAGCGTCATGTCCGGTTTCATGTTATTGGTATATCCCAATGCCGGCAAATGGATTCTTGCAATGCTGTTTCCGATTTGGTTTATAGCCCATTGTATTTCCCGGCTTTCTCACCTGTTTTCCATTCGTATCATGGCTGGAACAGGTTTGTACTACTTCACGCTGATTATCAATGTCATTGGATTGCTGTTAGGCATTCTGATGATATTTCATCCTATGTTTACACTGCTTTCCAGTATTAGCATTGCTAGTCTTTATCTGATTCTTTTGGGCATTGACGGTATTGTTATGGCATTCAGCCACATGGGAAGATGATGCCTTACAGATAGATTCTTTATTTTTGCTGCAAATCATAATAGACAGCTTTCCCATCATGGATATATCCCTCTTTATGAAAAACACACAGTGTATGACGGATCCACTCCGTAGTACCTGCGTGTTTTTCATATATTTTCCCATTTTCAAAAAACAAAAATGTACCGTTAATGAATAGGTTTTCCTTAAAAAACATTGATTTACTTGTTTCTGAGTTTCTTAAAGGAAACCGCAGTGGCTTTTTTCAAAAAATAATATCAACAAAATAAAATTGCTGGAATTACTTGTGTTGCAGGAACTCCAGCAATTTTTGTTTCCTTAAGAAGATGCTCTTTTTTGCAGTTCATTTTTCCTTTTACAGTAAAAGTCCTTTTTGCAGACGTTTTTTTAAATCCAGCACTTTTTCTTCCACCAGATGAATCGTCCGACGAAAAACCTCTTCCGATTGACCAGTTGGATCTTCCAGCCCCCAGTCTTCCCGATAGCGGCATGGCAATGCAGGACATGTTACATTGCATCCCATCGTAATGACAATATCTACCGCCGGGATATCTGACAGAAGTTTACTATACTGAGTCTTCGTCATATCAATGCCATAAATCCGCTCCATCCAGTACACAGCATCTGCATCAATTTGCGGTTTTGTTTTTGTCCCCGCAGAAAAGCTTTCAAAAACATCCGATGCCAAGTGCTTTCCCAGCGCTTCCGCAATCTGACTACGGCAGGCGTTATGCACGCACACAAATGCTACTTTTAGCTTACACATGGTCTCCCCTCACCTTTTGCAGTAATTCTTTTGCTTCTTCTTTTTTCAGTACCTTGCCATAAGAAACCACTTTGCCATCAACCACCAACGCCGGAGTAGTCATGACACCGTAAGCGGCAATCTGCGTAAAATCCGTCACATGATCAATGTTCTCATCCATTCCCAACTCTGCCATCGCTTCCTGTACCGCTTTTTCCAATGCGCCGCATTTTGCACAGCCGGAACCTAATACCTTCACACCATCAGCACCGCTGTCTCTTTGCGCCGTCTGTTCCTTTAAATCAGAAACACCACAACAGCAGGGTTCTTCTTTTTTCTTTTTTCCAAATAACCCCATGATTTATTCCTCCTTACATGTTATATTAATAAAAATTGAAATAAATTAAATAAATATCCTACCAGGATAATTCCAATAACACAAATACAAATGAATAATACCAGCAGTTTGGGCTTTACAGCCTTTCTCAGCATGATTAAAGACGGTAATGACAATGTGGTAACCGCCATCATAAAAGACAGTACTGTACCCAGCTGCGCACCTTTAGAAAGCAATGCTTCTGCCACCGGAATTGTCCCAAAAATATCCGCATACATGGGAACACCAACCAATGTTGCCAGGACAACCCCTAATGGATTATGACTGCCTAATATGGTTTGTATCCAACTCTGGGGAATCCAGTTATGAATCACTGCGCCAATCCCTACTCCTACTAAAATATAAGGGAACACTTTTTGGAATGTATCAAGCACCTGATCCTTCGCAAAAAACAACCTATCGCGATAAGTTAAATTTGGAACCGCAATATCTACGTTTTCAGCTGTCATAATAAATTGTTCCACATATTTTTCCATGTGCAGCTTTTCTATCATTGTGCCGCCGATTACTGCGATCATCAATCCTACAACGACATATGCAACAGCAACCTTTGCTCCAAAAATGCTCATTAATAACACGAGACTTCCCAAATCTACCATAGGAGAGGAAATTAAGAAAGAAAATGTTACGCCGATGGGTAAACCTGCGCTGGTAAAACCAATGAATAAGGGAATGGAGGAACAAGAACAAAAGGGCGTCACTGTTCCCAGCAAAGCAGACATACTATTAGCGCCTATGCCATGGAATCTGCCTAAAATCCGTTTGCTTTTTTCCGGCGGAAAGTAGCTTTGGATATAAGAAATCACAAAAATGAAACAGCACAGCAAAAGCGTAATTTTGATCACATCGTATAAAAAAAATTGCACACTGCCACCCAGCCGGCTGTATGAATCCAATCCAAAAGACTGAAGCAGATGACCAATCCAGTCATTCAGCCATTTCATGCCCAGAATCTGATCCTGCGCAAATTGCCATATTGTCACAAATAATCACTCCTCTATTTCACACATCAAATTTTTTTGATATTTTATGTAATGAAAAACGCCATTCTGCATTTTATGGCGTTTTCTTACAGCAAGACTGGCTGGTTTCTTCCTGCTCCGGGTTCGGTGTGGTAAGTGCCAAAAGCAGTTCCACTGCCCGCTCTCTCCCCGCTTGACTCAGGCGATAGTGCATCCATTTTCCTTCCTGCCTGCTTTCTACCAAACCAGAATCACATAAGATCTTCATATGGTAGGACAATCCAGATTGCGTCAAATCCATAGGTTCCAATAAAACACAGGCGCACTTTTCGCCACTGCGTAATTGTTCTAAAATCGCAAGGCGTTTGGGATCACACAAAGCCTTAAATATTTTTGCATGTTCCTGATAAGATTCCATCCGCTCACCTCATATCAAAAATATTTGATATATTTAGGATAATAATTTTCTAATCTTCTGTCAAGAGAAATCCGGGATTCTTATAATCCATTGTAAAATAAGAAAAGAAGCTTCTATAATGAAGCTTCCGCAATTTTTACCGCTTTACAAAACATCATTTTGTAGATGAAAATAGAACCAATGACATGATCTAAAAACAAGCATAAAAAAATCCGAATCTTTTACAAGATTCGGATTTTTCCATGCGGCTGGTGGGACTCGAACCCACACGCTGTCACCAGCGTCAGATTTTGAGTCTGATGCGTCTGCCAGTTCCGCCACAGCCGCTTAAAAAACACTGCTTGATTATAATATCACATCATTTAGAAAAATGCAAGTAAAAAATAAAAAAAGAGGATAAATTTACCCTCTTTTTTTCAGTAAAAATCATTCATGAATATCAGCTTTAGGTTTTTTTAAACCATCTATTACCATATGTTTCTTTTCAGCATAATCCCAAAGAGCCGCATGCAGTGCTTCTTCCGCCAGGCAGGAGCAGTGTACCTTTACAGGGGGCAATCCATCCAGTGCCTCCATCACTACTCGATTTGTTACCTGCAAAGCCTCCTGCACGGTTTTGCCACGTACCAATTCCGTTGCCATAGAGCTGGTCGCAACTGCTGCACCACATCCAAAGGTTTGAAACTTTGCATCTACAATGATATCATTATCTATCTTCAGAAATACTTTCATAATATCGCCGCATTTAGCATTTCCTACTTGACCGACACCATCAGCGTTGGGAATTTCTCCTACGTTTCTAGGATTCATAAAATGATCCATTACTTTTTCACTGTATTCCATATGCTAACCTTCTTTCGTTTTTTCTTATCTATTATTTTCCATAAATGGGTGACATCTGCCGCAGTCTTTCTACAATACCCGGCAGTTTCTCCAATACATAGTCAATTTCTTCGTCGGTATTATCATAATCCAGTGTCATACGTAAAGAACTATGAGCTACTTCATGGGGTAAACCAATGGCTAACAGCACGTGAGACGGATCCAAAGAACCGGAAGTGCAGGCTGATCCACTGGAAGCTGCGATACCCAACGCATCCAGCAGCAACAGCAGAGATTCCCCTTCAATACCTATAAAAGAGATATTCACGTTACCAGGCAAACGATCCACTCGATCACCGTTAACACGGCAATCAGGTACTCTCTCCAAAATACCATTCATCAGGCGATCCCGCATAGCAGTTAATTTCGGCAGTGTTTCTTCCATGGTTGTATCTGCAATCTCGATGGCTTTTCCTAAACCTACAATGCCCGGAATATTTTCTGTCCCAGCACGTTTTCCAAATTCTTGTCCACCACCATAAAGCAAAGAACGAATGGGGGTGCCTTTCCTGATATACAGTGCCCCAATTCCTTTCGGCGCACCCAGCTTATGACCACTCATAGAAAGCAAATCAATCTGCATTGCTTCTACATCAATTTTCACATGCCCTACAGCCTGTACCGCATCGGTATGAAAAAGAACCCGATGCTTCTTTGCGATAGCTCCAATCTGTGCGATAGGCTCAATGGTACCAATTTCATTATTGGCAAACATAATAGAAATTAAAATGGTATCAGGACAAATGGCTGCTTCCACTGCCGCAGGGTCCACCTTGCCCATTTCGTCTACAGGTAAATACGTCACACGAAAGCCTTTCTTTTCCAAATAAGCGCAGGTGTGTAAAATAGCATGATGCTCAATCTGTGTTGTAATAATATGCTTTCCTTTTTCTGCCAACGCTTCTGCTACACCACGCAAAGCCATATTATCACTTTCTGATCC
>CALWKY010000006.1 GCA_944381395.1 uncultured Lachnospiraceae bacterium
GCAAAGGTAGTGAAAAGAATTTTTTATATGTATCTGGAGGGGTATTCCAGAGACGGCATTGCCAAAAAACTGAACGAAGAAGGAGTAATGACGCCATCCGAATACAAAAGAAAAGTGCAGGGGCTCAAATATTCTAACGCACAGGAAAAGGCAGGTGCAAAAGGATGGGCATATCCAACGATTAATGTGATTCTGAGAAACCGGGTCTATACAGGAGCCATGGTACAGCATAAATCTGAAAAGATCTCATACAAAATGGAAAAATATCATTATATTCCAGAGGAACAACAGTATATTGTAGAGGGTATGCATGAACCGATCATCAGCAAGGATACTTTTGAGCAGGCAAAGGAAATCATGAAGAAAAGGTCACGGACGCCGGGCTTTCTCAGCGAGGTGAGGAAAGTCAATCCTTATGTAGGCTTTCTTGTCTGCGGGGACTGTGGTTATAATCTCCAGAGAGTTACCTGCAGAGACGGTTATGAGTGCGGTTCCTATCATAGAAAAGGAAATAACATGTGCTATTCCCACTTTATTAAGAGAGAGGTTCTGGATTCTATTGTAATAAATGAAATCCAGAGACAGGCAAAGATGGCACTGAAAGAAAGCGATAAGGACGAACTGCTGAAAGCGGCTGACCGCAGGAAGGAAATAAAACGGCGGTGCTAAGAAGCGGATCAGCGGATAGGGCGCCTGCAGAAAGAACTGGCAGGTGTTCAGAGATATAAGAAGAAAACCTACGAAAATTATGTGGATGGCATTCTGGATAAAGAAGAATATCTTTCTTATAAAGCGGAATATGAGAAGCAGGATCAGGATATCCGGGAGAAAATTTCACAGGCAGAGAAGGAGAAAGATAACTTTGAAGAAGCAGAGGAAAACTATGAAAACTGGATTGAAAAGTTTGTCAGGTATGGAACACTGGCAGAGGTGACAAGAGAAATCGTGACGGAGCTGATCGATAAAATTATTGTGAATGGGGACAAGAGCATTGATATTGTGTTTAAGTATCAATCCCCTTATCTGTATGGGGAGAAGGAAGAGAAAGGCATATCTGAGGCAGGATGCACAGAAAGTTTTTGAGTGTAGTGTGCAAATAAAAACGAAATATATGTAAATAATAATTGATATCATATGGAATAATGGGTATAATTAAGAAATAAAAACAAAATAATCGGATAAAAATACGGAGGGAAACATGAAACTGTTAAAATTGACAATATGTGGACTGCCTAATTTCAAGGATACACTAGACTTGGATTTTGTGGCACAGCAGAGGGTGAATGACAGAGATAAAGAAAAATTATATAATGTTTTTTCGAATATATATGTAAATGAAGCTATTTCATTTATCGGCATTAACGCTTCCGGAAAAACTACGATATTGAAAGCGGTTTCTTTTGCTGTAAGTTTGTTAAACAATGAGGCAATAAACAGTATAAAGACAAAAGAAATTCTGGATGATTTACAGGAAGGACAGACAGTTACTCTCACAGCTTATTTTTACGCTAATTCGTTGGTCAGTAAATTAGAGACAATAATTAGTAAAAGGATAAATGATTTAGACGGAAGCGCAAAATTTATTATTACTGATGAGAGACTGTGGAGTAAAGATTCTCAAAAAATTAAATTAAAAAAGAATTTATTTGAATTCAGTGATTCAGAACTGAAAATCAGAAGAGATCAGAAAGAACAGTTCCTGATGGAGGATGTCAGCATTATTATTGCAGTAAACAAAGAAAATGATTCGCACTTTTTTTTACATGATATGTTAAGATGGACGAATCATAATATAATAGGAATTCTGGGACGTTTTCCAAAAGAACTCTTAATGTTTTTGGATCCCAGTATAGAATATCTCAGAGGAGATGTAAATGACAAAGTGACAGATATTCAGTTAAAGTTTTACGGTAAAGAAGAAATATCTATAAATAATCCACTTATGCTGGAACATTATCTCTCTTCCGGTACAATAAAAGGTCTAACCGTTTTTATGAATGCATTGTTCTCATTTTATGAAGGTGGATATTTGCTGATTGACGAAATAGAAAATCATTTTAATGAAGAAATTGTTGTTACACTGGTTCGTTTCTTCCTGGATAAAAAAGTGAATAAAAATGGAGCTACAATTATTTTCTCAACGCATTATTCAGAGTTGATAGATGAATTCGAAAGAAATGACGGCATTTATATTGTACGGAACAGAGGGGGGATTGAGGCTGAAAAATTGTCAAATATTCTGAAAAGGAATGATATTAAAAAAAGTGAAGCCTACGACAGCGGATTTTTGGAGGGTACAGTGCCTGCATATGAGGCATATATGGCTTTGAAAAAAGTCCTTATCAGTATGCAGGAGGAATAAAAATGGCAAAGTATACAGCGTGCATATGTGAGGGCGCGGCAGAAAGAGCAATTATTGATTTACTGCTTGATAAGAAAAAACTGATTTTTGAAAGAGAAGACTTAATAGAGGAAGAAGTGCTCAAATCCAGAAGTGCAAAAGAATTTGAAACCAGGTATCTGAGAAAAGGTTTTTCAGAAAAAATCACAGTTTATCGGATTTTGGATTCCAGAGGAGAAGAATTTAAACTTAGTAAAGCATATGAACATAAAGTAGATGTTGTAAATGTGATTACAGCTCCGGAAATAGAAATGCTTATTATTTTCACTGAAAAGAAATACAAAGCATATAAAAATGAGAAACGGAAAAATCCACAGTTAAAACCCAGTGATTTCTGCAAAATCAATTTAAAGTATACGAAAGTAAAACAATATGATTTTGTAAAGGAATATTTTGCAGACATTCCGGTTTTGCTCAATGCCTTGCATGAATACAAAAGTAAATCCAGGATTCAGAAAAATGAGAAAACTTTGTGGGATCTCCTGCGAGAAGATGCCCGTTCCTTTTGACGTATACCTGTTAATATGATTGTTGTAGGGCGGTATGGAGGGGAGGTCATACCGCCCGAGAGCTTCAGCAGATTTACTATTATTGATACAAGTCACGTACATCCCACGGCATTAAGATCCAATTACCATTATTTCTCCAAGGGACTCCAACATGATCGCCGTTGCTTTCGTACACGCAACCAAAAGTTAAGGTGGCCTCTTTTGGTCCATTATCTGTTGTCAAAGAAACCCTAATTACAACTTTTGATAATGCGCAGGCACGTTCTTCAACTTCGAGGATTTCAAAACAATCAAGAATTTTGTTTTCAAATATTTTGCGACATTTACCAGCTCGTTTTCGTGGTGATAGATCTGAGGGAAACATCTTTTGTAAGTAAGTTGAGAGATCCCCGTAATTTCTGCTTTTCCATGCATCGAGCATTTCCACTGCCTTAACAATATAGGGATACCCGATATAGTCTTCTACTGTTCCTGAAACAGGAATATCTTTCCCTACAATAACGGTCTTTTTTTTCCATGATGAAATTTCTTCTCTTATCAGCTTGTTTTCTTCTATACCTGCTAAAGACTCTCTCATAGGCGGAGGGTTGAGAGATTTTTCGTATTTTTCTTTTCTCGTTTGCTCACTATTTTTCATTTTCATCCAATCAGCAACAGCAAACATAAGAGCTACACATTTACATGACACATATTTATTTGCATAATTGAGGTCGCGTCCATGCAATATGCCGTTACGATAAGGTAATGTAATCATCTCGGAGTTTGTTTTTGTGCGATTTTGATTAAATATCTCTTTTAGCTTAGATAACCCATCACTACAGCCAACTAAGCAATCCCACGCGTCAACAGAAGTTCCCTCTGCAAAAAAACCTTTACTTTTTGTGAAATCGTTAACTGCGCCATCTATTATAATCAAAGCAAGAGGAACACTTGCGTAATATCGCCCTGTAAAATGGTCTTCAAAAAAATGCTCAATCAAATTGTTTCTTACAGAAAATGCATCTGAGCTGTTCTTTATCCAATGAACAATTTTGCTAACATCGTTTGTGTAATAGTTAATTAGTACCTGTTCTGCGTTTTCAATCCCGCCCTTTTCAAAAGCGTCATTTGTGCTTTCTATAAGGGCCAAACTCATACTGTCATAAGCGCACCAACCATAGGAGGAAAATCTCTCGTTGAAAGCGGTAGTTTGAATAACCATATTATCAAGCTGCTTTTCTAAAACACGTAATTGCTTCTTTTGGTCTGAGTTCAGAAATGGAGCTAATAGTTTCATTGCTTTTATATCGTTTTGCAATTTATTTAGGGAAAAAAGATTATCTTCCATATTTCTTCACCGCCTTTTCTAATGTATTCTATCACAAAACATTTCCGAATGCATTACGTACTTGGAAGCGTTTTAGGTTCAACCTGTTCGCCATGGTCAAAATAAATGGTTATGTTTATTTCCTTAATCGGTGGTTACTAAAATGTGGGTGCTTTTTGAATGGTAGCAGAGCGTAATATGGTGCACACCAAATAAGTTCCCTTAGTTATAATGAACACACGACGGTACATCTCTGGTGGAGAGGTTTCTGAATGATATCTCTGATACATGGAAAAACGTGATCTGTATCGGAAGCGGCAACGAAGGTACGACTGCGGGCCATGCGGCAGGCCGGGCGGGGGATG
>CALWKY010000007.1 GCA_944381395.1 uncultured Lachnospiraceae bacterium
AGGATTTCTCACCGTTTCTTCCTTTATGGAAGAATACCCTCTCACTGCACAGGCGCCTGATGCAGCATACTTCATTCTTTTGTCCATCTTTTTGCAATGTGAAATTGATTCTCATTATATCGGCGCACCTCCCAATTGTCAAGGAAAGTTCTCATTTCAACTACTATGTTTATGAAAAAAAACATTTCTTTATAATTCATGATCAAAAGAGAAATACAGCTTTTTTTCAACAAGAGTTTTCTATGTTTCATACTCAAAATGTGATAAACGAGTAACAATTGTTCGATTTTTAATCATAATTTACAATGCAATGTAATTTGTTTTACAGAATAACACAAATCATGTTCTGAATAAAACAATGTTTTTCTACATTTGTAATTTTTTTTGCATAGTGAAATATTTAGAATTTGTAAAGAATGGCATGCCAAAAAATACATTCCCACATAATTCTACAAACCTAAATGAGAATAGTTGAATTTCCTAAAAAATACAATTAAAATATCACTAAATTGGTTGATCTGCCAAAATGATTTTGTATCATTTTTGATACAAAACTACCCCCTGTCTTCCCTCAAATGTTTCTGCATAAACATTTGAGGGAAGACAGCAGGACGTTCCAGAAGATGCACCTACCCATACTGCATCCTGGAACAATGGAAAAACATACTATTTTCCATGCAGGGAATGTGGCTATGTTTTTTCATAAGCAATTATTTTTGTACACGCAATTTATTTTTTGTGTACTACGTAATCATTCTAAATGAATACGGCAGGATTTCCTGTCGGGGAAAGGTGGGAAACATTATGTTAGCTTTTTGGCGCTCTATCTTTTATTCCTCAGCCGCAGCCCCTATTTTCAAGACGGTTGCTGACATGCTCAATGTTACACCGCAGGTATGTAAGGAATACTGTACCTCTGGTATTATGATGTATGGTACAAAATGGGCTATTATTTTCCTTGTAATTTTAGCTGCTATTATTGGCGCTATCATTTTCTTTGGCAAAAAGAAAGACAAACAGCCTTTCAAGAAAACCAGTGTAAAGGTTCTGACCGTTGTTCTGGGTGTTTTGTTAGTATTTGGCGGCACTCTGGGCGCTTCCACTTATGAACAGCTGGTTAATGTTAAGGGTCTGAAAAACGAAGGTAACTCTGATAAATATAACCCCGATCAGTACACTGTAGATCCTAACTCCCCTCTGAAGGGCAAAGTTGGTCTGTGGTTAGGTTCTTCCGTATTTGCAGGCTTTGGTTCTGACAATACTTCTCCCGCTCTGTATGTAGATGCTATGACTGGTACTTCTTCTATCATTGAAGTTAAGGGCGGTACTTTCTTGGCAACTGCTGCCGGCGAAGTCGGCGGCGGCGCAGGCGGCGGCATCAACCCTGAAGACAACTACGTTCCCAGACTGATGCTGCACGACAAAACAACTGATCCTCAGGTTGATTTCGTAGTAGTTCAGCTTTCTACCAACGACTCTAAGGGTCAGACCGAACTGGGCGAAGTGCTGGACGGCAAGTTTGAATTCGATGATTTTGATAACACTACTACTGTCGGCGCTCTGGAAGCAATCACCGCTTATGCAAGAGACACTTGGGGTGCTCGTACCATGGTAATCAGCGGTACCGAATTCCAGGATGAAATGACTTACTCCGGCGGTCAGCAGGCTCCTATCTACCTGGCTATGATCGAAGCTTGCCACGAACTGGATGAAAAGTGGGGCGACACTTTCACTTTCGTAGACTTGTGGCACAACGAAGAAATGTATGAAAACGTTGAAACAGGCGGCGATCAGTGGAGAATCTATATGTCTGACGCTATCCATCCTACAAAGGCTGGTTACGCAGAATGGTGGGGTCCTTACATCATCGATGCTCTGTATGAAACCTTTGGTCAATAAGCAAAGAAAAATTTTCTGACATAGTTGTCTTAATCTATTTGCTATTTGAGATGAATGCAGAAAGAACCTATCTTGTTTTCACAAGATAGGTTCTTTTCTTATTTTTCTCCGCCTAACATCAGTTCTAATACATCCGCCATGCGTTTGATGCCTACTTCTAATTTATCACCGTCTACAGCCGCAAAACTTAGGCGTACATGTCCGCTTGCTCTGCCATCGCAAAAAAAACGATCCCCATCCGTAAGAATTACCTTTTTTTCCAGCATGCGCGCAGTAAAGGCTTTGGAGGAAATTTCCTCCGGTAAAGGCAGCCACAAGCACACACCCCCTTGGGGCAAAGGGATATTGCAAAAAGGGGAAAGATATTTCTTTGCCAATTTCACAGCCAAACGATACTGCCGCCCGCCATAACTGCGTATATTCGACGCATGTTCTTCCCATCCATGCTCCTGCAAAAACAGCGCCATCGCCCGCTGCAGGAAACCACTGGTGGCAATATCCGTCGTTATTTTTGCCTGACGCAGAGGCTCCTGCAGTTTCGGCGGCACCACCATCAGCCCCATACGTAATCCCGGCATCAGCACTTTAGAAAAGCTTTTGATATAAATCACCCGGTTGCGAAAATCGAAAGCTTTCAGCGGCACAATAGGATCTTTTCCATAATGGAAGTCGTAAAAATCATCTTCTTCTAAAATAATGAAGTCATACGTTTCCGCCAGCTCCAGCAAACGCCGTTTTTTTTCTAAGCTGTAAGATATGCCAGTGGGTGTTTGGAAGTACCCCATCATATATAACAATTTGGGATGGTACAGCTTCAGCATATTTTCCAGCATATTCAAGTCCATGCCGTCTTTTTCCAAAGGAATCTCCACCAGTCTGGCGCCTCTGGAAAGAAATGCGCCTGCCGCGCCGTAGAAGGTAGGTGTTTCCAGAAATACCACATCCCCCAAAGAAATCATAGCCTTTGCCGCAATATCTACGCCCTGCTGCGCACCAGAAATGATCTGTACCTGTTTGGGAGAAGTCTGAATGCCAAAAGCAGATAAATACGTACAAAGAGACTGGCGCAAAGGAAAGTATCCCATACTTTCTGTATAGCGGAATGCCGCTCCTCTTTCCTTTTCCAGCACTTGGCGGAATGCTTCCTGAAAAGCTTCCACAGGAAATAAATCCGCGGGCAGTGCCGTATCATCCAAGCGTATGGCATCGGCAGGATATGCCATTTCTTCCGTTCCAAAAGAAATGGTTTCCAAAGGCATTTGCTGCTGTTCCACCGGCAAAGGTGATACAAAAGTACCGCTTCCCACATGAGAATATACCAGCTTACGCTGTTCCAAATGGCGGTATGCAGAAACGATAGTTCCATTTGTGACACCATATGTCTTCGCCAATGTGCGGATCGGCGGCAGCTTCTCATTGGGTTTCAGTTTGCCTTGTAAAATTAAAGCTCCAATCCCCTCTGCCAAGCACAGATAGCGGGGCACTTCTTCTTTCAATGGAATGGAAAATAAATCCATAGCTCCCTTTCGCTCCTTTCTTACGGTACATGATCCGGCGGGAAAGATTTTTGCATATTGTACCCATACAATAAATTGTATCAAAAACAATTTCCTCTTACAATTCATTTTCTGAAAAAGATAATTGCTTTGTATAACGGATCATCCTGTCAACGGCATAGACAGCAACGATGAGTTCAGTAATTGGCATAGCAAACCAAAGGGCGTCTGCCCCTGCTGCGTAAGGCAGCATCATGATCAAAATACCGCTCACAAGACAGCCTCTGGAAACAGATACCACAAAGGCCGCATTAGGTTTCATCAGCGCTTGGAAATAGTATGTGGAGAAAATATTGATAGGCAGCAAAACAAAAGAAAGGCTATAGCTTCGAATAATGGCAGGCGCGATTTCCAATATTTCCTCTGTTGGTTTCATAAAAATCGTAATATAAAGGTTCGGGCAAGCCAAGCTGAGGGTTGTCCAAAATATGCTGAATACCGCAGCCGTATACAGCGCGTACCGCAAAACCTCTTGAATTCTCTGCCACTGTTTTGCGCCCAGATTAGTGGATATAATGGGCTGAGACGCCTGCCCCACACTGTAAGCGCAGCACTGGACAAACGTACTCACATTTACGATGGGACCATATACCGCCAAAGCATTGGTACCCAAATACCGCATAATCTGCCGGTTGAAAAGCACTGTTAAAATACCCATGGCAACATCAATAAAGAAGGTGGAAAAACCTGTGATACAAATCTCTTTTAGTTTGCACAAAACTTCCGTAGGTTTTTGAAGCGCCAGCGTATTTTTCTTTGACCGAAAATGTGCCAGCATGACAAAAAAGGAAAGCACAGAGCCTATTGCAGTGGCAAGCCCCGCGCCGTATATGCCCAAATCAAACACAAACACAAACAGATAATCTCCAGCGATATTAAAAAGCCCGCCAGCCAAAACACCGGCTGTTGCCAATACTGGATTTCCATCATTCCTTAAAAACGCAGCCAAAACCTGATTAAACAGAAACAGGGGGACCACTGCCTGAATGGGCTCCAAATAAGTTTGTGCCAGCGGCAGCAAATTTTCGTCCGCCCCAAAAAACAGAAGAATTGGTTCTTCCCAAAATAAAATGGATATCCAAACTATAATGGACAGCACAACAGCGCCTATAACCGCGACGGTGAAGTATTCATTTTCATTTGCGCCTGTCCGTCCGTCTTTTCCCCGCAGCATGCTGAAAATAACGGATCCGCCAATTCCCATCAGTAAACCAAGGCTGTATATAATATTCCAGATGGGCGCGACGACCGCTAAAGCGGCAGTGCCGTCAGGTCCTTGATACTGTCCTACGGCCGCCATATCCACAACAGAATAAATGGATGTAATTAAGGCACTCCCGAAAGCGGCAGATAAATACTTGAAATAAATGGATCGGATTTTTCCGGTCAGCAGATACATTTCTTTCCCTCCTGAAAAATAAAAAGCCAGATAAGAAAAACCGGACTCAAAGCAGCATGCTTATCCGGCGCTCTTATATGGAAAAGCCGCCTACGCAAAACTGTCTGTTCGGTATCCTATCCAGTCCTATGCCTACGATGATCAGTCCCTTGATAAACAAACCACAGTCTATCAAAGCACTGTTTCCATGTCAAGCTTTAGAATACGGTTCCTTTCACTTATACAAAAGAAAGAGCAATCCCCTCATCTGGTCTTTGCTTTTTTACAGCGCCGCATATTGTTCCATAAAAAACTTTGTATCTTTGTTCTGTTTTTTTCTTTCTGCCATATATTTTCCCGGAAGAAAATTTTTTTCTATTTTGATTTTCCCAAATTTATTCTGTATCTGTAAGCTTTTCAAAGAATACCTGAATAGAGATAACATTGTATTTTTGCAGAGAGTTCTTGAGAAAACATTTTATTTATTATAAAATAGGGATGAGACACGAATTTTGAACGCACCCGCATTTATTTTTTCTGCGGGTTATTGTAATGTACTGATACTATTTTATATTCTCTCATAGAGAGAACGAAAAGGGGTAATGATTATGTTGGCAGTGACATTTAAAAGAGGTGTGCACCCGCCGGATCACAAGGAAATGGCAGCGGATGTACCCATCCAAAAGCTGGAAGCAAAAGAAGGCATGGAACTGATTTTCCCCCTCTCCCAGCACATTGGTCCCCCCTGCGCACCACTGGTAAACGTAGGAGATGAAGTAGTCATCGGGCAAAAAATTGCGGATAGCCAGGCACGGCTGACCAGCCCTATTTTTGCCTCTATTTCTGGGAAAGTGACCGCCATCGGTCCTGCAGCAGCGCCCAATGGCGCACAAGTGCAGGCAATTTTTATTACAGCAGACGGGAAAAATACCACTTTGCCCTTTACCGGTCTTTCTGCCCAAGAGCAGGCTTCACCTCAAAAAATATTGGAGGCAGTTCATCAGGCAGGTATTGTGGGTATGGGCGGCGCCGGGTTCCCGGCACAGGTAAAATTCTCTCCGCCGCCTACTGACACCATTGATACCGTTATTTTAAACGGTGCAGAATGTGAGCCTTATCTGACATGCGACTACCGGCTGATGTTGGAAGATCCCAGAACCATTATAAAAGGTCTGGAATGTATGCTGCAGCTGTTTCCCGCTGCCAAAGGCATAATCGGTATTGAATGCAATAAGCCAAAAGCCATTGAATCCATGATGAAAGCCTGTGAGGGTATGCAGCGGATTACAGTGCAGCCCTTACAGACCAAATACCCTCAAGGCGGTGAAAAACAACTGATTTACGCCTTGACCAAACGGGAAGTCCCTTCCGGCGGACTGCCCAGCAATGTAGGCTGCATAGTCAGCAACGCAGCTACCGCCAGAGCCATTGGGATAGCCGTGGCACAGGGAACACCATTGATTCGCCGCGTTGTTACCCTAAGCGGCAGCGCAATGAACCACTGTGGCAACTATGATGTACCTCTTGGTATGAAACTTTCCGATGTGGTGGAACTGGCAGGCGGTTTTTCTGAAACAGATCCGCCCAAAAAGCTCATTAGCGGCGGTCCTATGATGGGTAATGCCATCTTTGATCTTTCCGCGCCGGTTACCAAAGCATGTTCCGGTTTGGTAGCGTTCAATGAGGCAGATGCCGCATTGCCCGCAGAGCAGAACTGTATCCGCTGCGGCAAATGTATTGAGGCTTGTCCCATGGGTCTGATGCCCACCACCTTAAGCAAACTAGCACGAAAAGGGGATTTGGAAGGCTTTGTAGCCAACCACGGCTTAGACTGCATTGAGTGCGGCTGTTGCTCCTTTGCCTGCCCGGCAAAGCGTTATCTGGCACAGTCCATTCGTGCGGCAAAACACTCACCCCATTTGAAGCGCTGAGTGAAAGGAGGTTTTGGATTACATATGGACAGACAAATAATTTCTTCTACACCTCATGTGCGCTCCAAAGACACGGTACAAAGCGTCATGCGGGATGTGGTAATTGCTCTTTGCCCCGCAGCTTTTATGGGCATCTATCACTACGGTGCCCATGCGCTGTTATTGATGGCAGTTTCTATTGCCACTGCCATGTTCAGCGAATGGGCTTACGAAAAAGCATTGCAGAAACCGTCCACTTTAAGTGATTGCAGTGCCATCATCACAGGGCTTTTGCTGGCAATGAACCTGCCCCCTGCCGCACCCTTATGGATGGCAGCAGTAGGCAGTGTATTTGCCATAGTCATGGTAAAAATGCTCTTTGGCGGCTTAGGGCAGAACTTTATGAATCCGGCGCTGGCAGGCAGAGCCTTTCTGCTGGCTTCCTACCCTGTGGAAATGACCAGCTGGACCAGTGCTTCCCCCTTTGGCTTGGACGCTGTATCCACCGCAACACCTTTGGCTTCTTTGAAGCAGGGTGTCCTGCCCGATGCAACGATGTTGGATCTTTTAACAGGTAACATTGGCGGCTGTTTGGGTGAAACCTGCGCCATTGCGCTGCTTATTGGCGCCGCATACTTACTTTATAAAAAAGTCATTACCTGGCGGATTCCCGCATTTTATATCGGCACTGTATTTATCTTGACTGCAATCTTAGGCAGAACCGGCGAAAGCGGTACTTTACATGTACCCCTTTACGAAATTTTATCCGGCGGACTTTTGTTAGGCGCCTTTTTCATGGCGACGGACTATGCATCCTCGCCCATGACGCCTCTGGGTCAGATCATCTATGCCATTGGATGCGGTCTGCTGACCACTTTGATTCGTCTCTACGGCAGCTATCCCGAAGGCGTATCTTATTCTATTTTGATTATGAATCTTTGCGTTCCCCTGCTGGACCGCTACACGGCGCCCCGTATTTTCGGCGCCAGAAAAAAAGAAAAGGGGGCGAAAGCATGAGTGAATCTACCAGAGAAATCATTCACCCCATGGCAGTCCTATTTCTGGTTGCGGCAGTGGCTGCTATGCTCTTAGGCTTCGTCTATGAAGTAACCAAAGAACCCATTGCCCAGCAGGAAGCAAAACAGCTGAAACTCTCCATGCAGTCTGTAATGCCTTCTGCCACCGCCTTCGAAGAATTAGAAGGCGTTGCGGAAGGCAATATTACCGCGGTTTATCAATCGGATACGGATGGCTTTGTCCTTGCTGTCAACACCTTAGGTTATGGCGGCAGCATCAGTCTGCTGGTCGGCGTCAATGCAGACGGCACCACTTCCGGCGTGCGGATTCTTTCCCACTCAGAAACGCCCGGTTTGGGTGCGCGTTCTACAGAGCCAGAGTTTTATGAACAATTTGTCGGTATGACCTCCCCTGTTGCCGTAACCAAAGACGGCGGACAAGTGGAAGCCATTACGTCTGCCACAGTAACCTCCCGCGCTGTTTCCAACGGCGTAGAAGAAGCTTTGGAATGGGTTGCACAGAAAGGCGGTGCATACTAATATGGCAAAAAAACGAAACATTATTAAAAATGGCATTTTTACAGAAAACCCTACTTTTGTACAGGTCATCGGTATGTGCCCTACCTTGGCGACAACCACTTCCGCCGTCAACGGTATCGGCATGGGGCTTTCTACCGCAGTGGTATTGGTCTGCTCCAACTGTTTTATTTCCCTGCTGCGAAAAGTCATTCCCGATAAAGTACGGATTCCCTGCTTCATCGTAGTCATTGCTACCTTTGTTACCATTGTACAGTTTTTGCTGCAAGCTTTTTTCTCAGAGCTGAATCAGTCTTTAGGTCTTTACATTCCGCTGATTGTAGTAAACTGTATCATTTTGGGCAGAGCAGAGGCATTTGCTTCCAAAAACAGTGTGCTGGACTCCATTTGTGACGGTATCGGCAACGGTCTGGGCTTCACACTGGCACTGACCTGCATCGGTCTGATCCGTGAGTTTTTAGGCAGCGGCACTCTCTTTGGCATGACTGTACTGCCGGAAATGTTCCCTAAGACACTGCTCTTTATCATGGCGCCCGGCGCATTCTTTACACTGGGTACTTTAATGGCAGCACTCCATTATTTGCAGGCGAAGAAAGCCGAACATACTAAGAAAGGAGGAAAAGAAGCATGAACCTCTTTTTACTCCTGTTAGCAGGCATTTTTGTCAATAACTATGTCCTGTCCCAGTTCTTAGGCATCTGTCCTTTCCTGGGTGTTTCCAAAAAGATTGAAACAGCAGCCGGTATGGGCATTGCCGTTATCTTCGTTATCGTGCTGGCATCCGCTGCCAGCTGGGCAGTATACCATTTATTACTGGTACCGTTAAAAATGGAATACCTCTACAATATCGCCTTTATTCTGGTGATTGCTTCTTTGGTGCAGTTTGTAGAAATGTTCCTGAAAAAATCAATGCCCGCCCTGTATCAGGCATTGGGCGTGTTCCTGCCTTTGATTACTACCAACTGCGCTGTATTGGGCGTGGCTGTGGTAAATATGCAGAAGGATTACAGCCTCATTGAGTCTGTAGTCAATGGCTTTGGCGGCGCCTGCGGTTTTGCTTTAGCCATTGTACTGTTTGCGGGCATTCGGGAACGTATTGCGGAAAACGATATTCCCAAGGCATTCCAGGGCTATCCGCTGGCACTGATTACCGCCGGACTGATGTCTATTGCATTTTTGGGTTTCAGCGGTTTAATCCAGGTATAAGGAGGGGGACGGAATATGAATTGGATGAATATACTTTACCCCGTATTGGGTTTAGGCGGTCTGGGTCTGCTTTTTGGCGGCTGTCTGGGATTTGCGGGTAAAATCTTCCGTGTGGAAGAAGACCCGAAAGAAGCGGAAATCCTCTCCACACTGCCCGGCGCCAACTGCGGCGGCTGTGGTTATCCCGGCTGTGCAGGCTGTGCAGCCGCTATTGCAAAAGGCGATGCACCTGTCAATGCCTGCCCCGTAGGCGGTGCCCCTGTAGCAGAAAAAATTGCTGCTATACTGGGTGTTTCCGCGGAAGAAGGAGAAGCCGTGACGGCATTTGTCCATTGCAGCGGTACTTGTGAAAAGGCAAACCAGTCCTATGACTACTGTGGTATTTCCGACTGTGAAATGGCCGTACAACTGGCGGGCAAAGGTCCCAAAAGCTGTTCTTTTGGCTGTTTAGGTATGGGCAGCTGCGTAAAAGCCTGTCCTTTTGGCGCTATCCATATTGAAAACGGCATTGCAAAAGTAGACAGCAGTCTCTGCCGTGCCTGCGGCAAATGCGTTGCCGTTTGCCCCAAGCACCTGATTACCCTGGTACCTGTATCCAAAAAGGTACGGGTGGGCTGTTCTTCTCTCAAGAGCGGCAAAGAAGTATTGTCTGTGTGCAAAGCTGGCTGTATCGGCTGTGGTATTTGCGAAAAAACCTGCCCCTTTGACGCCATTCACGTGGTAGATCATCTGGCAGTAATCGATTACACCAAATGTAAAAACTGTGGTCTTTGTGCCAATAAGTGTCCGAAGGGTGTTTTAACAGGCAAAAAACCGCTGCCGAAAAAAGAACCGGCGCCTGAAACAGATACACCCGCATAAGCTTACAATAAAAAACGATGCAGCTATTTCTCCATAGAAAAAGCCGCATCGTTTTTCTTTTCCTCTGATCCATTTATTTTCTTACGCCTGTCATAGTCTGTTCGATTATGCTGTCCATCATATCCCTGCTCAAAGAACCTTGGATATATCCGAATACTTCGCTTTGATCCGAAATCATAAATGTAGTAGGCAGGCTGCGAATACCATAAGCGGAAAATACACTGCCGTCTACATCCATCAATACTGGATAAGTGTATCCGTTTTCTTTCAGAAATGCCACAATTTCTTCCTGGGATACATCTGTATTTCTGGGATATTGGTCAGAAACAGGGTTTGCTACGCCAAGAACAATCAGATCTCCTGTATTTTCACCCCATTCTTCATAAAGCCGCTGTATATCCGGCATCTCCATCAAGCAGGGCGGGCACCAGGTAGCCCAGAAATTTAAAAATACTGTTTTGCCTGCATAGTCGGAAAGCTGATGGGCATTGCCGTATTGGTCATACAAAGTAAAATCCGTTGCAGGGGGAAGAGACTCTGCTTCCTCCTGTTTTTCCTCTGTCTGGGTATCTTCTGAAACAGCATCCTGTTTGTCTGTCTGTGTTTGCGACTGGGCAGCCGCAGGCGTTCCCAATGCGGAAAATGCCGCAGACATGCGGGTAAGCAGTCCTGTCGCCATTAAAATACCCATCACAATCATTAAAACGGCGCCAATTTTCACGGTATACTGTACTACACCACGGTATTTCCGAAACAGGTCCAGCAAGGAACTGGTAAAAAGACCTACCAATAAGAAGGGAATTACAAATCCCAATGTATATACACCAATGAGGAAAAATCCTTGCGCTGCGGTATCCGAAGACCCCGCCATCAATAAAACGGAGGTCAGCGCAGGACCCACACAAGGTGTCCAGGCAAAGGAAAAAGTAAATCCAAACACCACTGCCGTCAGCGGGCTCATAGCCAAGCGGTCCAAATGGAACGGCAAGCGGTGCTCTGCCGCAAGAAGGGTGCTCTGTCCAAAAACCCCCAGCTGGTATAACCCGAAAAATACAATGAGTATTCCGCCGATTACGGTAATCACATGCTGATATTTGGAAAAGAACTGCCCTGCTGCCGTGACACCCAATCCCAGAAGAAAAAACGCAAAGGAAACACCCAAAACAAAAAAGAAGGTATTCACCAATACTTTCTTCCGGTTATAATGTATGGAACCATCTTCCTCTGCCCTTCGAATGCCGCCGGATAAATATCCCATATAAAGCGGCACCAATGGAAGCACACAGGGAGAGAAAAAGCTGAGGATTCCCTGCAAAAATACCGTAACTGCTGAAATACTGACAGAAATGTCAAATCCGTTCATGGATAACCTCCTTTATGCGGTTTATACTTTTATATGAAAGAACTGCTTTTCTATTTCCTTTTTATTCCGGAAATACTACTTGTTCGCTAGTATATAATAGGTCATCTGCCCTGTCAATTCCTCTTATTATAGTGCTCCACACAGATAATCCGGACGAAAGCATGCGCCATCTTATCGTTCCCCTTCCTCCATAAATGGATACATTCCGGCATTGGATTCCTAATATAAAAATTTCTATCCCTTGCCTGGTATAAAAACACCTGATTTCGCGCAAAATAGGATGGTGCAATGAAGCTCTGCCAAACATAGGATTTTGTATACAGCACAAGAACATTTGAATTTTCGCCACTATGCTTTCAGGAAAATTTCAAATCTATATTCCTTAAAATTCTGTTTCCATACAAAAAAACCGATAGTTTTACTTCATTATTACCAAATTCTATCCTGTTTTTAATCATTAAAATTGTGCTTTTCGTAAATTTTTTTAAAATTTTTAAAAAAAATAATATCCAAATATTTTCTATTCATTATCATTTGAGAATGATTATTTGTGCCGGTTTGTTCTAAAATTGATACAAGATTTTTCAGCTCTTCCCCTCAAAAAAGAGAAAATAAATCACTTGGCAAAGAAGAACAAAGCTTTAACCCGTTGATTGCTTTTCTATGAATACACAGACAAAAAACGTCTCGTCAAAAGTGCCAAAAACATTGATAGTCCGGGCTTTTGCGCAAAATGGCCGCCTTGACTTTTCCGCAAAGTATGTTATCATATAGACAAAGATTTGCAGGAGGTGCAGAGCAAACCTCTCCTCCTCCGCCAATACTCTTTCTCCTTTAGAAAGAAAAATATCTCAGGCAGCAAATCCAAAAAAGAAAAAGAAAAAATAATTTTTATTATCCCAAAAAGGAGGCAAAATAAAATGGAAAACAAGAATTTTGCACAGTGGGAAGGTTTTGAAGGTCGTATGTGGAAAGATGAAATCAACGTTCGTGATTTCATTCAGAAGAACTATACTCCTTACGATGGCGACTCTTCCTTCCTGGCAGGTCCTACCGAATCTACCAACAAGCTGTGGGGTGCTCTGAGCAAGCTGCAGAAAGAAGAACGTGCTAAGGGCGGCGTTTTGGATTGCGAAACTGAAATCGTATCCAGCATCACTGCATATGGTCCTGGCTATATCGATGAATCCCTGAAGGATGAAGAAAAGATCGTTGGTCTGCAGACCGATAAGCCTTTGAAGAGAGCATTCATGCCTTATGGCGGTATTAGAATGGCAGAAGAAGCTTGCAGAGAGTATGGTTATGAACCCAGCCCTGAACTGCACACCATCTTCACCAAGTATGCTCGTACTCACAACCAGGGCGTATTCGATGCTTACACTCCTGAGATGAAGCTGGCTCGTCACTGCAAGATTCTGACCGGTCTGCCTGACACTTACAGCCGTGGTCGTATCGTTGGCGACTACCGTCGTGTAGCACTGTACGGCGTAGATGTACTGATCGAAGAAAAGACCGCTGACTTCAACAACTGCGGTTGCGGCGTTATGACTGATGACATCATCCGTCAGAGAGAAGAACTGACCCTGCAGATCAACGCTCTGAAGGATATGAAGGCAATGGCAGCAAGCTACGGTTTCGATATCTCCCTGCCTGCAGCAAACGCTAAGGAAGCAGTACAGTGGCTGTACTTTGGTTATCTGGCAGCTATTAAAACACAAAACGGCGCTGCAATGAGCGTTGGTCGTGTTTCCACTTTCCTGGATATCTATATTCAGCGTGACCTGGAAAAGGGTCTGATCACTGAAGCAGAAGCTCAGGAATTGATCGACCATTTCGTAATGAAGCTGAGAATGGTTAAGTTCGCTCGTATCGAATCTTACAACCAGCTGTTCTCCGGTGACCCCGTATGGGCAACTCTGGAAGTAGCAGGTACTGGTCTGGACGGCCGCTCCATGGTAACTAAGAACGACTTCCGTTTCCTGCACACCCTGGAGAACATGGGTCCTGCTCCCGAGCCTAACCTGACCATTCTGTACACCAAGAACCTGCCTTACAACTTCAGAAAGTACGCAACCGAAATTTCCATTAGAACCAGCTCCGTTCAGTATGAGAACGATGATGTTATGAAACCCGAGTGGGGCGACGACTACAGCATCTGCTGCTGTGTATCCGCTACTCAGACTGGTAAGGAAATGCAGTTCTTCGGCGCTCGTGCTAACCTGGCTAAGTGCTTGCTGTACGCTATCAACGGTGGTAAAGATGAAATGAAGCTGGATAAGAGCGGCAACCCCGTTCAGATGGGTCCTGCTTACACCCCTATCACTTCCGAATATCTGGACTTCGACGAAGTTATGGCGAAGTATGATACCATGATGGAATGGCTGGCAGGTCTGTATGTAAACATCCTGAACCTGATCCAGTATATGCATGATAAGTACTACTATGAAGCAATCCAGATGGCTTTGATTGATACCGATGTACGTCGTACTTTCGCAACCGGTATCGCTGGTTTCTCTCATGTAGTAGACTCCCTGAGCGCTATTAAGTACGCTAAGGTTAAGTGCGTAAGAAACGATAAGGGTCTGGTTACCGGCTATGAAGTAGAAGGCGACTTCCCTAGATACGGCAACGATGATGACCGTGCCGATGATATCGCTGTATGGCTGTTAAAGACTTTCGTAACCAAGATTAAGAAACATCACACTTACAGAAACTCCGAGCCTACCACCTCTATCCTGACCATTACTTCCAACGTTGTATATGGTAAGGCTACCGGCGATATGCCCGACGGACGTAAGGCTGGCGAACCTCTGAGCCCTGGTGCTAACCCCGCTTACGGCGCAGAAAAGAGCGGTCTGGTTGCTTCCTTGAACTCCACCGCTAAACTGCCTTATCACTGGGCTCTGGATGGTATCTCCAATACTCAGACCATGAACCCCAACGCACTGGGTCACAATGAAGCTGAACAGTCCAAGAACCTGGTTCAGGTACTGGATGGTTACTTCACTCAGGGTGCTCATCACCTGAACGTAAACGTATTCGGTGTAGAAAAGCTGAAAGACGCTATGGAACATCCCGAAAAGGAAGAATACGCAAACTTCACCATCCGTGTATCCGGTTACGCAGTTAAGTTCATCGACCTGACTCGTGAACAGCAGCTGGATGTAATCTCCAGAACTTGCCACGCTTCCCTGTAATTGGGAGGGGACAGATTCCCGGAAGATCATTCGTTCAACTGTAAAGGATGAATAAATGAAGTGCCGGTCACTGCGGTGGAAACGCTGTGGAGACCGGCACTTTTTTTACAAAATAACAGGAGGAAAACGAGAATGACAGAAACAAATAACACAGTGCCCAAGGGCAAAGTTAGTTCTCTGGAAACTTTTGGTCTGGTAGACGGTCCTGGTGTAAGATTTGTAGTATTTTTACAGGGCTGCCGTATGCGCTGCAAATACTGCCATAACCCCGAAACCTGGAATATGAACGGCGGTGAGGAATGGACTGCTGCTGATCTGTTCAAACGTGCATACCGTTATCTGCCTTATTGGGGCGAAGAAGGCGGTATCACCGTAAGCGGCGGCGAGCCTATGCTGCAAATGGAATTCGTAACAGAATTATTCCGTTTGGCAAAAGAAAAAGGTGTAAATACCACTTTGGACACCAGTGGTAATCCCTTCTCCATGGATCCCGCTTTTTTGGAAAAATTCGATAAACTGATGGAAGTTACCGACCTGTTCATGCTGGATCTGAAAGAAATGGATCCTAAGAAGCATAAAGAACTGACTGGCCACACCAATGAAAACATTTTGCAGATGGCAACTTACCTTTCTGATCATAATAAGAGAATGTGGCTGCGTCATGTATTGGTGCCTAATCTGACCGATGATGAGGCAGGTCTGAAGGAAATGGATGCTTTCATCGATACCCTGAAGAGTGTAGAACGTGTGGAAGTATTGCCTTACCACACTTTGGCTATCTCCAAGTGGGAGAACCTGGGTATCGCTTATCCCCTGGAAGGCGTAGAAGGTCCTACCGATGCAGAAAAAGAGCGCGCGGAAAAACTGCTGCATACCGCAGAAAGATTTAAAAAATAAACCATATGGTTTTGGAAAGCGTCAAAAAAGCCGACACGGAAATTCCGTATCGGTTTTTTCTTTGTTCCACAGCGGCGGCATCGTATTTTTTTTCGAATAAATCTGCAAAAAAGAATGTATTTTTTTGTCATCTGACGCCGGGAAAGGGCTCTTTTTCTGTTTTCTTTAAATCAGAAATATGGTATACTGAACCTGTCTTATGAAAAGGAGGTTCCACAATGAAAGGACGCACACAAAATATCTGGATTTTACTGCTGCTTATGTTAGCCGGCGTCGTATTAGGCGGTTTTATTGGACAAGCGTTGGGAAGCATTCCCGCACTGAGCTGGTTAAATTATGGGTCCAGTTTTGGGCTCAGTTCTCCCCTCGTTTTGGATCTTGGCGTGCTGACACTGCAATTTGCGTGCACCATTCGTTTCACCATTGCAGGTATCTTTGGTATCGCGTTGGCTTTTTTACTTTATCGCAAACTTTAATCATTGTTTTTGTCGAAAAAATCATCCTCTCTTTTTCTCTTTTTTCTAGGGATTCATTGAAAAATTGCGAAAAAAGGGGTATGATAAAATATACGGTTATTTTTTAGAAGAAACAATATAGCTGGCTTTCAAAAGCAGCATTCTATAGCAGAAAGGAGTAAACTATGTTTTTTAAAGATATGGGTATCGATTTAGGTACCGCGAATACTCTGGTTTATATGCGTGAGAAGGGAATTGTCATCAATGAACCTTCTGTAGTAGCCATCAATACAGAAACAAAAGAAGTTTTAGCCGTAGGTAACGAAGCGAAAGAAATGATTGGACGTACCCCTGGCAATATTGTGGCAATCCGCCCTATGAAAGACGGCGTTATTGCCGATTTTGATGTAACCCAGGCAATGCTGCGTTATTTCATCAACCGTGCCTATGTACGTTCTCTTTTCGGTCCTCGTCCCCGTATTGTCATTTGCGTGCCTTCCGGTGTAACCGAAGTGGAAAAACGCGCTGTTTTAGAAGCAGCCATTGCGGCAAGCTCTCGTGAAAAAGATACTTATTTAATCGAAGAACCTATGGCGGCCTCCATCGGCGCAGGGCTTCCTGTAGCAGATCCTACCGGAAGCATGGTAGTAGATATCGGCGGCGGCACCAGTGAAGTTGCCGTTATCTCTTTGGGCGGTATTGTAACCAGCACCTCTTTACGCGTAGCCGGCGATGCGCTGGATGCAGCCATTGTGAACCATGTAAAGAAAGAATTCAATCTGGCCATTGGTGACCGCACCGCAGAAGAAATCAAAATCAACATCGGTTCCGTATATCCCAGAGAGCAGGAAGTTGAAATGGAAATTCGCGGCAGAGACTTAGTAACTGGTCTGCCTAAAACAGTTACCATCAATTCCATGGATGTGCGGAAAGCCTTAGAAGAGCCTGTTGGTTCTATCATTGACAGCATTAAGCAGACATTGGAGGCAACTCCTCCCGAACTGGCAGCTGATATTATGGAATTTGGCATTACCCTCACTGGCGGCGGCGCTTTGCTGCAAGGTCTGGACAAGCTCATTACTGCTGAAACCGGTATGCCCGTTAATATTGCCAATGAACCTCTTAACTGCGTTGCCATCGGTACCGGGCTGGTACTGGAACACATTGATACATTGAAAAATGTATTGATCTCTCCCAGAAAAGTTACATTCTGAAAACAGTAAAAAGGAGTGGCAGCATTGCTTCCATTTTTTGAAAAACATAAAAAGAAAATTGTGATTGCTTTAGCCATGGTGTTGGTTTGCTGTGCAGTGCTTACTGCCGGGCGGAAAAAAAGCGCAATCTTTTTGGAAAGTGTAGTGGGGTTTGTTATCTCTCCCTTTCAGGATTTAACAACCGGTCTTTCCTCTTGGATGGATGATACTGTTACTACGTTTACACAAACAACAGAGCAAGCTGATCGCATTCAAGAATTAGAAGCGCAAGTAGCTATACTGGAAGCAGAAAATAAGCGTCTGGCTTTATACGAGGAAGAAAATAAAACCCTTTCTGACTTGTTGGATCTGGCACAGCGCTACCCCCAGCACCCTACTACCGGCGCCAAAGTCATCGCCAAAGATCCGGGTAATTGGTATGATATTTTTACCATTAACAAAGGTACTACCCAAGATATCAGTGCCAACCAGGTTGTCCTTGCACCCGGCGGATTGGTGGGCAAAGTCATTGAAAGCGGTGCTACCTATTCTAAGGTTATGTCCATCCTGGACAGCCGTTCTTCTGTTTCTGCCATGAGTACCAGAACAGGGGATTTAGGTGTGGTAAAGGGCGACTATTCCTTAATGAATGAAGGTCTGTGCATCATGGAGTATATTGATGCAGAGGCTGAAATTATGGTAGGCGACGAAATTGTCACCTCTAACCTTTCCGAAACCTATCCCGATGGCATTCCCATTGGCAAAGTGCAGGAAATCCGTACAGACTCCAATGGTTTGACGAAATACGCCATTATCGAACCTTACTGCGATCTGAAGCATTTAACAGAAGTTTTATTGATTGATAAGAGTGAGGTGGCACAATGAGACGGCCAATCATAATCACACTGCTGGTTATCCTTCACTTTATATTGCAAACAACGATTTTTCATTATTTTGAAATTCGCGGTATATTACCCAATACCACTGTCATTCTCATTGTTTCCTATTCCCTTTTACGGGGGAAAAATGAAGCATTGGCAGTGGGACTTCTTTGCGGGCTGCTACAGGATATCTTCTTTGGCTATGGATTTGGGTTCTATACTGCGCTGGATTTGGTTTTCGCCCTTATTATCAGTCTGGGACAGAAAAACTTTTATCGGGAAAATTATCTCTTCCCCATGATTGTTTGTGTCCTGGCTACTATTTGTTATGAGACTGTTATTTTCTTCTTTGGCCTTTTAACACAGGGACAAATGAATTTGACGGCATATTTATGGAATTTACTATTGCCGGAATGTGTATACACAGCAGTAGCCACTATTCCGTTATACCGCCTTTTGTTCGCAGTCAATGACTGGCTGGAGTTGAAAGAAAAATATAAATATCGTCTTTTCTAAACCGAAAAGCAAGGAGGTGCCTATGAGGCACTATTGGGAAGAATTTAAGAATAATCTGCTTCGAAGCAGGATGTTTGTGATGCTGGTAGGTATCTGCCTGCTTTTTTTCCTATTGGTGGTGCGTCTGTTTTCTCTGCAAATTATCCATGGCAGCGAATACCAGGAATCTACCTCTGCGACCACTTTAAAAACATTGGAAGTTCCTGCCGCCAGAGGCAATATTTATGACCGCTACGGCAGACCTTTGGCTGTCAATCGTGTGGCGTATTCTGTGCAAATCGATAACTCCATTACACTGGATTTATCTACCCAGCGCTCTGATTTGATTTTGTCTTTGTGTGAGGATTTATTTGCCCAGGGATGTACCCTAACAGACGAATTGCCGATCTCCGCCGATGGACAGTCCTTTGTGTTCGAAGGCACAGAAAGAGAACAGAGAAAAGCACTCAGTGCGTGGCAGGAAGAAATCGGTCTGCCCAAAGAATATACGGACAGCACGCCTTCCGAAATCCTTTCCTACCTCTATAGCCAGTATAATATTCCGGATTCTTTGTCGGAGGCGCAAAAACGGGCTGTATTATGGTGGAATCTGGATCTCAGCGATCAAAATATTATGGTTTTGACGCTGGCAGAAAAGCTGGCAGAATATGGTGAGACCACGCAGGATGAACTGCCTATTGATACCGAGGCACCCTATGATTTTACTTATCAGGGAAATACCGCAAAAGAGGAAAGCTTTAAAGCTTCCATGGAAATGGAAGAAGAAGATGTGGCAACCGCTACTGGTGCCGAAACGCTGGAATATTTACGGGATTATTTCGGACTGCCTGCAGGATTGCCTGCTCCTTTGCTCAGAAGCGCAGTGGGGATCCGCTACAGCTTATTCCAGGAGCGCTACTATCAGTATAAATCTGTAGTCATTGCTACAGATATCAGTGAAAAAACTCTGGCTTATGTAGAAGAAAACCAAGATATTTTCCCTTGTGTGATTATTTCCACCAGTTATTTACGGGAATATCCGGAAGGTGAATATTTCTCTCATATTTTAGGTTATATCCGTCAAATGACAGAGGATGACTACGCCAACTATAAAGATGACGTGGACGAAAATGGCGATCCCATTTATACTTCTACGGATATTGTAGGACAAGATGGTTTGGAAAAACTCTACGAACGGGAACTGAAAGGTATCGATGGAGAAATGAGTGTGGAAGTCGACAGCAGCAGCCGTCGTATTGGCACCATTCAGTCTACGGATCCGGTACCCGGTAATGACATTTTCCTCACACTAGACGCCAGATTGCAGCAGGTCGCTTTCGATGCTTTGGAAGGCGCATTGACAGACTCTGTACTGTCTAAATTGCAAAGCAGCGGAAGGTATTCTGTATCACAAACAGACCTGTTTATTTCCATGATAGAGGCAAACCACTTGTCCTCTTCCAAAATCCTCTCCGCAAAGAGCGGTGCGCAAAAAGAACTGCTGGATCAGGCAGTAGCGGATATGCCTGACTTTGATCCGGAAAGCGAAGATGCTGTAACCCAATTAAAAGACTATCTCATAGATGGTGTACAAGCTGGTAAGATCTCTTACAGCACCATGCTTCTTGCCATGGAAGAGCAAAAACTGTTTGAACTAACAGACGAAGAACGCAGCGGTCTGCAAAACGGCACCGTTTCGCCCTTTACTGTTGTACTGAATATGCTGCAAGAAAGACGGATGACCGCAGCCGATACTGCGCTGGATCCTTGTACTGGCGCTGTAGTGGTCAGCAAAGTAGATAACGGCGAAGTGCTGGCTTTGGTATCCTACCCTTCTTATGATAACAATGAATTGGTCAACCAGTTTAACAGCAGCTATTACAATACCTTGCTGGAAGATACCAATACCCCTTTGGTCAATCGTCCATTAAAACAGAAAAAAGCGCCTGGCTCTACTTTGAAAATGGTTACTGCTTTGGCAGGTCTGGAAACCGGCGCTATTGATGCCAGAACCATCATTGATACCCAAGGTATTTTTAGAGATGCCGGCACCCCTTATGCCCGCTGCTGGATTTATAGCAATACCGGCGGCAACCATGGTATGGTTAATGTAACAGAGGCATTGGAAGTATCCTGTAACTACTTCTTTTATACCGTAGGCTATCTTCTTGGCAATCAGGGAGAAGGCACTACCGAACAGGCTATTACCACACTGAATGAATATATGGCTGCCTTTGGTTTAAATCAGACGACCGGCATGGAACTGGATGAGTACAGCCCTACTATGGCTTCCCCTTCCAATAAGGAGCGTTTGGTAAAATCCTCTAACCCGGATGCTACCACCAGCCAGACCCGCTGGACAGATGGTGATACCATTCGCGCGGCGATTGGTCAGTCTGTTAACAGCTACACACCGGCACAGATCAACCGCTATATTGCTACATTGGCAAACGGCGGCACCCTTTATAAAATGCATTTATTGGACCGCATTGTCTCTTCCGACGGCACTGTTTTAGAAGAAACAGAAGAAGTGGTAGAAAATGTAATGGAATTTGATCAAGAAAACCTGGAAGCGGTTTATGAAGGTATGGAATTGGTAGGAAGCGGTTCCAGAGGTACTCTGCGCACCTCCTTCTCCGACTACCCTATTCGTGTAGCTGTAAAAAGCGGTACCGCAGAAGAACAGGTTAACCGTAACTCTCATACATGGCTGGTATGTTTTGCTCCGGCAGATGATCCGCAGATTGCCATCACCGTTTTAATTCCATTCGGTGAAAACAGCGGAACACCGGCACCTACCGTTGTAAAAAGTATTATCTCCGCTTATATGGGTTTAGACAGCGAAGGCAGTAACGATAATATGGAAATTATATGGACGGAATAATACCCGTTTTCTTTGCAAGGGAAAGGAGACAGCAGAAATGAATCGGGAAAATCAAGTTATTTTCAAGGGAACAAAAGATGGCATTACAGTGGTTTTTGATGCGGAAGCTCCTTTTGAAAGCCTCTGTGACCAGTTAGAAAAAAAAGTGGAAGATGCAGCCAAATTCTTTGACGGCGTCAAAACTTCTTTGGTTTTTAAAGGCAGATCATTTACAGATGCCCAGGAAACACGCCTGCTGGAAATTATCACTGCCCATGCCAATATTCAAATCAGCTTCTTAAAAACAGAGAACGAAGAAGTTAGCCGTGTCGCTAAATTAGTGGGCAAAGACATTCAGGCATTTAATCTGACAAAATTCCACCGCGGTTCCCTCCGCAATGGTCAGCGCATTGATTTTGACGGCAGTGTAGTGGTAGTAGGCGATGTAAATCCCGGTGCAGAAATCAAAGCAACCGGCAACATCATCATTCTGGGACAACTGCGGGGCATGGCGCACGCCGGCTGCAATGGTATGAGTGATGCCTTTGTCAGCGCTGTTTATATGGCTCCGGTGCAATTACGGATTGCTGATATCATCACACGCTTCCCGGAAGAAAATAAGCGGGGACCGAAGGCGCCGGAATACGCTTTTGTGAAAGATGGTCAGATTTTTGTTATGGCTTTAGCATAAACGGATTTTCTAAGGGGAATCTATCGGAAAAATGTCAGAAAAAGCGGAATTTTTTTTACTTTCCCGTAAAAAAATGGTGCAAAGACGCTATATTTTTGATAAAATAGGAATATATGATGTTATTTTCTCCGGGAAGTAACCTTGAAGTCATAACTCAACGTATGAGGAGGAACGCAAATGAGCGAAGTAATCGTCATTACCAGCGGCAAGGGCGGCGTTGGTAAAACTACAACAAGTGCAAACTTAGGCTGCGGTCTTGCGATACAGGGCAAAAAAGTGGCACTGGTGGATGCAGATATCGGTCTGCGTAACCTGGATGTGGTCATGGGCTTGGAAAACCGCATTGTATATGATCTGGTAGATGTCGTAGAAGGTAACTGCAGATTAAAGCAGGCTTTGATTAAAGATAAGCGCTATGAAGGTCTTTTCTTGCTTCCTGCGGCACAGACCAGAGATAAGGATGCTGTTTCTCCGGAGCAGATGAAAAAGCTGTGTGATAACTTAAAAGAAGAAGGCTTTGACTATATTATTATCGACTGTCCCGCGGGCATTGAGCAGGGCTTCCGTAATGCCATTGCAGGCGCGGACCGCGCCATCGTTGTAACCACTCCCGAAGTCAGCGCAGTGAGAGACGCTGACCGTATCATCGGTTTGCTGGAAGCCAACGAACTGCGTAATCCTATGCTGATCTTAAACCGCCTGCGTGTGGATTTGGTACAGAAAGGCGACATGATGAATATCGAAGATGTGACTGAGATTTTGGCAGTAGATATTCTGGGTGTAGTACCTGATGACGAAAGCATTGTCATTGCAACCAATAAAGGCGAACCTGCTGTAAGCAATCCCGATTCCAGAGCAGGACAGGCTTACCGCAATATTGTACGGCGCATTATGGGCGAAGAAGTGCCTATCATGTCCTTTGAAGCAAAACAGGAAGGTTTCTTTGATAAGTTAATGGGACTCTTCCGCCACTAATTACATCAGATTGGATAAAAACCAAAGGGCATTAGGAAAGGATGTGCAAATAGAATGTTGGATTTCTTCAGTTTTTTTAAGAAGAAAAATGATCCTGCTGCCAGCGGCTCTGTGGCAAAGGACAGACTGAAACTGGTGTTGGTCCATGACCGGGTAAACTGTTCTTCTCAAGTACTGGAAATGTTAAAAACAGATATCATCAAGGTTATCTCCAATTATATGGAGATCGATGAAGAAGAACTGGATATCCAGATCACACAGACACCTTCCGAAGACAACAACGGCACTGTACCTGTTTTATACGCAAATATTCCCATCAAGAGCATGAAAAAGTCCAATATGGGCTAAGGAACGCCGTTTTCGGTCTTATTGCAATAACAGAATTTGATTTCGGGCCGGGGAAAAGTTTCTTGTTTTTCCTTCGGCCCTGCTTTTTTTCTTTGAAAAATCTAGATCGTACCATCCTTGCTTCTTTGGAGAGAGGATGGGAGGAGGTCTTGTATACATGTATTACTTGTTGAAAAAGATCTTTCAGAATATGGACTACTGGCTCATTGGCGCCGTTTGTCTTTTGGCTGCTTTTGGCATGGTCTGCATTGCCAGTGCTACCCATGTGAATCTGGGAGAAGGCTATGATATGGTGCTGAAACAGTTCTTGTTTTTTGCCAGCGGCATAGGTTTAATGATTGCAGCATCTATTATAGACTATGATCTATTTTCCCGCTATACCCTGCCGCTGTACCTGTTTAATCTGGCATTACTGATTATCGTATTGCTCATTGGTACCGGCAGAGATACTTCCCGCTGGATCGCCATTGGTCCTTTGACCCTCCAGCCTTCTGAGTTCTGTAAGATCATTATGATTTTTATTCTTTCGAAACTACTGTCCGATCATAAAGATCGAGTCAATGAACTGCCTTTTCTATTTTTTATTCTAGGTATCAGCGCGGTTCCTACCCTCTTGATCTTAAAGCAGCCTGCCCTCTCTGCGGCTATGGTAATTGTTGCCATTACCTGTATTTTACTGTTTCTGGCAGGTCTAGACTATACATATATCCGTAATGTATTGATTATAGCGGTCCCGTTATTGCTGTTCGTTCTGTGGGACGTAAGCAGAGAAGACCCACTTATCCTGGATAAAATTCTGAAGCCCCACCAGTTTAATCGTATTCTTGCCTTTGTGGATCCCTCACGTGATCCCTCCCTGTATTACCAAACGGAAAAATCTATCAGCGCCATTGGCAGCGGCCAGCTGACAGGAAACGGATTATTTCAAGGCACACTGAATCAGCTTTCTTACCTGCCTGAGCCGCAGAATGACTTCATTTTTTCTGTTGTCGGGGAAGAATTTGGCTTTTTAGGCTGTATTGCTGTGCTGGGAGTCTTGCTTTTTGTGGTATTTCGTTGTATAGTAATAGCAATTTCCGCTAGAGATACATTCAGTCAGTATTTAGCGGCTGGTGTTGCTGGTATGTTCGCTTTCCAAACGTTTGTTAACGTAGGCGTTGTAACAGGCATTTTGCCCAATACCGGCATTTCCCTTCCATTTATCAGTTACGGCGGCAGCTCCATGTGGACCAATATGATTGCCATTGGGCTGGTACAGAATATTTGCAAACGTAGTTCCAAATCACTTTTCGAGGGGGTATCATAATGAAAATAGGTTTAATTGCACATGACAATAAAAAGAAACTGATGGAAAACCTCTGCATTGCCTATCGCCATATCCTTTGCAAGCACGAATTGTACGCAACGGGTACAACAGGCAGACTGGTAGAAGATGCGGCAAATCTTTCTGTGCATAAGTATCTTTCTGGTCGTTTAGGCGGCGAACAGCAGTTAGGTGCACAGGTAGTCAATAATGACATTGACCTAATGATCTTTTTACGGGATCCTGTTACACTGCAAAGCTATGAAAATGAGTTTAATTCCATTTTGCGCCTTTGCGATACCCATAACATTCCTTTAGCTACCAACTTGGCAACAGCAGAAGTACTGCTTTTGGCTTTGGATAGAGGCGATTTGGATTGGCGTAATATCATGAGGTGACAACCATGGAAACGCAAACGTCTTTTCTCTCTGTCGTACAGACTATCCTTATTTGGTATTATGTTCTATTAAACGTAATCCTGTTTTTGCTGATGGGTTATGATAAATTATGTGCCAAGAAAGGAAAACGCCGGGTACCAGAGGCAACCCTGTTTCTTTTGGCTGTATTAGGCGGTGCCTTTGGCGGCCTTTGCAGTATGCCCGTTTTTCACCACAAAACAAAGCATGTATCTTTCTGGCTGCTATATAGTGTCAGCTTCTTATTGCATCTGGTGCTATTTTGGTTTGTATGGCGTGGCATTTTCTTCCCTGTGGCATAAGCGATTGCGTTGTAAAAATCGCCATAGCAAATCTTTTCACCCTTTTGAATTTTGAAACTGCGTAACTATAACAAATAAACAGGAAGCAATGACTGCTTCATAAAAAAGAAATAGCTGGAAGCCTGATCCAAAAAAGGCTCCAGCTATTTCTTTTTCCTTTCTATTGTTCCCTTATGAAACGCGCCGCGGCGCTCCTCCTTAAGAAACGAAGTGAACCGAAGCATCATGCTGCCTGAAGAAAAACTCCCTTAAAGCGTCTCATTTTTTCATGTATTATTTCGTGCCGAAAACATGGTTCCCTATGGAAGTGGTGATAGGTACAGACCAAATCCACCGGCTCGTAGCAGTAGTAGGATTCCAATAATACAACGCACCATCTGTAGGGTCATTGCCGCTGAGCGCATCAATGGCTGCCTGAATGGCCGTTTCATTGGGTGTTAAACTGATCTGTCCGTCTCGTACCGCGTCAAACGCACCATTTTGATAAATAACGCCTGCAATGGTATCAGGGAAGTTATCACTTTCTACACGATTGAGCACTACAGCGCCTACTGCCACCTGACCTTCATAAGGTTCCCCGCGCGCCTCGCCATGGATAACAGACGCCAATAAATAAACATCTTCTCCATCGATGCCTTCCAACTCAATGAGGTCATCTAAAAGTCCCAAGGCGCGCAGGGTATTTTCTCCCGCAATACCATCTACACTCAGCCCATAGTCCCGTTGAAACTGACGGACCGCTGCTTCTGTACGGCTGCCGTAAATGCCGTCTGCCGTACCCACTGGATACCCTAAATCCTGCAAAGCTTCTTGCAGCTGACGAACCAATCCGCCGCTGCTGCCGCTGCGCAAAACATAAAACACGGCTGTGCTTTCCTGCGTACGCAGTATCGGATAGGTTCGTCCCGCCAGTACCACACAGCATACCAACACAATACTCCAAAAAATCCATCTTCCTTTTTCTGAAAATGTTTTTCCTTTCATGATGCCAGCCACTCCTTCAGTGCAAAGGTAATTTGCGGTTTTTCCTGCGGTTTATCTTCCGTAACCAACGCATATTCCCTAGGAGTAAGCACCTCCTGCAGCAATGCATCCGTCGTATCCTCTTCATATACCATATCAGTCAGGCACATCTGGGGATAAAGTACACACCACCAGTTTTCTCCCGCCGCCTCACCAATTTCAATACGTAACGCATCATAAAATCCCGCTGGAAAGGTATAGTCTCCATACGTCTTTTCTGGAAAATCCTCCCATGCCAAAGAAGTATGAACGCTATATTGATAGCCCTCCTCCAAAATTTCCTCTTGTGCCAGCAGGCAGATTTCCTGCTGATGCTCTGTTAAAAACGCAATGGTTTCTTCTTTGGAAGAAACATCCTGCATTTGCTGTGCCAAATAATCTAAAATCCGATCCCGCACTTTTAATTTTAAAGCTTGGTCTTCCTGTGAATTGCTATTGGCCAAAACGTGAAAACGTACCACTTTGCTGCTTAACGTATGCACCGTTTCCTGCCGTATCCGTTCGCTGATAAACCCCCAGCATAAAAAAAGAATCATTCCCAGCACAATACCGCCTAATAGATATCTTCTCTCCTGCTTCCAAAAAGCAGTTATCTTTCTCATTTGTTTCTCTCTCATGTTTTCTTCCTCCTATTTGTTTATTTATGCCCTTTGTCAGGAGGATTTCCCTATTTTTACCAATTCAAACCTATTTTTTATATTTTTATTCCACTTGTCCCGTAGAAATGACTTCCACATCTGCTTGGATCTGGGGTAGTTTTCCCTGACACTGACGGGGCAGTACTGCCCAAAGTCCATCGGGATCCGCAGCTGCCGTTGTCTCTATTGTATGCTCCACCAGCTGCTTTATGCGTATGGAAAGGGCTTCTTCTATCTGCTGCAATGCTGTTTCATCACTTAGGGCACCCGCTTTTGCCTGGCGTAACGTTGCTTTTACCGTCAACACCATAAGATCCTCTTTGCACACTGTCTTTTCCTGTTGGACAGAAAAAACAAAGCCATTATCCAGGGTAATGATTTCCCCTTGCCCTTTTCCGGATAAAAGCCTCCATCCTATCTCCGCTTCTTCATCAAAAGGCACCACACCGCCATCGGCACATAATAAGACGGCACCCGTTACTCTTGCTCTTTCTTCCGTTAAAGAAAGAAATGGCAGCACAGCGGTTTGTTTACAGGCGGCCAATGTATTTTCCAAAAGCTCTAAATCCAGCTCCGCGCCGCCTTCGCCGCCGTTGCGGAAATATTCCCACAGAGAAAATCCGCTTTCTTCCTGTGCCAAAGCATCTGTACAAGCCTGTGTGTCTCTTCCTGCCAGCACCACAGCGCGGGAAGAAATGCCGCCCCAGCGTTCCGCCTCATCCAATAATTTTGCCAGCAGTTTAGGCTGCCGCAATACGCTTTCATCCAGCACAATGGCTTTTAACTGCCCCAGAAACGGCGTACGGGAAGAAAGTCTTTCCGCCGCCTTCGCCGCCTGAGAAAAGCTGCCGGCTGTCACATGAATGGCTTTTTCTTCCCCCTCAGCCAAGGCTGCCGGTGCAAAGGAAAATAACAGACTGCCATCTTCCTGCTGGCTTACGCCTACGGAGAACACATAAAGCCTCTCCTCCGGGTCCTGTCCATCCCAGCACCCGCTGCAAAACAACAACGAAAGTATGACGCAAAAAAGTCCTAATCGTCTCATTGGCAGTCCTCCTTTTTTCGAAAGATCCATAATAAAAGGGGCAGTCCTATCAACAGCAAAAGATCCAGTGGTCCGCACCAGGTATCCTGCAATAAAAATCCATTTTTCTGTGTCAAGGCTGCAATGGCCCAAACCAGCCCTGCGCTAAGAATGGCACCACGGCTGCCACCCCAGAATAATCGTGTGCCGAAATGCAGGCATAGTCCGGAAAAAAACATGCTCCCGCTCATCCAAACAAATAACAGCAAACCTTCCGTTCCGCTTAAAAATAAACCGGTCCCACTGACTCTGCCTAATGCAGAAATAGTGGGCAATAATCTGCCGGCGGTTCCCATGGTTCCAAAAAATGCCAGGCAAAGCCAGCAAATCGCTCCTATTGCAATCCCCACTGCCAAATACAAAAAAAAGAGACCGCGTTTGGAAACAGAAACGGTTCTGCCCGGTAAAAAGAATAATAACAGCAACGAAGGGAATAGGACCAAAGCACGGCTGCGGGGCATTTGCTGCGGCCAATCCGGCATTTGCCCCATCGGTAACGCTTGTGCCGCAGCAAACAAAAAGGTGAAAATGAAAAATAGAAACACAACCATTCCGCAAATTTCTGCTGCCCGTGCCACACCTTCCAATTCTGTCCGGGCAAATATCCATGCCAGCAGAACCAATACCCCGCTTAATGCCCAGATGGGTGTCTGGGGCAGTAAAATCTGCTGTGTTGCCTCTGCCGTTAAGCGGATTTCCAAAGCGGCTACGAAAAAAAGCCGCAGACCAATGAAAACAGCAAGGATACGTCCTATCTTTCTACCAAAGGTGAATTGCAAAAGCACAAAAAACGGCGTACCGCGGCAAAGCAAGGTCAGTGCAACAGCCCAAATTCCGCTCAACGCACCCATAAAAACAGCCCAAAGAGGAGCCGACTGTCCTACTTGTTCCACCAGCAGTCTGGGCAAAAACAACATGCCGGAAGAAAAGGCGGCTAAAAATAAGATAGCGGCTAATTGTCCAAAAGATATTTTTGAATTATCAGAAAACAACACTCATTTCCCCTTTCTTCTCTCAAATATAGAAGAACGCTGTAAAAAGCGCAGTGGAAACCGTATCAAACTATCTTTCAAATCTTCAAAATCTCTTACCGAAGGGGAAACGAAAGGATACAAATACGGAATGCCAAAACTCTTTAAAGAAGCCAGATGCAGCAGCATCACCACTTGTCCTACCCAAAGCCCCAATAAGCCAAACATAGCGGAAAGCAGGATCATAGGATATTTCATCAAACGAATGGCACTGACCAAAGCAGGGTTGGGGATCAAAAACGTACAGATTCCACAAAGGGAAGAAATAATCACTGACATGGGGCTGACAATGCCTGCTTCTACAGCAGCGGACCCAATGATAATGCCGCCTACAATACCCATGGTAGAACTGACAGGAGAAGGCAGGCGCACTCCCGCTTCCCGTAACAGCTCAAATGCCAGTTCCATCATCACCACTTCGCTGACCACTGAAAAAGGGATACCTTCTCTGCTTTGGGCAATCTTTAATGCCAAAGACGTAGGCAGCATCTGTGGCTGAAAAACAGCCATAGAGATATACAATGCCGGCAGCGTAATGGCAATCCATGCCGCTAAATACCGCAACATACGCAGAGCGCTGACCAGCTGCCAGCGGTCATAGTAGTCTTCCGCCGCCTGGAATAACAAATTCAGCGTAACAGGCAGTAGAATGCAAAAGGGGGTATTATCCACTGCCAGCACAATACGCCCTTCCAAAAGTGCTGCTGCTGTTTTATCCGGTCTTTCCGTAATCTGCATCATGGGGAATACGGACTTCCAGTTTTTTTCCAGCAACTGCTCCAGATATCCGCTGTCATACAGCGCAGATACTGATAATTTATCCAATTCTTTTTTTACTTCCTGTACCGTTTCTGGTTTTGCACGATCGGAAAGATACATAAGCGCCACATCGCTTTTGCCTTTTTTACCGATTCTTTGTCTGCGCACTTTTAGTTTTGTGTCCCGGATTCTGCGGCGAATGAGTACAACATTGGTACTGATCTGCTCCGTAAAGGCTTCTTTCGGTCCCTGTACCACCATTTCATTTTCTACTTTTCCCACGCCGCGGGAAGGATATTTTTTGGTAGACAGCTGCGCGCCGTAAGAACTGCCATCCATCAAAAGCAGCGTATCGCCCACTAAAATGGCATCCTTCGCAGTCTGCAGGTCTTCCACCTGCTTGACTTCACCTACCGCAACAGCTTCTTCCACCAGCTCGCTTAAAGTACTGTCTTGGTGTGCCCGCTGCATGATGTTTGTCATCACCGCGGCATAAATCACATCTCCTAAAACCATGTTGTCAATGTAAATCATGAGTATCAAACGCTGTCCTTCGCCTACGGAAAACTTCCGGAAAACCACATCTTCGCAGTCCGCAAATGCCTCCCTGAGTGCCGCTTCATTTTTTTTCAGGTCTGAACTGAGCATATCTCCAATCTCCTTTTTCCTGCAAAATAACAGTCCTTTTGTGTAGTATGGAAAAAACCACCATGACTTATGCAAAAATCCTTTTTTGTCCCCATAAAAAAAGAGCCTATTACGGCTCTTACAGTAAAAAAGCACATCTATTTACCATAATTTCTTGTAAACAGATGCGCTTTTCTTTATTTTAATTCTCTTCTGCCTTCCAATGCTCTGGATAAGGTAATTTCATCCACATATTCTAAATCTCCGCCTACTGGTACGCCATTGGCAATGCGTGTGACTTTTACACCCAGCGGCTGGATCAGTTTATGGATATACATGGCGGTTGCTTCCCCTTCCACAGTTGGATTGGTGGCAAGGATCACTTCCTGTACAGAACCATCCAGACGGCTGACCAGCTCTCTCAGATGAATGTCCTGGGGACCGACACCCAGCATAGGACTAATGGCGCCGTGGAGTACATGGTATAATCCATGGTATTCCTTCGTCCGCTCATAGGCTGCCATATCTCTGGGATCTTCCACTACCATAATGGTAGAATGATCCCGTTTGGGATTGGCGCAGACAGGGCAGATCTCCCCGTCTGTCAGATTACAGCAAACGTTACAGTAATGCACAGTCTGCTTTGCCTGGCGGATACTGTCTGCCAGTGCGTTTACCTTTTCTTCCGGCAGATCAATGATGTGAAACGCCAGTCTTTGCGCAGATTTACTGCCGATACCCGGCAGCGCAGAAAGCTGTGCGATCAGCTTTGTGATGGCTTCTCCATAATAGTTCATGGCAAACCTCTTTCTCTTTAGAACATACCGCCCATACCGCCGGTAATTTTACTCATTTCAGAATTATACATTTCATCTGCCTGGCGAATGGCTTCATTGACCGCAGAAAGCACCAGATCTTCCAGCATTTCCACATCATCCGGATCTACTACGTCAGGATTGATCTTCAATTCCTTCAGTTCTTTTTTACCGCTGATGACTACTTTTACAGCACCGCCGCCGCTGGTCATTTCCAGGGTCTTTTCTGCCAATTCTTCCTGTGCCTGCATCATTTTCTGCTGCATTTTCTGGGCCTGCTTCATGAGGTTATTCATGTTCATACCGCCCATACCCATACCGGGGAAACCTTTTGCCATTGTCATCTTCCTCCTAAGTCCATATGTTTTGCTTGTTCTATTCTATCCGAAAAGGCACTCTGACGCAAGGCTTTATTCAAAATCCGCGTCAGGGAAGTAGCTGCCCATTAAGCTGGCAAATTCCGCATCTTCCTGTTCCTGTACTTCTTCATCATAGTTTTCTTTGCGCCAGTTATCATACCGCTCTTTGGTAGTGGTCTTTAACAAAAAACTCTTGCCCACATGGCGTTCCAGCAGTTTCTCAATGGTATCCAAGTGGGGCTGTATCATTTCTTCCAGAGCATCATATGCACACACCAGATACAGGTATTCATCTTCTAAAAATCCAACTTCCACTTGTGTCAGCAGGCTGCGTAAGATGGTATCCTCCACATCGGAACGCATCATGGGCCATTCATCCCGGGCTGTTTTCCGGTCCCCTTCCAATGCCGGCGGTTTCCGTTTGGGCACCGCTTTTTTAACGGGTGCTGTTTCTGTCTGATCTGATGCGGCAGTTACCGCCGCCGGTATTCCTTCTGCTATTTTCCGCTCCAGCCCTGCCAGTCTGGCTGCCAGCGCGCCCAAATTCTGTTCCGTTTGTCCGGCACACAGTTTTAACAGGGTCACTTCCAGCAAAATCCGCTCATTGGATGCATAGCGCATCTCGTTTTGCAGATCAGAAAATACCCGTACCAGATAAATCACTTCGTCGATAGAGATCCGATTCATTTGTTCCCGCAGTTTCTCTATGGTTTCCGGGGAAACATCCAAAATCTCCGCCGGTGCGGAAACACTGCCCGCAACCAATAAATCCCGCAGATGGGCAATCAATTCATTTAAAAACTGCTTTACATCCCTGCCGGATTCCATCATTTCCTCCACCAAAGACATGGCTGTTTTGGCATCTTTTTTCGCCAGTGCATCCACCATTTGAAAGAAAATGCTGCGGTCTACAGAACCGGTAATATCCAGCACCTTTTCCAGTGTAATTTCTTCCCCGCTGTAAAAAGAGATGCATTGATCCAAAATACTCAAAGAATCCCGCATAGAACCATCCCCCAATGTTGCCACATAGCGGAGGGCTTCCGGTGCAGCGGCAATGCTTTCTTTTTGCAGCAGTTCCCCCAATGCCTGGGCAATTTCCGCTGTACGAATCCTGCGGAAATCAAAGCGCTGGCAGCGGGAAAGGATGGTTGCCGGCACCTTCTGGGGGTCTGTTGTTGCCAAGATAAAAATGCAGTGGGCAGGAGGCTCCTCCAAGGTTTTTAAGAGGGCGTTAAATGCAGAGTTAGAGAGCATATGCACCTCGTCAATAATATAAACCTTATATTTGCCCTCCGTGGGGGGATATTTTACTTCCTCGCGAATCTCCCGCACGTTGTCTACGCTATTGTTGCTGGCTGCGTCAATCTCCACCACATCCACGCTTCTGCCCCGTTTAATATTTTCGCAGACGCTGCAGCAGTTGCAGGGCTCGCCGTCTGCCGTGGGGGATAAACAGTTAATGGCTCTGGCAAATATCTTTGCAGTAGAGGTTTTGCCAGTGCCTCTGGTACCGCAAAATAAATAGGCATGGGAAATTCTGCCTGTTTTCATTTGATTTTTCAATGTACGGACAATATGCTCCTGCCCGATTAAGCCGGAAAACGTATCCGGTCTATACTTACGATACAGTGCAGTGTAAGCCACGATGCACCCTCCTTCACCGCAAAATAGGATCACCATACCAATGATTTCATAAAAAGCAGCTTTCAAAAAAATCCCGCTTTTCTCTATCTATGGAGAGAAACCTTCCTTTCATTTATGGGTAATTATATCATATCCCCTCAAAAAAATACACCCCTCCAACCATGGCTTTTTCTTCTCTTTCCCGCTTTCCGGCGTAAAAAAACACCGTTTCAGGTAAGGTCTGAAACGGTGCAAACAGGCTTTTTAGAATGTGATTTCATCCATATCGGCACTGCCCATCGGAATGCTGTTACCACAGGCAGGACAGGTAATTTCTGTCTTTTCCTCCATGGTTGCGCCATCCACTTCGATTTCCTCTCCACAAGTAGGACAGATAAAAGAATGGAAGTAGATCGGCTCTCCATCATCACAAATCTCGTCAAAGTCCTCATTTTCCATGACGCTTTCCAGCATGGCGCTCATGTCATCCAGCATTTCCAGCATGCCATGGAAAATCTTACCCTGCGGGCTGTCTTCCGTGAAACCGCTGCCGTCGCAGAGCCCCTTTAAATACGCAATTTTTTTCTCAAAATACTGCATCTTGAAAGCATCTCCTTTGATATTGAAAACGATTACTTCTGAACTCTGCCCAGATATTCGCCAGTACGGGTATCAATCTTTACCATTTCACCCTGGTTGATGAACAGAGGCACCTGAATCTGCGCGCCAGTTTCTACAACAGCGGGCTTTGTTGCGCCCTGTGCCGTGTTGCCGGCAAAGCCAGGTTCGGTTTCAGTGATTTCCAGCTCTACGAAAAGAGGAGGTTCAATACCGAAGATCTTGCCTTTGTAAGCCAGAGTCTTAACTTCTTCATTTTCCTTTACGAACTTCATGGTATCGCCAACCAATTCTTCGTTGATTGCAACCTGATCGAAAGTTTCGGTATTCATGAAGTTGTACATATCTCCATCCTTATACAGATACTGCATATTCGCTCTTTCAATAAAAGCAGTCGGCATCTTTTCGGAAGGACGGAAAGTCTTTTCAACTACAGCGCCAGTGATTACGTTTCTCAATTTTGTACGAACGAAAGCCGCGCCTTTACCGGGTTTTACATGCTGGAATTCCAGAACCTGATAAACATCGCCCTCGTATTCCATGGTTACGCCATTTCTAAATTCACCTGCAGAAATCATGTGTTTTCCTCCTTAACAATCGCAGCGGACCTGTTGCGTTTCTTTCGTCCGCCGTCCCATTTTTCCTATGTTTCTTTGATACCCGTCCCTAGATGTTCCTGTTTTCTTACACGATCAAAACGCGGGTATATCCTTTTCTATTCTACTGGAAAGCATTGCATTTTTCAATAAGAAAGTTTGGATTTCTCCCATTTTTTTCGGAAAAAGCCATCATTTTTCCTCAGAAAGGCGCTCATAGCGACGAATTACCAGCTTTTCCAGAGGTCGTTTTACTTTGGTAACCAGCTGGTCCCGCTTACAAATAGGCTTGGTCAGAATGGTAAAAAGACCGCCATTATGACCGCACCACACATCGGTAAACACCTGATCCCCAATCATTGCTGCCTGCTGCGGCTGCAAGCCCAAATCGCGCAAGACTGCCAGCAGTTTTTTCACGCCCGGCTTACCGCTTTTCCACACTGCCACCGCATGAAGCTTTTCATTAAAACGCTGCACCCGCTTACGGTTATTATTGGACAAAATAATGATACGAAATCCATCCTGATGCAGCTGTTTCAGCCATAAAAGGGCTTTTTCATCCGGCTCTGCCACATCATAGGGACAAATGGTATTATCAATATCAAATACCAATGCGCAAATCCCCAGTTTTTTCAGCTCCTCCACTGGGATTTGGTAAATGGATGCCAAATAAAGGTCGGGAAACAGTTTATTGCGCAAAGTCTTCCTCCTCTCTGCCAGTGAGGCTCCAAAGGGTATTTTCCTCCAGATCCCCCAAACGCTCTCCGCTTAAATAGCGGATCATCACATCATCGGCATTGCCAAACACACCATAGGTCAGCTCAATCCGCCGGGTACGCATCAGGTTGCGCCCCGCAGAACCAATCTGTCCGCAAATGACGGCGTTAATTCCTTCCTTTTTCAAAAAATCAGGAATACCGCCCCGCGGCACCGTAACCACCTGGCGCATTTTCACCAGTTCTATTTCCACATCGTATACGGTAAATTCCCGTGCACCGCCAAAACGCGGTACAATACGACCATCTTCTGTAGGAATTGCAACTTTCATTTTCCGGGAACCTCCTTCATGCCTTTTTTCGGACTATTTTCCCTCATTTGTCTTGTTTTATGATACAAAAAGGCAAAGCGCTTGTCAAATCCTCTCCCTCTTTTTTCTTTCGGAAAACAAGAAAATTTTGTATACTTTCGGGAATCATGGTATAATAACCCAAGAACTGCGTTCGTTTCACTGCTTTGTAACCGCTTGTTGAAAAATAAGGCAGCTTACAAAGCCACAGTGGAAAAAGAGCGCTGGAAACATGTCAGTTCTTTTTCTATGAGAAAACGAATTATAAAAAATATAAAAGGAGCGTGATTTCCATATGGATCCTCGTATTCATACGTTAGCCTATCGTTTGGTGCACCATTCCTGCCGCTTGCGGGCGGGAGAAAAAGTACTCATCAACTGTCATGGCGTCCATCCTGTCCCCCTGGTCACCGCCATTGTCCGTGAAGTATACAAGATCGGCGCCATTCCCTTTGTACAGATGACCACCAATACCTTAGAGCGGGAACTGGCAATGGGTGCCACAGAAGAACAGCAGAAGCTTTTGGCAGATGTGGACAGCCGTTTGATGGAACAGATGGATGCTTTCATCGGTGTTCGCGGTGAAGATAACCTAGCAGAGCTGAGCGATGTGGACCCTGCAAAGCTTTCCATAATCAATAAATTCTATACCTCTCCCGTACACCATGAAATCCGTGTACCCAAAACAAAATGGGTGGTTCTTCGCTATCCTACCAATTCCATGGCACAGTCCGCCCATACTTCTTTAGAGGCATTTGAGGATTTTTATTTCAATGTATGCAATCTGGACTATGAAAAAATGGATCATGCCATGGACAGCCTGAAGGCACTGATGGAACGTACCGACAAAGTCCGCCTGGTGGCAAAGGGTACTGACCTGACATTCTCCATCAAAGGAATCCCCGCAGTCAAATGCGCCGGCACCTGCAATATTCCCGATGGCGAGATATATACCGCGCCGGTAAGGGATTCCGTCAATGGTGTCATCACCTACAACACCCCCTCTGAAGAAGACAGCTTTACTTTCGAAAATGTACGCCTGACATTCCGTGATGGAAAAATCATCGATTGCGACGGCAATGACAAAGAACGTCTGGAAGCCATATTCAATACGGATGAAGGTGCCAGATATGTGGGTGAATTCGCCATCGGTGTCAATCCTTATATCACAAAGCCTATGAACAATATTCTCTTTGACGAAAAGATTGCCGGTTCCATCCACTTTACCCCCGGCAACTGCTACGATGATGCGCCCAATGGAAATAAATCCGCCATCCACTGGGATCTGGTGCTGATTATGACACCAGAGTACGGCGGCGGTGAAATTTATTTCGATGACGTGCTGATCCGCAAGAACGGGCGTTTCGTACTGCCGGAACTGGAATGCCTGAATCCGGAAAACTTAATGTAAACCAAAAAAGATCGCTCTCGAACAAGGGCGATCTTTTTTGATAAAAAATTCCGCTAAGATAATCTGGGAAAAAGGTTTTATTTTTGCGGCATAAATTTACAAATTCTTTTCATTTTTTCTTTTCTTTCCACCATCTATGGAATTTACCGTATCCATTACAATCACCGCATCCGGATCCGTTTTATGCACCCGGCGCTTCACTCGTTCAATCTCATGGAACGGCATCACCGCCATCATAACCTGCACAGGCTTCCGTTCCCAGCCATCTTCTGCGTTAAAGTACGCCAGACGCAAGTGCATATCTTTCGAAAGAACCTCCTGCAGCGCGCCATGATGATCCGAAAAGATATACATTCTGCCGCCTTCTTTTCCACGGGCAAGAAATTCATGGTAAATAGTGCCTAATTCTGTAAATACGAAGAATCCATATGCTACTTCCAGCATAGACAACCATGCGCCTTGCGCTACTACGACTAAAAAATCCAATACCATGGCCACATGGAACCAAGGCAGCCCCAATTTTTTATTACAAATCTCACCGATGATATCAAAGTCACACATGGCAGCACCGCCACGCACCACCAGACCATTTCCAATACCCAAAAGGGCGCCGCAGATAATGGCACAAAAATGTACATCGTGAAGCATTTCACCAAAGAAATTCCACTTTAAAAACGCAAAAGTCGCAAAAGGAAAAATCAAGCAATGGAGCATTCTTTTTTTCACTTCGGAAAAACCCAGATAAAGCCAGCCTACGCAAAACAGCAGCAAATCAAACAGTATAATCCAGCCAAAGATGGAAAGCGTGTCCGGCATAAAGTGAACTGCGATTTGTGCCAAACCGACTACGTTGCCGGCAGCAAACCCTAACGGCAGCAAAAAAAAGCCATATCCCGCCGCGATCAAAAGATTTCCCACCAGGATTTCCAAACAGACTGACCATTCTTTTGTATGCGTCATAGAAACACTCCTTCGACATTCTTTGTTCTATTTTTAACATTCTTTGTCTATAGAGTATCAAATTCATGATTTGCTGTCAATCCGCATTCTGACGATTTCTTTGTTGCAGCAGGATATGGTGTTTTTTGTAAAAAAACAGAATTTATTTTGTGCATATTAGGCAGTGCCGTTTTCATTTGTGCGCTTCTGGTAGACTCTTTCCATAGTATAGCCCTGACCGAGTACAGATCTCACCTGGTCAATGATAATAAATGCCATCGGATCAAAAGAATATACCGTTTTTTTGATGGACTCAATTTTTTCATAGGGCGCAATAACCAACGCAACGCTGGTCTCCTCTTGTTGGAAACCCGTTTCCCCTTTCAAATATGTTAACCCTACGTCCTCTTTCCCCAGCAATGCCCAACGCATGGCTTCTGTCTGTTTGGAAATAATAATCAGACGGCATTCTGCCTTGCCATAGGTCAATACTTTATTGACGATTAAATTACTGATTAAAATAACCAAAATACCATAAACCGTTTTTAACATAGGTTTTTCTGCCGCTTGCAGCAAAATTACCGTTACATCACATAAATACATCACCAAAGAAACAGGGATCTTTGGATTTTTTTGATGCAGCACCACGCCAAGGATGTCAAACCCGCAGGAAGAACCGTTGCCCCGTAAAGTCATGCCTGCTCCTACACCCAGCAAAGTACCACCCAATAACGCACTGGTCAAAGGGTCTTCCGCCAGTAAGGACAACCCGTTCCAGCTTTGAAAAGCACCCATAAGAATGGGAAAGAAGATGCAGCTGACCACTGTTTTGAGAACAAAGTCCTTGCCTACGCAAAACCATCCCAACGCAAAAAGACACAAATTCGCAGCCAAAAGCAAAGCAGAAACGGGGATGGGAACCACTTGATTCAATAACACGCACAATCCCGTGACTCCGCCGCAGGCAAAAGATTGCGGCAAGATAATGAGCCCATATGCCATCGCACCCAAAATGTTCCCAAAAACGACCAATCCATAAGAAAATAGCATTTTTCTCCCATTTTCCAGTTTCATACATGTTCCTCCTTTTCTGATTCTTCATGAAAATTATAAAGAGCGTGCTTTCCAAAAACAGTAGCGTATGCTACAATTTAAAAAAAAGGAGATGATTTTTTTGTCTATCAAAATTCCAAAAAAATATTATCCGCTATTTCAACAAGCCGGGGAGGAAAAGATACTGCCTAAGCATACAGTCGTTTTTTCCCAAGGAGATACCGCCACAAAATTATATTTACTCACGAAAGGCAGAGTGCGCGCATATTTCCTTTCTCCTTCCGGGCAGTCCACTACCTTAGAAATTTTGGAGGCAGGGCGGATTTTTGGAGATACCGCATTTTTAGGACGTGCTTTATGCCCCGTTTATACGGAAACATTGAGAGAAAGCCATCTGATTTTATGCAGCGCTGAAGATGCCTTACCTCTTTTCTGCGCCCATGAAGAACTGATGCTTCTCTTGCTCCAGCACATGACGGAAGCCACCAATCGGCTGGTACATCAGATCGATCGGCTGATTCATTATACCAGCGAGCAGCGTTTGGCAGATTTTTTACTGCAGGAAAGTGAAACCACAGAAAACGAGCTTTCTTTTACCCACGATAATCTGGCGGAATGTTTGGGGCTCAACCGTGTCACTGTTTCCCATATCATGAAAAAATTTGCTGACCAAGGTTTTTTGGAAAATGGCTACGGAAAAATCCACTTGAAAAATAAACAAGGTCTTGCACAGCTTCTGCCCTATCCTTCCATTGGAACAAATAGAGGCTGAAAAAAGATTTGATTCCTGCGAAAAAAAGCTGATCTGCCTTGACAGAATCAGCATTCATAGTGTAGAATCCTAACTAATGAACCATAAAAATCGTATCCCTGAAAAAGACAGTGAAAAGAAGAGTACACAGCTGTTTTCTTTGGCATAGAGAGCCTCCATTTTGGTGCAAGGAGGAACAAAGGCGCTGTGGAAGATGGTCTTGGAGTCTTGGCGGTGAGCAAAAGTTTTTTGTTAGCCCCAACGGGTCTGCCCGTTATTGCAGAGACCTTTTTGCATTGGTGCAAGAAGGCAATCGAGGCTGTATTTCGCAAGAAATCAGTAAAAAAAGGTGGTAACACGGCATAAACCGTCCTTTTCCCGTCCATGCTACGGTGAAAAGGACTTTTTTTATGGTAAAAAAAGGACAACCTGTCAAAATAGAAGTCAGTAAAAAAGGAGTGCATGTAAGTGGAACAGAAAAAAACATTTTATATCACTACACCCATTTATTATCCCAGCGATAAACTGCACATCGGTCATACCTATTGCACCGTAGCCGCAGATACCATGGCGCGTTATAAGAGACTGCGCGGCTATGATGTGATGTTTTTAACGGGTACCGATGAACATGGTCAAAAAATTGAGGATAAAGCCAAAGAAGCCGGCGTTACCCCCAAGGAATTTGTAGACAGAATCGTTACCGGCAAGCGGGGTGTTCTGGATCTGTGGAAACTGATGAATATTTCCAACGACCGTTTTATCCGCACCACCGATGATTACCATGCGGCTGCCGTACAGAAAATTTTTAAGAAGATGTACGAAAAAGGCGACATCTATAAAGGGGAATATGTAGGCAAATACTGCAAGCCCTGCGAATCTTTCTGGACAGAGAGTCAGCTGGTAGACGGCAAGTGTCCCGACTGCGGCAGAGAAGTGCAGGATGCCAGAGAAGAGGCTTATTTCTTCCGTCTGAGCAAATACGCTGACCGGGTGCAGCACCTGCTGGAAGACACTGATTTTCTGGAGCCCCGTTCCCGTGTGAATGAAATGGTCAACAACTTCATCAAGCCCGGTCTGGAAGATCTGTGCGTTTCCCGCACCAGCTTCACCTGGGGCATACCGGTAGACTTTGACCCCGGTCATGTGGTTTATGTATGGGTGGACGCCCTGTTCAACTACACCACCGCACTGGGTCTGTTCAATGATCGCTATGACGACTACGAAAAATACTGGCCTGCAGATGTTCACTTTGTAGGCAAAGAGATCGTCCGCTTCCACTCCATTATTTGGCCCGCTATGCTCATGAGCATGGAAATGCCTCTGCCTAAGAAAGTCTTTGGTCACGGCTGGCTGCTGCTGGATGGCGGCAAGATGTCCAAATCCAAGGGCAATGTAGTAGATCCTTATATCCTGGCAGAGCGCTTCGGTGTAGATGCCCTGCGTTTCTTCCTGCTGCGTACCTTCCCCTTCGGCTCCGATGGCAATTTCTCCAACGAAGCCTTGATCAACACCATCAATGTGGATCTGGCAAATGACCTGGGCAATCTGCTCAGCCGTACTGTATCTATGGTCGGCAAATACTTTGACGGCACCCTGCCTAAGGAACGTCAGGCAGATGCGTTGGATGAAGAACTGAGCTCCATGGTTTCTTCTCTGCGGGATCGTTACGAGGAACAGATGGAGCACTTTGCTTTCCAGAATGCCCTGGGTGAAGTCTTCAAAGTGATCTCCCGTGCCAATAAATACATTGACGAAACCATGCCCTGGGTACTGGCAAAGGATATGGAAGCAAACGGCGCGCGTCTGGCTACGGTTATGTATCACCTGCTGGAAACCCTGCGGGTAAGCGGCATCCTGCTGACACCTTTCATTCCTACTTCCGCTGCGGAACTTCTGCGCCAGATCGGTGCCTGCGAAAACTGCTCCACATGGGAAAGTGCCGGCGTATTTGGCAGCCTGCCCGCAGATGTAACCGTTACCCGTGGAGAGAATCTTTTCCCTCGTATTGACCTGAAGAAGGAACTGGCGGAACTGGAAACAGCCATCCAGACAAGCCAGGCAAAGAAAACGGAAGCGAAGGAAGAACCCAAAGCAGAATCCCCTGCTTCCAGTGAAATTACCATTGACGATTTCTGCAAAGTAGAACTGCGGGTAGGCGAAGTCATCTCCAGTGCTTTTGTAGAAAAATCTAATAAACTGCTGCGTAACGTGGTAAAAATCGGAGAGGAAGAACGGGTGATCTTTTCCGGCATCCGTAAGTGGTATAGCCCGGAAGAAATGGTAGGCAAGCGTGTCATCGTCGCCTATAACTTGAAACCCAGAAAGATGATGGGCGAAATGAGCTACGGCATGATTCTGGCAGCAGATGACGGACAGGGCAATCTTTCTTTGCTGACCACCGACAAGACAGATTTCCCTTCTGGCAGCACAGTAGGTTAATAGAGGATATAAAAAATGATGATCTTTGACTCTCATGCCCATTATGATGACGCTCAATTTGATACAGACCGGGAGGCACTTCTTGCCTCCCTTCCTCTAAAAGGGGTCAAAAAGATAGTAAACATCGGCTGTGATTTGCCCTCCAGCCAGCGCAGCATCACCTTAGCCAAACAGTATGATAATATCTATGCAGCAGTAGGCTTCCATCCCGAAAACCTCTCAGATGTTTCAGAAGAGGCTCTGGAGGAGATTCGTCTGTTGTCCCGTCATCCCAAAGTTTGCGCTATTGGAGAAATTGGTCTGGATTATTACTATGACGAATTTGCGCCAGAGGTACAGCGCCATTGGTTCCAAAAACAGCTGCAACTGGCTTGGGAAGAACAGAAGCCTATTATTGTCCACTCCAGAGAAGCCGCCCAGGATACTTTTGATTTGATTGCACAAAGCAAAGTACGCCATGGAGTCATCCATTGCTTCAGCAGTTCTGCCCAAATGGCAAAGGAATATGTGAAAATGGGATTCTACATCGGTATTGGCGGTGTTATCACCTATAAAAATGCAAAAAAACTGGTGGAAGTTGTCCAAGAAATCCCCTTAGAACGTATTTTAATTGAAACAGACTGTCCTTATATGGCACCAGTTCCCAATCGGGGAAAACGAAACGATTCCTCCAATTTAGTTTATGTAGTGGAGAAAATCGCCCAGATCAAAGGGGTTTCTCCGGAAGAAGTGGCGGCAAAAACCTTTCAAAATGCAGAAAACATGTACTTTGGGAAGTTTTGACGAAAAAAAGTTTGTGAAAAACTATTGCACATTTGTTACAAATGTGTTAAAATGTGTGTACGGTAAAAATAAAGGTATATCGTTATGATATACCCTTATTTTTTTGTTGGTCTTTTGCCAGCAGAAAAACATCAAACTTTCATACCGTGCCGCATCCTCAAATTTCCCACATCTGACTTGCTTCTGATGCGGCCATTTGTTAAGGAGGAACGAAATAACATGAGAGAAAGAACAAAATTCTTTACCGCTTTTGTGCTGGTGATGATTTTATCTTACACCAATGTATTCGCAAAAACGGCAGCCCACTCTGTCATCATTACCCTGGATGGCGTACCGCGCATGGTAGCCACACAGGCAGAAACTGTAGGAGAACTGCTCAGTGACTGCTCTTTTACCGCAGAGGATAACTACATTTTGGAGAACTGCTCCGAAACAGATTCCTTGACCGATAAAATGACCATTGCACTGACCTCCGTGGTGGAAAAGACTCTTGCTTATACAACTGTAACCCCCTTTACCACCACTTACCGCACCACCACTGAACTGGAACCCGGTGAGAAGCGCGTGGTGCAGGAAGGGAAAGATGGAGAAACTGTAAATGTCTATCGCCAGACCTATCATGGTGACGAACTGGTAGACTCAGCATTGATTGAAACCAAAGTAGTAACACAAGCACAGTCTGAAATCATTGAGGTAGGCGAAGAAAAAGTAATTAACGGTATGGCCTATACGGATTCCATCCAGGTACGCGCTACTGCTTATACCCCCTATGATGCCGGCTGTAACGGTATTACTGCAACTGGTGCCAAAGCAACAAAAGGCATTGTTGCCGTAGACCCTTCCGTTATCCCCCTGGGTACAAAAGTATATATTCCCGGCTACGGTGTTGCTGTCGCAGCAGATACCGGCGGAGCTATTAAGGGTAACCGACTGGATGTATGTTATGACAGTCTGTCCGATGCACTGCAGTGGGGTGTAAAAAACGTAGAAGTTTATATTCTTGAATAACGGAAAACCATGGTCTTTATGACCATGGTTTTTTTCTAAAATATTTTCTGCTTTCTTCCCAACAGCAGAATCTTCTTGCAAACATCCCATAAAAAAAGAACCGGCTCTTTTTTTAGCAGTCGGTTCTTTTTTCTTATAACCAATTAATCGTTTTCCAGCCAAATTTCATTATCTTTGTCTTTATAATAATCATGGGTGTTGGTTGCTTCCAAAATCTCCCAGTATGCCCAATGAGTTTCTGCTACGTCCCAGAAAGTATGGCTTAATGTTTGCAGATTTTGATTGATATAGTCACGGTCCGCGCTGCGCTCCAGCAGTCTGCAGGTCACCGAGGCAACTTCCGCACGCTTGATAAACTGCTCCGGCCGAAAACTTCCGTCTGGATAGCCGCCCAGCCAGCCACGTTCCGCAGCAAACGTAATATAATCTTTCGCCCAATGATCCTCAGGTACATCAAAGAAAGTAAGACTGCCCTCTGTCAGCATTTCAAAACGGCATACTAATGCCGCAAACTCGCTGCGCGTAATTGGTGCATCGGGGCGGAAAGTACCTTCCGGATAGCCATTGATAATATCAAATTTTTCCATAAAACCAATGTAGTTTGCTGCCCAGTGTTCTTCCGTTACATCAGAAAAAGAAGCGGAATAGACCTGCGTATGGTCCATTTTTTCTTCCATCAAATGTGAAAACATGGTAGCAACTTCCCCACGCGTCATATACCGTTCCGCGCGGAAAGATCCATCCTCATATCCTGTCAAAAATGCGATATGATCCTTTCGATTCAGCAAAGGTTCATTCACCACCGTCACCCGGCTGCATCTTTCTCCGTCTACATACAGCTTATTCTGCGTAATCCGCAGAGTCATAGGCGTTTCGTCTATCTGATAACCATCCGGCGCCTTTATCTCCTGCAAAATATAAGTTCCGCCAAAAATATTCCTGATTTTAGCAATGCCCGCATGATTAGAGGCAGCTTCTTCCAATTCATTTCCTCTGCTGTCTGTCAGCCGAAAAACCGCGCCAGGAAGAGGGTTTCCTTCATCATCCGTTTTCTCAATGATAATGTCAAACCCGCTTTCTTCACTGTCATTTTCTTCGGAAGAACTGGTATTGCGGGTCCAAAGCGCAGTCAGTGTCATGGATTCATAGACAGGCTGCGAGAAATCATAAGCTTTTCCATTCCAACTCCAGCCTTGGAAAGTATACCCATTTTTAACCGGGTCCGCCGGCTGCTGTACTTGATCGCCTTCTGCTACCTGCTGATCCGGTATTGAATTTCCGCCATCTGTATCAAAAGAAACCGTATATGTAGGTTTAGCCGCTGTCCAGCCCGCAGTATAAACCGCAGAACCACTTACCACAGCAGGAAAGTCAGTCACTTTTTTCCCATTTTCATACCAACCGTCAAAGACATATTGTCCAACGGCAGAAGGCGTGGGAATCGCCGGGAAAGGGTCTCCCTTTTTGCAGGTATATTCCACAGTCGCATCGCCGGAAAATGTACCATGGCTGCCAGCCTCAAATATTATCTGGAAGCTGTTGCCATGAGCAGCTTTCAAAGCATAGCCTTCCGCGGGATCGATACTGCTTATATCTACCTTTTGCGCATAATCTGTGCCCGTGCCGCTGCACGCCGCCACATTCCACCGATTGGCGCTGTCATCATCATACCAAGCATCAACGGCATCCCCGCAGGATTGGAGAAACAGCCCCGCGGGCAGGCTGCCCAGTGTCACATCCTCGCAGCCATTATTATAGATATCATCTCCCGCAAGGGCAGCATAATTGTCATAAAGGCAGAATCCATCGGCAATTTCTGTCTTGCCTTGAAATACGAATACACCGCCGCCATATTTGCTTTCGTTTCCTGTAATGGTTCCTTCATTGAGCTGCACCAATGCCTCGTCATGGGTAGAATACACAAAGACCGCGCCGCCGTAACCATTGTTTGTAGCGCCGCACCCGGTAATTGTCCCGCCATCCATAATAAAGCGTGCGGCGGTATTTGTATAAATGCATACAGCGCCTCCGCCGTACCATCCATCATCACAGTTTTGGATCGTGCCGCCCAGCATATGGAAAGTGGCATAGATTTTAGAGCCGTCCGTAGAACCGATAGGCATCCCGCCAGCAATTCCCACAGCGCCGCCCTGGAGCCCGTAACAGTTTTCAATCAGACCATCATACATAGTAAAAACTGCGTTTTCTTCGATATACACGCCGCCGCTAATGCTGAATTGATTCTTGCAATCCCGAATGGTACCGCCATAGAGATTGATTTTAGAAACACCATGTGCCTGAATGCCGCCAGCCATGCCGGTTGCTGCAGACGGTCCTAACGTAGTCCCCTCATAAATATTCAATACCGCAGAATCATCCACATCAAATATGGAACTGGTATTGTTTGCGGAAGTAATTTGCAGCGTATGCACTTCTTCCTCTGTCCCGAGATTCAGTTCAGCCGTTCCGCTTAATATAAATTCTCCAGTGATGGTAGTTTCTTCGCCTAAAATAGTGAGTGTCCCATTTTCCAAAGAAAGAGGGCTTGTCAAAGTAATGTCCTGCTGCAGCTGTACCTCAGCTTCACCGCCATCTGCGTTCAAAGTATCAAATACCTCTTTCAGCTGCTCTTCATTTTCTACCGCAAACAGCATATCTGCCAATGCTGTTTTTTCAAAAGAAAATGAGACAGCCATTAGACAGCAAAATATTCCGATCATAGCTAATTTCTTTTTCATTTTTCTTATCCTCATACTTTCTTTCGTAATTTTATACAATGTGTATAAAATACCCCCCCCCTAAAAAAATTTTATTTTGTGAGTTTTTTAGCATTTCTCTTTTACTATAAGGATAAGGTTATGTATTGTCAATATGATTGATTCATTTTTTTGCAGATATTATACTTTTCATTCGACTTTCTTTTTCCCGGTTTTCTATTATAGACATTATTTTCATATTAAAAATATCGTTCTTTTTACAACTCAATAATTTCCTGTTCTGCCACTGAGCGGGTAATCAGGTCGGTTAATTCCGTCAGCTTATGCTCGCCCTTGCGGATATATTCCGTACGTGGCTTGGTAACAGGATGTTTTGCCACAAAAATCGTGCAGCAGTCCTCATACGGACGGATAGAGATCTCATAAGTGCCAATTTTTTCCGCCATGGCGATGATTTCTTTTTTATCCATGCCGCACAAAGGGCGCAAAACCGGCATACGAATGGCATCATTGATGGCGTTGATGCCCCACATGGTCTGGCTGGATACCTGACCAATGCTTTCACCGGTAATCAGTGCCAATGCCTTTTCTTCCTCCGCGATCATCTGTGCTGCCCGGTACATGGCACGCTTCAGATGGATGGTCAGACGGTCATGGGGCACATTTTCCAGCAGATACAGCTGCAGCTGGGTAAAGGGTACAATGTGCAGCCTAAAGCGTCCGGTATATTTCGCGATCTCCCGTGCCAAATCAATCACCTTTTCCTTTGCCCATTCACTGGTATAAGGAGGGCTATGAAAGTATACCCCTTCCACTTCTACACCGCGTTTTGCCATCATCCAAGTCGCTACAGGGCTGTCGATACCGCCGGACAAGAGGCTCAGCCCCTTACCGCTGGAACCGCCGGGCAGACCGCCCAGACCGTAAATCACTTTTGCGGACAGGTAAGCAAAGTGGCGCAGTTCCAGTTTTAGCTCCACATCGGGATGGTGTACGTCTACCCGCAGATTTGGCATATGCTCTAAGATATAGCCCCCCACTTCCGCGCTGACTTCCATAGAGGACATGGGATAGTTTTTATTACTGCGCTTGGTTACCACCTTAAAGGACAAAGACTGGTCGCCATATAAGTGCTGCATCAATGCCAATGCTTCTTTTTGCAGGTTTTCCAGGTTTTGATCGGTCACTTTCACACCCGGCGCCATGGAAAAAATACCAAAGACCGTACCGATTTTTTCCAGTACCAGATCGTAGTCCATCTCTCCGCCTCTGTCTTCCACAATGAGACAGCCCATTTCCTGTTCAATATAATATTTTCCTACGGTGTCCAGATTTTTGCGCATGGCGCTGATTAACTGCACGATAAACTGCTGGCGGTTCTTCAGGCGCATAGCGATCTCACCGTATTTTACAATCATTACTTTTTCTGTCATAAGGCATTCCTCTATTTTCATTATCGATTATACTTGCGCAAAAACGGCACCACTTCCTGAAGTGCTGCCAGACATTCCTTGGCTTCTTCCACGGTGTTATAGCGGCTGAAGCTGAAACGTACGGCACCTTCAATTTCAGAAAAAGGCAGACCCATGGCAGTCAGTACGGGGCTGCCAATCTTTTTGCGGCTGTCGCAGGCACTGCCGGCGCTGACAACCACGCCTTTGCTCTCCAGCGCATGAAGCAGTACTTCGCTGCGCAGTCCGCGGAAGGTTGCATTCAGCACATAAGGGCTGGCTTTGTCCAGGTCATCGCCGTTAATCTGAGTCTCCGGCATGGCGAGGATGCCCTCTGCCAATGTCTTTTTCACCGCATAAATCTCCGCGGTATGCTCTTCCATATTCTCCCATGCCATCTGGGCTGCCAATGCCACTGCCACAGCGCCTGCGCCGTTTTCCGTGCCGGCACGCTGACCACGCTGCTGTCCCCCGCCCAGAATCAGAGGGCGTACCTTCAGACCATCCCGCATAAAGAACATGCCGGTGCCCTTAGGTGCATGGATTTTATGGCCGCTCATGGTCAGCAGGTCAATCTTCATTTTCTGCACATCAATGAGGTATTTACCAAAAGCCTGTACCGCATCCACATGATAAATGGTGTTGGGATTTTTCTCCTTCACCAGTGCACCAATGGCTGCCACATCCTGAATGGTGCCGGTTTCATTATTGATGAAAATGGTGCTGACCAGAATCGTATCAGGACGGATTGCCGCTGCCAGTTCGTCCAAAGAAATATAGCCCTTTCTGTCTACAGCCAGATAAGTTACTTCAAACCCTTCTTCTTCCAGGGCTTTCATGGGATTTTTCACCGCAGGATGCTCCACAGCAGTGGTAATGAGGTGTTTACCCATTCTCTGGTAACCCATCGCTGTACCACGGATCGCCCAGTTATCCCCTTCGGTACCGCCGGAGGTGAAATAGATCTCATCGGCTTTTGCGTGGATACCCTTTGCCAAAGTTTCCTGGGCAGCACGAATTTCTTTGGCAGCCTTCAGTCCTAAAGCGCTGACTGTTGCCGGGTTGCCGTAATTTTCGCAAAGCATTTCTGTCATTTTCTCTGCCACTTCCGGTGCTGTCCGGGTGGTAGCCGCATTATCAAAATAAATCATTTTCCTTCCTCCAATTCATACAGCGCAATGGCCAACGCCGTCATACCTGCCGTTTCTGTCCGCAGGATCCGCTTTCCCAAAGTAACAGGCACGATACCCGCCTGTTGCGCCGTGACAATCTCCTGTTCGGAAAAACCGCCTTCCGGACCGATAAAAATGCCCATGGTCCGCTTTCCCCGAAAGTCCTGCAAAAAGGAGCGCAGCCCCCGTTCCTGTTCTTTTTCATAGGGGATCATGACGCCATCCAGCTGAGATGCGGCGGACAGCGCTTCTTTCCAGTTCATGACCCGCTCCACGCTGGGAATCCGTCCTCTGCCGCTTTGTTTCGCCGCGGCTTCTGCGATTTTCTGCCAGCGCTGGATTTTTTTCTCTTCTTTTTTATCCAGCTTTACAATGGAAAATTCCGTTGCCACCGGCACAATGGTATGGATGCCCAATTCCACGCATTTCTGCAGAATCAGTTCCATCTTTTCTCCCTTCGGCAAGCCTTGGAAAAGAGTTACCTCTACAGCGGGCTCGCTTTGGCTGGATCGGCTGGAGAGGATTTTTGTTTCCACCGTTTCCCCTACTGCGGTGATTTCGCACTGATAATCCATGCCGGCACCGTCGCAAACGATAATCTCCTCCCCGCACTTGGCACGGAGGACTTTGCCGATATGCTTGGCATCCTCCCCGAAAATGGTAATGCCTTCCGGGGTAATCTGTTCTTTTGTCACGAAAAACCGGGGCATACTTTCACCTCTTTACTTTCCGTCATACCGTGTGGCAATGGCTGCCCAACTGTTTTTTTCCTTCACGCCCAGTACGGTAAAGCCGTGTTCTTTCAGGGCTTTCCGTACGTCTTCTTCCCGCTCTAAAATAATGCCGCTGCAAATGAAGTGCCCACCGGCTTTGATATATTCCGGTACCTGGTCGGTCAATGCAATGATGACGTCTGCCACAATATTGGCAAAGACCATATCATAGTTCTTGCCGCGGCAGCTTTCCTGCAGCGCCGTATCAGTGAGGATATTCCCGGCAGCCACATGGTAACGGCTCCGGTCAATGTGGTTGCGGTCGCTGTTTTCATAGGCAATCTGGATGGCATTGGGGTCAATGTCCACGGCATCGGCTTCTGCTGCGCCTAACAGCAGGGCGCCGATGGAAAGAATACCGCTGCCACATCCAATATCCACCACTTGATCTCCGTCCTGAATAAATTCTTCAATCCATTCCAAACACAGCTGGGTGGTTTCATGGGTGCCGGTACCGAAAATATGGCCGGGGTCAATTTCCAGCACTTGCTTACCGCCTGTTTCCGGTACTTCTTCCCAGGAAGGCTTAATCAGGAGTTTTTCTCCAATGGAAAAAGGCTTAAAATACTGTTTCCAGTTGTTTGCCCAGTCTTCTTCTTGTACATTCTTTACCACTGCCTGCAAGCCATCGGGGAACAGCTCTTTTTCCTGTTCTGCCAGACGGGGCAGTCCGCTCATAATCTGGGTCAGATCCTCTCTGCCGTTGGCATTATCCCGCAAGAAAAAGGTGATGCCGTTTTCCTTCTTTTCCTCTACCAGCTCATCTGCAACATAATCCCATTGACGGTTGGGATCTTCCAAAAACGCCTGAAATTCCGCTTCATCCTCAATCATCAAACCGGTCAGACCATGGGCATATAAAAATCCTGCCAAAGCCTCCAGTCCATCTCTGGGGCAGGCGATAAAAACTTCCAGCCATTCCATTGCCTTCTGCCACCTTCCTTTTTTCTATGAAAAAAGGCGTATTCTTGAGAACTCGCCTTCTTTCCTGCTCTTTGTTAATGTTCTGC
>CALWKY010000008.1 GCA_944381395.1 uncultured Lachnospiraceae bacterium
CCGAAGAAACAGCACCTAAGTCTTTCGCAGATTTGACAGATGAAAGATTCGCTGGGCAAGTCGGCATGGCAGACCCTGGTGTGGCAGCGCCCGCATATCCTTTGGCTGCATATTTTATGGATGAATTAGGCATGGAAGGCGCAAAAGAATACTTCAATACCCTGTTTGAGCAGGGGATGAAAGTATATCCCAAAAATCCTCAGGTAGTCAATGCGCTGGCTTCTGGAGAAATTTCCGTAGCAATGCTGCAGGAATCCAACGCTTATGAAATGGTTGCCAGCGGCGAACCCATTACCATCGTTTGGCCCGAAGACGGTGCGCCTGGCTCTACCAGAGTAGCAGCCATCAGCGCAAGCACAGATCAGATGGAGATTGCAAAAATGTTTGTGAATTTCCTGCTGGATGCTAAAACACAGCAGCAACTGGTGAATACAGGGGATGAAGGATTCTTTGAACCTTCCGTTACTGGTGTAACTGCAAAAGAAGAAAGAGATGCAAATGCAAAACTGGTTGTTGCAGATACCGTATTTGGTGCAGAAAATGAAGCGGAGATTAAGGCATGGTTTGCGGATATGTCTGCACAATAAAAGCGTGTTACATAAAGAGGTTTTACAATGAAGAGGAAAGATAATATATCCGGGATTTGTATACTTGCCGTCTTGATTTTATTAGTACTGCTGCCTTTGGTAGCAGTACTTTTTCAAATCATATGTCCGCAGTTACAACTGGAAGGATTTGATTTTAAAAATTTATCTCTATTATTAGAAGTTTTTACCCGCAACTTATGGAAAAAAGCATTTTTCAATACAGTTGCATTGGGATTGGGTACTACAGTCATTGGGCTGCTTTTAGCGGCTATATTGGCGCATGTTCGGGTAAAATATGCTTTTTTTGGTGCCAAACTGTTGGACTTGGTAAGCTGGATTTTGATGATAATGCCTTCGTTCATTTTGGCACAGGGATGGGTTTACTTTGCATCGGGCAATGGTATTGCCAGTGCATGGCTGGGGCTGGAACATATGAGTGAATTTGTATTCAGCTATTGGGGATTGGTAACGGTAATGGTGCTGTGCAAGTTCCCCATGGCATATGTTACCATCAAAACGGCTATGGAATGGTATCCGGCACGGCTGATGCATGCTGCCAGAATGAATGGCGCGTCCAGTTTTTATGCTTGGCGCACGGTGCAGTTGCCTTTATGTATTCCTGCCTATTGTTCTGCTGCCATGTTAATCTTTATGGATACCGTTGGGGACTATGGCATGTCCTCTACCATTACAGCGGTTTATTCCTTCCCCACCTTGCCGTATACCATCTACAGCGCCATCTGCAGCTCCCCGGCGAGATTTGATATGGCTGGCGTGCTGTCTCTTTATTTGATGGTGCTGATTGTCATTGCAATGGTCATTCAGCATATTGCATTGGGAAAGAGAAAGTATGATTTTTTGGATAATGGCACGGAACAGATGATTCCCCGTACCGTCAGCAAAGGAAAATCTCTCGCTCTGACAGTGGGGACGGGAATATTCTGCCTCATTGCGCTAGGCATTCCCGTTGGGTCCAACTTTATTATGTCTTTTTCCGATTCCATTAGCATTAAGCGGTTTGTTTTTACACTGGATAATTATAAAACCGTATTGAGCGAGACAAGCAGTATGTTAGATGGCATTGGGCATTCACTGGAATTGGCGTCCATTGCTGCAATTATGGGTATTCTCATTGGTTTTTGTGTGGCTTATCTGTTAACGTTCTCCCAATTCCGTCTGAAAAATTTGATGGATTCCATAACTTTAATTGCCATGGCGGTACCTGGCGTTGTCTTAGGCATTGGATATATTTTTGTTTGGAATCAAGAATGGCTGACACCGCTGGGGTTAAACCTGTATGGAAAACCTGCCATTTTAATTTTGGCGAGTGTGGCATCTGCCATTCCCTTAATCAACCGTGTATTAGTAGGAGGAATGGCAAAAATTCCTAAAACATTATTGACAGCGGCGCAAATGCAGGGTGCTGGATTTGTCACCCGAATGCGTACAGTGCTTCTCCCGCTGATGCACCACAGCTCTGTCTCTGCTGTTTTGGCGGCTTTTGGCGGCAGTGTGTTTAACTTAGCAATTACCACGATTCTATACCCGCCCAATTACAGCACATTACCGGTGTATATCAGTGATGTATATAATGATCTGGAATTTGGCTATGCGGCAGCGGCTACGATCGTTGGCGGTGCATTTATCATCACCATTATGTTGATATTAGAGAAGTTGATGAATTTCAAACAAAAAAAGGAATGAGAAAGATATGGGTACCCTCTTAACATTAAAAAATGTTCATAAAAAGTATGATAAGAAAGAAATTCTAAAAGGGATTGACTTAGAAGTACAGGAAGGCGAAATTATCAGTGTCCTTGGACCTTCTGGCTGTGGTAAGTCTACATTATTAAATATTATTGCCGGGATTCAAGACTTGACCGAAGGCGAAGTAGAAATTGCCGGCAAGGTAGTTTCCAGCCGTCAAAAGTGTGTGGATATTGAACAGAGAAATATCAATATGGTATTTCAGGACTTTGCGCTATGGCCCCACATGAAAGCCAGAGATAATATTTTATACGGCTTAAAAATGAAAAAGACGGATCAGGCGGAAATGGAGAAACGTCTGGAGCAGGTGGTAGGATTACTCCATTTAGAAGGCTTATTGGATCAATACCCGGCGGAGCTGTCTGGCGGACAGCAGCAGCGTGTTGCCATTGCCCGGGCAATTATTATGAAACCATCTATTATTCTGCTGGATGAGCCTCTATGTAATCTGGATGTACAGCTGCGTATCGAAATGCGGACGGAAATGGCACAGCTTTTCCATTCCCTCCATACCACCGTATTCCACGTCACCCATGATCCGTCGGAAGCGTTCGCGATGGCTGACCGCATTATTGTGATGAACCATGGAAAAATAGACCAGATTGCCACACCCAATGACTGTTATTTGAAACCCCAGACGGCTACGGTGGCAGGGCTGCTGGGTGCTGGAAATAGTTTGCAGAGGGGCTCTTATATACCAGAAACAGATCTGGTGCAGTATGGAAATCAAACATTACAGGCGATGACTTTTTTCAAGGAAACAACAAAAAGAGAGGTTGTACTAAAATTTCGCCCGGAAGAAGGCGCGCTTTTACAGGAATATGAGGATAACTGCATTCCGGTTGCTGTTATTTTATCTTCTTTTGAAGGTGGTCAATACCGTGTAAAAGTGGCAACGGAACTGGGTGAAGAAGTCTGCGTGCTGTATACCGGTTTTTTGGAAAGCGGCTGGAAAGGATACTTAAAAGTAGATGGGGAAAAACTGTATGCATACCAGGAAGATTGATTTCAAAGGCGGCTATGGGGAACATGGCAGGAATTGTTTTTTAATAACTTATGGAGAGCGTGGCAGATACTATATGGTGGATTGCGGAATCATGGACGAAGACAGCTTCCCCTATCCCCGTTTAGAACGAAAAGAAGTGGAAAAAATCGATTACTTGCTGTTAAGCCACTGTCATAAAGATCATAGCGGTGCGTTATCTTATCTGTTTCAGCTGGGATTTCACGGCACTATTGTAACGTCTGCCATGACAGCGAAATTGCTTTCGCTATCTTATGAAAAGATGATTCTTTTGGATATGAATGGACCTCACAGAAAAAAACTTTCTGATGAATTGCAGGTATCTTTTGGCAGAGCAGGTCATTGTCCAGGCGGACTGTGGTTTTTCGTAGAGGATTTACAGGGGACCTGCTTTTTTAGCGGGGACTATCAAAGGGATTCTTTAGTTTATGGGTGTGATTGCGCAGAACGGATTCAGGCGGATATTGCGGTGGTTGACTGCGCCCACTGTGAAACCCAAGCCCGTGCTGCCAAACTGCGAGACCATTTAACAGAACAAATAGCACAGTATTTACAGGAAAAACGAAAGGTGATTCTGCCTGTACCAGCCTATGGCAGAGGATTGGAATTGCTGTATTTATTGATGCAGGCATTTCCTGATGCGGGGATTTATCTGGATGCTGCGTTCCTTGCTTACAGTAAAAGAATGCTGCAGGAACTCGTCTGGTATCAGCCTAATGCCGTAGAAGCCCTGCGCGCAAAACTGGGACAGAAGGTCCCTGATTTATCTGAATGCCAGATTCTGCTGCTTGCAGATACTCATTTGAAGAAAACGGAAAATAAGCAGCTGGTGCAGGAAATGATCGATGCCGGCGCTGTTTTACTGATTACTGGCAGAGTCAAGAAAGGCAGTTTTCCCCAGCAGTTATTGCGGGGAAAAAAGGCAAAAAGATTTTTGTTTCCCCACCATCAAAGTGCGGGCGATTTTTTCGATATGATGGAATGCAATGACTTTTTTGTGGTCTATCCCTTCCATAATGATAGAAAGGAAATATTTATCAATGGTTTGCAAAGAGGAAAAACAGGAGCCACTTAAAATAGGGAGAAGCTTTTTGATCCAAAGATGGGTCAAAGAGCTTTTTTGTTGCCCGGGCGTGTTTATGAATTTTGCGTATATTAGGAAGGAATTAAGAAAAATATTTTTAAAAACACAGCATAAAAAATAGAATCTCCGATACAAAAACCGGCATTTGTATCTATTATGCCTGGACAAAAATTCTGCTGAAATAGGATGGAAAGACAGATTGCAAAATCTTTTGGGATTCATTGAAGATGTACGAATCATCGCTGTGAACAGCACAAAATTGATTTTGCGCTGTTTTTAATGGGAAAAGAACGCAAGCTGCCGAAAACAAGATTTCAAAATAATTATTTTAATCACAGTGATGACTTTGGTTATGATGCACGCCATGATTTGCTATCATATCGTACAAAAGATTAGCGGTATGACAAATCAAGTATTTACGATGGTTATGGGAAAATTACAGATTATGTGATCCGCAGCATTTATTTTGGGTCCGCTGGGACAAATTGGCACTTCTTATCATGTGCAGGATTACACAGGGAGAAATGAACTTATTTTTGTGACGCTTGCTCTTTTTGTATGATTATATGCCTGATGTGTCCCGCCATAAGTTTCGTTGCAACAGGCTTATTTTCGGATACAGTGGAGTCCGTTTTTTGGGGAATGTGACCGCGAACTATTGTAAAGCATTTTTCTGGTGGATTTTCTTTGCCGGTTCATTGATCGGATCCTTTAGCAGGCAGTTTTGAAAAAAAACGAAAAACCTTGGACGTAACAGAATCAGCATGTCATTGGATACCGACGGTTTTT
>CALWKY010000009.1 GCA_944381395.1 uncultured Lachnospiraceae bacterium
ATGGCGTTTGGGCTACCGCCCATTTGGCAGAAAAAACCGTATGGGTGCGTATGAAAAAGGAATATGACGCAGAGACATTGGCGCAGCAGATCCGCCGCGCTGGGTATCATCCCGTGGCGCAGCAGAAGAACGGCGCGGCATAAAGCCGGGCTCTGGGATGAGCCTGTATCCGGTTAAAAATTCGCGTGTTCGGAAATAAAATGGATGACCTGTTTTCTGTTAAATATGACAGTCTATTGTTTTTCTTTTGGGTATTTCGCCCCTAAGAAAAGAGGAAAAGACCTCTCTTTTCTATGTATTAGATGGACATTTCAGACTGGTATGGGTTTCAATGAAAGGAAAACTTAAAAAAGACGGTACCGCAGATGGGTGCCGTCTTTTTTGTTTTGCCGCTTACTTACCTAAGCGCTGATCTTTTTCCAGCACGGCATCAAACGCTTTGGTCAATGTGGCAGAAAATGCTTCTCTTTCTAAAGCCGCTATTCCTTCAATGGTGGTACCGCCGGGGGAGCATACCTGATCGATCAGAACCCAAGGAGCCTCTCCGCTTTTCAATACCATCTGGGCACTGCCCAATACAGTTTCCGCTGTCAGTTCCAGCGCCTGTTTTTTCGGCATGCCTGCCTTTACGGCAGCTCGTGCCAGAGCGTCCATGTACAGATAGGCAAAAGCTACCGACGCGCCGCCAATGACACTAAAGATAGAAAATTGGTTTTCGGGAATTTCATGGACAGAGCCTATTGTGGAGAAAATCTCTTTCGCCAACGCAGTTTGTGCTGTAGTTGCCGCCTCATTGGCGCAAAGACCACTGCAGGCAGCGCCGATTTTTGCGTTGATATTGGGCATCACGCGAATGAGAGGGATATCTTCTCCGAAATAGGGAACGTACCAGCTCAGTGTTTTTCCTGCTGCCAAAGTGAGTACCAACAGTTTTTTCTGCTGAATCACAGGAGCCAGCTCCGGCAGAATAACAGGCAGTACCTGAGGTTTTACACCGAACACCAGCACATCACTTTCCTGTGCCACAGCTATTGCCGTATCCAGTGCCTGACAGGCACATTGTTTTGCTAAGTTTTGGGCAGAAGTGGTGGATTTACTGCATAAAAGAATATCTGCGCCGGAAAAATTTCCTGATCGGGTCATGCCTTTCACAATGGCGCTTACCATGTTTCCGGCACCGATAAAACCGTATTTCATAAATGGATCTCTCCTTTCCTGGATATGGGATGATTACAGCAAAGCCTGCTCCCATTCTTTTTCTTTAAAGCCTGCCAGTACGAAATCTTCGCCTACTACTAAAGGGCGCTTTACCAGCATGCCGTCTGTAGCTAACAGCGCCAGCTGAGCCGCTTCATCCATTTGGGGAAGCTTATCTTTTAGGGACATGCTTTTATAAAGCATACCGGACGTATTAAAGAATTTTTTTAACGGCAGACCGCTCATTTTCTGCCACCTAGCCAATTCTTCCGCTGTGGGATTTTCTTCCCGGATGGGGCGGTCTATATAGGCGATCTGATGATCGTCTAACCATTTTTTGGCTTTTTGACAAGTACTGCATTTTGCGTATTGAATAAAGGTAATTGACATCATTTCCTCCTACTTTCTTCGAGAGTATTTTCTTAACATGTAACATGATTGTTTTGTACAGAAACGCCTTCCAGCTCCAGAAGCGCCGCTTTTACATCCAGTCCGCCTGCATAACCGGTAAGGGTATGATTTCTGCCAATAACGCGGTGGCAGGGAATGAGAATGGGAATGGGATTATGATGATTGGCACTGCCTACGGCACGAAACCCTTTGGGAGAACCCACTTGTTTGGCAATGTCTGCGTATGTACGCACCTGACCAAAGGGAATGGCACAAAGCGCTTGCCAGACCCGCTTTTGAAAAGCAGTGCCTTCCGGCGCCAGAGGCAAAGAAAATGCCTGGCGTTTGCCGGCAAAGTATTCTGACAGCTCCAGAAATGCCCGGCGGTGGAGCGGAAGTTCTTCCCCTTCCGGCACAGCCGCCATGCCAAATGTAATTTGGGTAATGGCGTCATGTTCCACTGCAATGCCTAAGGTGCCGATGGGAAAGTCATAGTAACGGACTTGTTTCATATCACGACCTCCTTTCGCATGGATTTTAAAAGCGTAATTTCCCTGCCATAGCCTTCCAGTTCGTTGGGGGTTTCCAATAAAAATGGCAAAGCGCGCAGGCGGGGATGGTTGATAATATGTGCCATTGCTTCCAGCCCGATGGAGCCTTCTGCGATTTTTTCGTGACGGTCTTTGTGGGAGCCAAGGGGATTTTTGCTGTCATTTAAGTGAACTGCTTTCAACTTTTCCAGCCCGATGATGTCATCAAAAGTCTTCAGCACCCCGTCCAAATCATGAACGATATCATAGCCTCCATCGAAAACATGGCAGGTATCCAGACAAACACCTGCTTTTTGAGGCTGTTCCAGACGCTCTATAATAGCCGCCAGTTCCTCAAAAGAGCGCCCGACTTCTGTACCTTTGCCTGCCATGGTTTCCAATAACACCATAGGGCTGTGGTCCGTAAGGATACGGTTCAGCAAATCAGAAATCTTTGCAATACCCACTGCAGCGCCCTGTTTTACATGGCTGCCTGGATGAAAATTATAGTAAACTTGCGGTAATAATTCCAACCGCTCTAAATCCTCCCGCATGACCTTTGCGGCAAAGCGCTGGGTATTGTCTTGTGCGGCGCAGGCATTGAGGGTGTAAGGGGCATGGGCTACAATGGGACCAAAGGAATTGGCTTCCCAAAAATCACGAAAGGCCGCAATGTCTGCCTCATCCAGCGGTTTTACGGCACTGCCTCTGGGGTTACGGGTAAAAAACTGGAAGGTATTTCCGCCCAGTGCCATGGCTTGTTTGCCCATGGCAAAGTATCCTTTGGCAGAAGATAAGTGGCAGCCGATATAAAAAGGGGTATCCATCAAGTGTCTCCTCCTTCCGGCAGAGCAAGAAGGGTAACGGTACGCCCCTCTACGCGTATGAACCCTTCTTCCCGCATTTTTTTCAATTCCCGCATCATGGCACTGCGGTCCACGCTAAGATATTCTGCCAATGTGGTAAAGGCAAAAGGCATGTGAAACACAGCGCTGTTTTCTTTTGCCGCCTGTTTGGCAAAAAAACATAATAGTTTTTCCCGGGTGGTGCGCTTGCTTAACAGCTCTACTTTTTCATCCAGCTGAACTACTTTCCGGCTTAAAAGAACGAACAGGTTCTGTATTACCTGCAAATGGCCGGCACAAGTACTGCAGCAGGGGTGGGTGATGTGGTGCTTATCAATAAAGACCACGCTGCAGGCTTCTTCTGCCCGTACTTCTGTTATATCCAAAGAAGGGGAAAAAGAGAAAATTTCCCCAAACAGATCACTTTCTTCCAATAGCTGGGAAATAGCCACACTGCCATCGGCACGGACACGGCTTAATGCCGCGGAACCGGAAGTAAGAATGCCAATGCGGGACGCGGTACCGTCATAGCGCAAAATTACTTCTCCTGGTGCAAAATCCTGTTGTTCCGCTTGAAAACAGGATAAAAGCCGGCTGGCAGCCTCTTTTGTAACGCCCGCGAATAAGGGACACTGTAATAAATCCATAAAAAACCTCCTTTTTCTGTTGCAATTGCAACAAAAATGTGGTTTAATCATATCGAAGATAAAAGTTTTGTTGCATTTGCAACAGAATTCTCATTCCATCATACCATAAGCTTTTTGCCGCCGCAAGAAAAAAGACCTTCTTTTCCTAATTTCTTTTTGGAAAAAAAGGTCTGGCCTATCTTAAATCCGAGCAGCCTGGCGGAAGGTCTGGAGATACTTTGCCACAAGAGGCAAAAGAATGATTTCTGCCGCACCTACAACCGCTGCGGAAAATACCCGTGTAGGCAGCAAAGCCCAGAAGGATGTGCCGGATGTGAGAGCAATCCAGAATGTATTGAGCAGCAGAGAAGAGATGATCTGCTTGACCACCACGCAAAGGGTGATTTGCAGGGGGCTGGTGCTTTTGGAGAAGAACAGCCCGTATAACAGCCCGGTAACAGCTGCTGTGACTGTGTATCCCGGAAAATACGGACCGATGGGCAGAAGGGTGGCGCCGATAAAATCAGAGCAGGCGCCTACCACGATGCCGCCAAAAGGACCGTAGAGCATACCGGCTAAAGCCACCGGCAGGAAACTGAAGCCGATCTTTACATTCCAAAGGGCGATGGAAAGAACACGGCTTAAAATCACTTGCAGGGCAATGAGCAGTGCCAGGGTAATAAATGTTTTTAATTTTTTGTTTTCATGCATGAAAAAAGACCTCCTTTGCAAAACTACATCCGTGACATACCTTTCTCACTGCGCCGGATGGCTGTGAGATATGGCATTCCCGTTTTGCAAACAGGTCTGGAATATAAGACAGCGGGATGCGGAACCTGTACCGCAGGAAATACTTCCTTTCGTCCCGACAGCAACTCCCCGTCTGTCTGGCACTTAACGCACAAGCTCCTACTCTGCGGACGCAGAAAAGGCGTTTTTCAAATTCCTTTTCAGTTTACCATGACAATGGTCTTTTGTAAAGGGAAAAAAGATTTTTGGCAGATGGGGTAAGTTTGACAGAATTTAGGAAAGGAAGTATAATAAACTGGCAAAAAATTGGGTAAAACATAGAAAAAATCAAGATTTTTACACTCTTACGGAGGGATAACATATATGTTGGAATTAAAGCATATCTGCTTTGGAGCAGAAGGAAAAGAAATCCTGCATGATGTGAACTTGAAGCTGGAAGACGGGAAGTTTGTCGTAGTAACTGGTCCCAATGGCGGCGGCAAGTCCACTTTGGCAAAAATTATCGCAGGGATTGAAAAACCCACATCCGGTCAAATTTTCCTCAATGGTGAGGAGATCACGGAATGGGGCATTACAGAACGGGCAAGAGCAGGCATCAGTTTTGCTTTTCAGCAGCCGGTACGGTTTAAGGGCGTGACCGTAAAGGATTTAATTACCTTGGCAAGTGGCACGAAAAATCTTACCACCGCAGCTGCATGTGAGTATCTTTCCGCAGTGGGTCTGTGTGCCAAGGATTATATCCACCGGGAAGTGAATGCCAGCCTTTCCGGCGGTGAGCTGAAGCGGATTGAGATTGCTACAGTACTGGCACGGAAAACCCAGGTGAGCCTCTTTGATGAGCCGGAAGCGGGCATTGATTTGTGGAGCTTCCAGAATTTGATTAACGTCTTTGAGAAAATGCACGCAGAAACCCGGGGGGCGATTATGATTATTTCCCATCAGGAGCGGATTCTCAATATTGCCGATCGTATTGTGGTCATTTCCAAAGGCACTGTGGAAAAAGAAGGTCCGAAGGAAGAAATTCTGCCTGGTCTGTTTGGCGGCGTAACAGGCGGCTGCCGTGGCATGCAGGAGGTGAAAGTCAATGGATGAAATGGTAAAAAAGCTGATGCGGGAAGTATCTGACGTACAGATTCAGCCTGGCGAGGCTTATAATATTCGTAATAATGGAAAAAGCGAAGCCCGTTTTTCTACAGAAAACATCCGCATTGTGTCTAAAGAGGATGTTTCCGGTCTGGATATTTATATCAAACCCTTCACAAAGCATGAAAGCGTCCATATTCCGGCGTTGATTACCACGGAAGGCATTGACGAGGTGGTTTATAATGACTTCCATATTGGAGAAGGTGCCGATGTGGTGATTGTAGCGGGCTGCGGCATCAATAACTGCGGCTGCAAAGATTCTATCCATGCGGGCATCCACCGCTTTTTCCTGGGAAAAGACAGTAAAGTCTTGTATCTGGAAAAACATATCGGGGAAGGCGATGGTACCGGGGAGCGGATTATTAACCCGGAAACCCATGTGGAAGCGGGACCTGGCAGCTACATGGAAATGAATACAGTACAGCTGGGCGGCGTGGACAGCACCAAGCGGGTTTCTTCCGCGACACTGGCAGAAGGCGCTACCCTGATTATCAAAGAAAAAATTATGACCCACGGGAAACAGACGGCAGAAACATCCTTTGATGTGGTGCTGGAAGGCGCAGACAGTTCTGCCCAGCTGGTCAGCCGTTCCGTGGCGAAGGAACAGTCCAAGCAGTTATTCCGTTCTTCCATTACGGGGAACAATGCCTGCTATGGGCATTCCGAGTGCGACGCCATTATTATGGATGAAGCTTCCGTAGCGGCACAGCCGGAAATCTACGCGAACCATGTGGACGCATCCTTAATCCACGAGGCTGCCATTGGCAAGATTGCAGGGGAACAGCTGATGAAGCTGATGACATTGGGCCTGACGGAAGCGGAAGCGGAAGAACAAATCATCAATGGTTTCCTGAAATAAAAGAAGGGAAAGGAAGGGGATTTTTATGGCATCCTCTATTGGCGTGATTGGCGGCGCGGATGGACCGACAGCTGTTTTTACTACTGGCGGGCTTTCACCGGCACTGGTGCTTGGCTGTGGTATTTTGGTCATTGCTGCCATTGTGGTTTTGGTAAAATTACTTTCCAAGAAAGAAAAATAAACAGGATAGACAAACCAATCTCCTTTTAAAAATATGGTTGTCCTTTCATTTTTTCGGGCAAATTGCCATATTTGTTTTTGCGGGAAAACAATACAGATAAAGAGAAATAGCTGAAATCCTTATCGTAATTAGGATTTCAGCTATTTTTGTTTTCTTATGGATAAATTCCTGACCATTTTTTTGTAAAGAAAGCCAGGCAGTTTCCGCCGCTAAACCAATCGTGCTGCATATCTTCCATACAGGATTGGTTTTGGAATCCTTGAAAATCGTTCTTTGGTCATAAGGGATCTTAGATCTTCGGACGTTGCTGCTTACGGGTGCAGATATTCTTTCAGTTTTTCCAAATCCCGATCATAGACTGCTGTCAGCGCCCGATTATAAATAATGGCTGCGGGATGATACAAAGCAAAGAGCGGGCGTCCGTCGGCGCTTTGGCGTAAGGAGCCGTGCCAGTCGCCAATGACAGCATCTGTCTGTCCCGAGACTGCCTTTAAGGGCACATTGCCCAGAGTCACAATCAGCGGAGGATTGACCAGCTGGATTTCTTTTTGCAAATAAGGCAGGAAAAATTGAATCTCCTCCGGCTTGGGCGGACGGTTTACCGGTCTGCCTGTCTTGGGGCTGAGGCGATAAGGGCGCAGTTTTACTACATTGGTGATGTAAATTTCTTGACGGGTCAGCCCCACTTTTTCCAAAAATGCGGAGAGATTTTTTCCCGCTTTTCCCACAAAGGGGTGTCCTTGCTTTTCCTCCTCCGCGCCGGGCGCTTCGCCAATCATCATCAGTTTCGGCGGCATTGCGCCCTCTCCAAAAACCAGCGGACAGGGATAAGGACAAGCGGCTTCTAATTCTGCTTTCCATTGGTTCCATGCATCCATAGTCAATACTCCTTTCCAGGTTCAAAAAACGAAAAATACAAAGTTATCCACAACTTTAAACTGTTTTCCACATGAAATCTGTTGATAACTATTTATGTTGACCGCAATATCCTGTGGTTTCCCATAGTTATCCCCAAATGGAAAAAACAGCGGAATTTTGGGGAAAATGGAAATTTCCAGAACTTTAGTAGGAAAAATATATCTTGTGGTCGTCTCTTTTAGAACAAAACTATGGGGAAAACCCCTTTACTTTTCCACAGAATGCTTGTGGACATTCTGTCTGTGTAAAACCAGCCAGCAGAAGAAAATACCGCCGAAGAATCCGCCGATATGCCCCCAGTTGTCCGTCTGCGGGATCAAAAATCCCATGGTTAAGGAAGACAGCGCCAGCAGCAAAAAGGTGTGAAAATTCATACCGCTGTAGGAAGCGCCGCCTTTCCTGCTGAGGCATAAGAGCGTTCCAATCAATGTAAAGACGACGCCGGAAATGCCAATGGAAACACCCGCTGGGTGGAAAAGCAGGCTGCTGAGCGCAGATGTGAAACAGCCCGTTACGAAAAGCAGGATGTACTTTTTATGACCGAAATACCGCTCTGCCCGGCTGCCGAATACGTAAAGATACAGGCTGTTGCAAAGGATATGCTCTAACCCTCCATGGAGCAGACCATAGGTGAAGATACACCACAGGCGGTGCTGGACAAAGAGGTTTTCCCGGCTTAAACCAAAGGTTTGCCAGATCATTCCTTCCTGCCCGGATAATGAAACCCCTATGAAAATCAGCCAAATGAGTATCAATAACCCGATGGTAACCATAGGTTTTGCATGGGCACTGGGCGGCAGGGGACGGATGGCAGGGGTTTGTTCGGGCGCGGAGGTATGGCAGATTTTTTCCAATCCTGCTAAACGGTTGGGTGCGCCTTGGGGTACATGGATGCAATCGGTATCCATGGTGTAATACCAGATGAGCTGGTGCACAGGATCTGCCGGAAGAAAAACAGCGCTTTCCACACTTTCCACAAGATGGGTGTCTGTGGATAAGTCGTAGAGCAGAAGCAGGCGGAAAATACGGCTGCAGTAGAGGGAATTTAGCTGCTTTTGCAGGTGTTCTTCCAGCTGCTTTGCGATGGTATGGATGGCTGCCTGGTTTGCCGCGTACGCTTTTCCGCTGCAAAGTAAAATGGCATAAACTACCGGGTTTTCGATTTTATAATAAGCATGGACCATTCCTCCGGGATCCGCCGGAATGGGGTGATATCCGTCTGCTAACAGCTGTTGGTGCGCTTGAGGGTAAAAGGGATCCATAGCAACACTCCTTTTTTCTTTTTCCTTTATCATATCCTACCCGTTTGCGGTGCGCAAGGAAAAAGGCAAAAAAATAACCCATTGGGGGGATCCAATGAGTTTTCGGGATGATAAGAAAATTAGGGGTAGTCTTATCAAGGGGATTGTTTGCGGATGGGAGGAACGGAAATGTTATGCACAGCATTTCGGCTCTTATCCACAACTTTATCCACAAACAGAATACCACAGAGACCGCCCCCCTGTCAAATCATAAAAGTAGACATAAAACGACAAGACCAGACAAACCGGGCAGCCCCAGCAGGGTACACCAGGTGACGGTAATTGCATTGACGCCTAAGGGCAGCCCAATGCGGTTTAAGCACAGCAGAAGCAGTCCGCCGATCAGTGCGGAAACGGCAAGACGCAGCATCCACTTTAAAGGACCGCTAAAGAGTACTAACAGGATACAAAGAATTCCTGCCGCAAGAAAAATGCGTTCACTCATGGCGTCCTTTCCTCCTTCCGGACCTCCTCTCTGGTAGGTAAGGATGCCCGCAGCCCTAATTTTTTTGCACTTTGCAGGAAGTAATCATATTTTTTGTTCAGCGCGATAATCTGGTAAATATAGCTGTCGATGAGGGCATCATCGGTGGCGGAGGAAAATCCCATCCGCGCAGCTTCCAGTTGTGCTTTTGTTTCTGACAGAGCCTGAAGGATTTGTTCCTTGTCTGCCTGCAAAGTAGACTGTTTTGATTTGCTTTGCATGGTATCACCGCCTTTTGAGAAGGTTTTCCTTTTTTCACAGTATAGGCACAAGCTTTACTTTTTATGCGGAAAAAACGGCGGTTCATGGAAAAAAAGGAGGAAGGATACATGGAGGAGAAGGGAAAAAAGATGGTTTGTGTGTTGCCTGCGTCAAAAGAAGGACAAAAAGCGGCCATATGGCAAAGCTTGTTACATCATCTGGGCTGGCGGGAAAAACCGCGGATAGAAGAACAGGAAGATCAACTGCTGGTCCATCTGCCCGCAAGAGAACTGTCCCCCAAAGAATGGGAAAGGCTGTGGGAAGATGTAAAGATACAAGGAGCCGCCATTTATTGCGGCGACGCTGTCTGTATGGGGAAATTTGACCTGCCCTGCGCTGCGGGACAGGCATTGACAGCTTTATGCAGCGGGGATCTGCTGGAAAAAGCATTTCCTATGGGCAGCCGGAGAAAACGCCTGGGGGTAGCCGTATCAGAAAACCAGACGGGGCTGGGAGAAACAGCGGTGCTTTCCTTGGCAAGGAAAACGGATTTTTTGGTCATATTCAGCCCGGAACCACAGCGGTGGGAACCCCTTTGCCAAAAGATATTGATGGAATATGGGCTGCTGGTGACGGCAGTTTCTTCGGACAGCCCGTTGTGGAAGGAAATGGATGGTGTAGTACTGTCACAAGAGGTATCCTGCATGCCATTGCCCAAAGGCTGTACTTGTTTGTGCTTGTTCTCCCCTGCGGAGTATTTTTTGCGCAGACAGGCGGGAAGCGGGCGGAAAACCATTTATGCGGGCCAAAAAGCTAAGCTGCAGGAAGCACGCCTTTTTCTGGCGCATGAGGAGTTCGCCGCCTTTTTGCTGGAACCTTCTGCCCAAACGGGGCAATCCCTTTTTATAAGGTTAGAAAAGTATTTGGCACAGGGGTGGGAAAAAGCGTGGGAAATTTTGTGAAAATCCAGTAAAAACAAGGGAGTTTCCCTGTTATACCTTGACAAAGCGCCGCATTTTGGGATATAATCGTACAATGATTTTTAAGAGGCAGCCGGGATGAAAAATAGGCGGCCTCCCTTTCCTGTCTGTGGAAAAATAGAAAAGACCTTTGATTGGTCAAAAAAGAGGAGAGAGCGACATGGCAGATAAAAAAGTAGTATTAACCTATGAAGGTTTGAAAAAGATGGAAGAAGAACTGGAGAACCTGAAAACAGTTCGCAGAAAAGAAGTGGCGGAAAAAATCAAAGAAGCAAGAGGACAGGGCGACCTTTCCGAAAACGCGGAGTATGACGCCGCAAAGGAAGAACAGGGCGAAATCGAAGCAAGAATTGTACAGCTGGGCAATATGCTGCGCAATGCGGAAGTGATTGATGGTACAGAAGCAAACTCTGACATAATCAGCATTGGGAATACTGTAACCATCTATGATGAGGAATTTGAGGAAGAAGATACCTATACCATTGTTGGTTCTGCGGAGGCGGATCCGATGGAAGGACGTATCTCCAATGAATCTCCCATGGGTATCGGTCTGTTAGGACGTAAAAAAGGTGAAAGAGTATCCATCATGACGCCTGATGGCGAAAGCTTTTTCCGTATTGTAGAAATTCAGAAGTAAGTAGCGCCGAGGAAGGAGCAGAAACATGGCAGAAGAAAAAAATATCCCTGCGGCAGAAGAAATGAGCCAGCAGGAGCTGAACGAACAGAGCCGTATTAGAAGAGAAAAGCTGGCTGCCTTGCAGGCAGAAGGTAAAGATCCGTTCCAGATCGTAAAGTGTGATGTAGACCACCACAGCAAGGACATTAAAGAAAACTTTGAAGCACTGGAAGGCAAAAATGTTGCCATTGCCGGAAGACTGATGAGCAAACGTGTGATGGGAAAGGCATCTTTCTGCAATTTGCAGGATAAAGATGGTTTGATCCAGTGCTATGTCAGCCGGAACGATATCGGGGACGAGTCTTACGCTGCCTTTAAGAAGCTGGATATTGGCGATATTATTAGCTTGAAGGGCTTTGTATTTAAAACAAAAACCGGTGAAATCTCTGTACATGCCCAGGAATTGACTCTGTTGTCTAAGAGCCTGCGGGTTCTGCCTGAGAAGTTCCATGGTCTGAAGGACCAGGAGCAGATCTATAGACAGAGATATTTGGATCTGATTATGAATCCCGAAAGCAGAGAATTGTTCCGCAAGAGAAGCCGTATTATTACTGAGGTAAGAAACTTCCTGGACAACAAGGATTTCCTGGAAGTAGAAACTCCTGTATTGCAGACCATTGCCGGCGGCGCTTCCGCTCGTCCGTTCATTACCCACCACAACGCATTGAATATTGATATGTACTGCCGTATCGCTCTGGAACTGCCTTTGAAGCGTTTGATCGTGGGCGGTTTGGAGCGTGTTTATGAAATCGGTCGTGTATTCCGAAATGAAGGCATGGATATCCGCCATAACCCTGAATTTACCGAACTGGAACTGTACCAGGCATATACCGATTACCACGGCATGATGGATATTACGGAAGAACTGTTCCGCACCGTTTGCCAGAAGGTAAACGGTACCACTGTCATTGAATATGGCGGTTATGTGCTGGATTTGGGCAAGCCTTTTGCCAGAATGACCATGACGGAGGCTGTTCAAAAATTCAGCGGGGTAGATTTCGATCAGGTGAAGGATACCGAAGAAGCTAGAAAGATTGCCAAGGAAAAAGGCGTGGAATTCGAAGAAAGACATGCCAAGGGCGACATTTTGAACCTGTTCTTTGAAGAATTTGTAGAAAAGAACCTGATTCAGCCTACTTTCATCATGGACTATCCGGTGGAAGTTTCCCCTCTGACCAAGAGAAAGCCGGATCATCCTGAATTAACAGAACGTTTTGAACTGTTTATTGTCGGTCGTGAGTATGGCAATGCTTACTCCGAGCTGAATGACCCCATTGACCAGAGAGCGCGCTTTGACCACCAGGCGAAGATGCGTGAAATGGGCGATGATGAGGCAAACCTCATTGATGAAGATTTCCTGACTGCTATGGAATACGGTATGCCTCCTACAGGCGGTTTGGGCATTGGCATTGATAGAATGGTTATGCTGCTGACGGGTGCAGTTTCTATCCGTGATGCGATTTTCTTCCCCACCATGCGCCCGCTGGATGCGCCTAAGGCAGTAGAAGCAAAGGAGACCGTAAGCCCTGCCGCAGCAGAAAAGATTGATTTCTCCAATGTGGAAATCGAACCTCTTTTCCAGGATATGGTAGATTTTGAAACCTTCAGCAAGTCTGACTTCAGAGCGGTGAAGGTAAAAGAATGCACCGCCGTACCGAAGAGCAAGAAACTGCTGAAGTTTGTGCTGGATGATGGTACTGGCACAGACCGTGTCATCTTAAGTGGGATTCATGATACTTATGAGCCGGAAGAACTGGTGGGCAAAACACTGATCGCCATTACCAACCTGCCGCCTCGTAAGATGATGGGCATTGATTCCTGCGGTATGATTATTTCTGCTGTACATCATGAGAATGGGGAAGAAAAGCTCCATTGCTTGATGGTAGACGATCATATTCCTGCCGGCGCGAAGTTATATTAAGAAATTGGATACCGTTGTATCTTCTGGATACAGCGGTATTTTTATGTTCTTTTTTTCTGTAATTGTGAAGAAAGAAAAAGTGTGCTATATTACAGATAATAGGAACTTATGGATGATTCAGGGGGGATTGTATGACAAGCGCACAACAGCAAAAAGCTGCCAGAGAATTCGCAAAAAAATGGAAAGACCGCGGCTATGAGAAAGGTGAAAGTCAGGTTTTTTGGCTTTCCCTCCTGAAAGAAGTTCTTGGTGTAGATCAGCCGGATGAATTTATTATTTTCGAAGAGCAGGTACATCTGGATCATACCAGTTTTATCGATGGATATATACCGTCTACCCGTGTTCTGATTGAGCAGAAAAGTTTAGGCAAAGATTTAAGAAAAGGCATACGGCAGTCGGATGGAAGCCTTTTAACGCCTTTTCAGCAGGCAAAAAGATATATTACGGAGCTTCCTGTGTCACAGCATCCAAGATGGGTGGTAACATGTAATTTTTCCTCATTCTTAATATATGACATGGAAAAACCAAATGGCGAACCGGAAGAAGTTCTCCTTGAAAATTTAGAGAAAGAATATTATCGCCTGTCTTTTCTTGTAGAACAAGGAAATGAACATTTGAAACGGGAAATGGAAATATCCATACAAGCAGGGGACATTGTAGGTGTACTATATGATGAAATCTTAAAACAGTATAAAGATGCTACAAATGAGCACTCCTTGAAAAGCTTAAATATGCTCTGTGTCCGTCTTGTATTTTGCCTTTATGCAGAAGATGCGGGAATATTTGGAAAAAGAGGCATGTTTCATGACTATTTGAACCGTTTTGAGGCAAGGGATATAAGAAAAGCACTGATTGAGCTTTTCCAAGTATTAGATACGGAAGTGGAAAACCGCGACCCTTATCTTGACGCAGAACTTGCGGCTTTTCCTTATGTTAACGGCGGTTTATTCAGCGATGAGAATATAGAAATACCGAATTTTACGGAAAGCATAAAGAATACTCTTTTGGCAAAAGCCAGCGAAGACTTTGACTGGTCGGAAATCAGCCCTACTATTTTCGGCGCCGTTTTTGAAAGCACATTAAATCCCGAAACAAGACGGTCTGGAGGTATGCACTATACTTCTATTGAAAATATCCATAAAGTGATCGACCCGCTGTTTTTGGACGGTTTGAAAGAAGAACTGGAAAGCATAAAAGAAACCAAGACCCTCAAAACCAGAAACCAAAAGTTAGAGAATTTCCAAAAGAAGCTGTCAGAACTGAAATTCCTTGACCCGGCCTGCGGAAGCGGAAACTTTTTAACAGAAACTTATATCTCTTTGAGACGGCTTGAAAACGAAACCATCAACCTTCTGATAGAATGCCAAAAGGACGCTATGGGCGGACAGATACTTTTGGGCAGTACGAATCCCATAAAAGTATCTATCGGGCAGTTTTACGGAATAGAAATTAATGACTTTGCTGTAACGGTCGCTAAAACAGCGTTATGGATTGCGGAAAGCCAGATGATGAAGGAAACGGAGGAAGTGGTCCACATGAATCTGGACTTCCTGCCGCTGAAAAGCTATGCCAATATCGTGGAGGGAAACGCCCTGCGTGTGGATTGGGAAAGCGTTGTGCCAAAAACAGAGCTGAATTATATTATGGGAAATCCGCCGTTTATAGGTGGAATGTATATGTCAAAACAACAAAAGACTGAAATCAGAAATATTTTTGATGAGGTAAAAGGTGCAGGAGAATTAGATTATGTATGTGCATGGTATAAATTGGCAGCTGATTTTATATTAGGCACTAAAATAAAAATTGCATTTGTATCTACAAACAGCATTTGCCAAGGTGAGCAAGTATTAACCTTTTGGAAGTATATTATTGAACGTTACTCTATCCATATAGATTTTGCTTATACAACTTTTGTATGGAACAATGAAGCGAAAGGACAGGCTAAAGTACACTGTGTAATAGTTGGATTTTCAGGAAAGAATGTTATAAATGAATCAAAAAAACTATATTTTACAAATAATAATTATAAAATCTGTAACAATATAAGTCCATATTTAACTGACACACAAAATTATTTTATAGAGCCACGTTCAAAACCTTTATGTAATGTGCCTCCAATGCGTTTTGGAAGTATGCCAAGAGACGGAGGCGGATTTGTTCTAACAGCAGAAGAAAAAGCTGATTTTATTAAAAGCGAACCTATTTCTGAAAAATGGATAAAACCATATATAGGCGCAGTGGAATTTCTGAATAATAAAGAGCGGTATTGTTTATGGCTGGTAAATGCTGAACCAAATGAGCTTAATAAATGCCCTAAAGTTAAAAACAGAATAGAAAGCGTGCGAAAATTCAGAATGTCAAGCAAAGCTGCTGGAACAAGAAAATTTGCAGAAACACCTACGTTATTTTGCCAGATAGCACAGCCAAACAGTAATTATATTATTGTTCCAAAAACTTCTTCTGGGAAAAGAAAATATTTGCCGATAGGGTTTAAAGATAAAGATACGATTGCAAGCGACCTTGTATTCTTGATACCAAATGCAGGATTATATGAATTTGGTGTACTGTCATCAAATGTTCATAATGCTTGGATGCGCCAAGTAGCTGGAAGATTAAAAAGCGATTATCGTTATTCTAAGGACATTGTTTACAATAATTTTCCGTGGGCAAGTCCGACAGAAGAACAAAAAAATAAAATAGAGTTCACTGCAAAGGTTATTTTAGATGTAAGAAATAGGCATTGTGAAAGTACACTTTCTGAAATGTATAATGATAATTTGATGCCTTCAGATTTGAGAAAGGCACACCAGCAAAACGACAAGGCGGTTATGGAGGCATACGGCTTCACCAAAGACACAGAAGCTTACAAAAGTGAGAGCGCATGCGTGGCAGAGCTGATGAAATTATATCAGAAATTAGCAGAAGAAACGGAGAAATAATGCGGGCTTAGAAACCCCATTGCCAACCGTCCCAAAACAGTCTATGATAGAACCAAAAGGAGGTGGCTTCCCATGGAATGGATTACCTTATCCAATGGCGTAAAAATGCCGGTACTGGGCTTTGGCGTATATCAGATTCCGGCAGATATCTGTACGGAAGTGGTATGCCAGGCGCTGTCAGCAGGGTACCGTCTCATCGATACGGCACAGATTTACCGCAATGAGGAGGCGGTAGGTCAGGCACTGCAAAAAAGCAGCGTTCCAAGAGAAGAACTGTTTTTGACTGGAAAGATCTGGATCGCCAACGCGAGCTATGAAAAAGCAAAAGCATCCATTGACGGTACATTGCGGAAATTGGGCACAGATTATCTGGATTTGATGCTGATCCACCAGCCTTTTGGCGATTATTACGGGTCGTATCGTGCCATGGAAGAAGCATACCGCGCAGGAAAGCTGCGTGCCATTGGGGTATCCAACTTTTATCCCGACCGCCTCATTGACTTGTGGCATTTTGTGGAAGTAAAACCTATGGTCAATCAGGCAGAAAGCCATATTCTTTACCAGCAGCAGAAAGCCCATGAGATTATGGAGCAGTATGGTGTGCATCATCAGGCGTGGGCGCCCTTTGCCCATGGACGGATGAATTTTTTCTCCATTGGGGCGCTGCGGGAAATTGCACACAACCATGGCAAAACAGCGGCGCAGGTGGCGGAGCGTTTCCTTTTGGAAGCAGGCAGAAGCGTAGTGGCAAAAACCACCCATCGAGAACGGATGGCAGAAAATCTGGATGTTTTTGATTTTTCTTTGACCGCGCAGGAAAAGGAGTCCCTGCGCAGTTTAGACGGCACAACCAGTGCGTTTTTCTCGCATACGGATCCGGAAACGGTGGAAAGTTTATGTAAACGCGGTGCGGAAGTCTGGCAGAACTGACTTTCGCGGAATCAAAAATTGTAAGGAGGATTTTTGCGATGAATGATGTCATAAAAGCAATGGAAGAAAGAAGAAGCACCCGCGCATTTCTGCCGGATATGGTGCCGGATGCTCTGATCCGGCAGGTAGCGGAAGCAGGTACTTGGGCAGCCACAGGCAAAGGCAGACAGTCTCCCATTATTTTAGCCATTACCAGAAAGGATCTGCGGGATAAATTATCTGCTATGAATGCCAAATTTATGGGCAAAGCAGATTTTGATCCTTTTTACGGCGCGCCGGTGGTGCTGGTGGTATTAGCAGACAGAACCATTCCGACTTATTTATATGATGGCAGCTTAGTAATGGGCAACTTAATGCTGGCAGCCGAATCCTTGGGGCTGGGCAGCTGCTGGATCCATCGCGCGAAAGAAGAATTCGACAGTGATACAGGAAAGGATTTGCTGCGTTCCTTAGGCATCGAAGGAGACTATGAAGGAATTGGCCACTGTGTCCTGGGTTATCCTGCCGATGAAAAGAAGCCTGGCGCTCCCAGAAAAGCAGACTATATTCATTTTATTCGTTAAAGCAGAGAAAAAAAGAATCTTCCGTGGATATAGAAAATCCACGGATTTTTTTTATAGATTTCCACAAAAAAGAAAGTTCGGATTTTGACTACATGTTCCAATTTTTATTTAAAAAATCTTTTGTGCAGAAAAAAGTACGAAATGATACCGGGTTTGAAGATTCTCGGTGCAAAACATGAAAAAAATATCCATTTTTCCTTGATTTTGCGCTGGATAAAGTACATATAAAAAGGTTGACATCAAACATTTTTCGTCCTATTATTACTGCGGAGAAACAATGTTTTCATTTTTCTTTTTCCATAGAGAGTCCGTACGGGAAAGCGGTACACGAATCCATGGAAAAAGAACCGGGAATGTAGAAGAAAGGATGGGGAATGAAAAATGAGTAAGAAAGTAACACAAAAGCGCTCTTTCAGCCTCTTGAAAATATGGGGATGCTTGGGCGCTCTTTTGATGCTTATGCCTACTACAGCGTTTGCGGCGCAGGAAACAACACAGACGGCTGCCGCTTTGCCTGTGTGGCTATGCATTCCGTTTATTGCGCTGCTGCTTTGCGTGGCTGTGATGCCATTGGTAAAAGCGAAATGGTGGGACAGCCATCAGCCGCATGTAATCGCAGTGTGTATCTTTGCTTTTTTGATTCCATATGCAGTGCTTAAAGGAATAGGCGCCAGCGTGGAAGTTGTTTTTGAATGTATTATCAATGATTATTTGACTTTTATTGTATTGCTGTTTGGTCTGTACTGCGTAGCGGGCAATATCGCCTTGGAGGGCGATTTGGCAGGCTCTCCGCGCATCAATGTGATGCTGCTTGCCTTTGGTACCTGCCTCTCCAGCATTATCGGCACTACCGGCGCCAGCATGCTGATGGTCAGACCTATTATTAAGATGAACGCTTGGCGTACCAAGAGATCCCACATTATGGTATTTTTCATCTTCATGGTTTCCAATATTGGCGGATGTTTAACACCAATCGGCGACCCGCCCCTTCTGATGGGCTTTTCCAGAGGCGTTCCTTTCTTCTGGAGCCTGCATCTGCTGCCTATTTTCCTGCTGAATGTGGCGGTGCTGCTGTTTGTTTTCTATTGGATTGACAGAAAGAAATACTGTCAGGATATTGCCAAAGGCTGGATGCCCGATATCCGAAAAGCAGGTACGGAAGTAAAGATCAGCGGGCTGCACAATTTGATTTTCCTGGCAATGATCATTGTGGCTGTTATTTTGAGCAGTGTGCTGCCTAATATGGAACTGTTCCAAAACGCAGACGGCAGTGTCATTGGTCTGCCCATTTACGGCGATGTTGTATTGACTGTGCCTGCTGTCATTGAAATTGCGATCATTCTGTTGGCAGCATTCCTTTCTTTCCGTACTTCCAAGCCGGAATTCCGCCAGAAAAACCACTTTACCTGGGGTGCCATTATAGAGGTTGCGGTGCTGTTTGTCGGTATTTTTATCACGATGAACCCCGCGCTGCAGATTTTGAAAACAGTAGGCGGCACCATGGAAATCGACAGCCCGATGCAGATATTCTGGATGGCTGGCGCTTTGAGCAGCTTTTTGGATAACACGCCTACTTACTTGGTATTTACAACCATGGTGGGTGCAATGGGCTTTACAGAAGGCGTTGCTACCACATTGGGTGTCATTCCTGTAAAAATGCTGATGGCAATTTCCGCAGGCGCTGTATTTATGGGTGCCAATACCTATATTGGCAATGCGCCTAACTTCATGGTAAAATCCATTGCTGTAGAAAACGGTATTCGTATGCCTTCTTTCTTCCGCTATATGTTGTGGTCTCTTATGGTGCTGATTCCCGTATTCCTGTTGGACAGCTTCGTATTTTTCATGTAAGGGAGGGGCAGAATCATGGATCAAACACAAAAAGAAACATTGTACGCTTTGGCAGAACGAATTTATAACTTAGATCTGAAAGTACAAAGAGCATTAGGTTCTGCGCTGGGTCGTGTTTACAGCGACGATAAAAAGAGGAGCATTGCCTATATCATGAAAATGATGGTAGGACAGGAACAGGAACATGCTCTGCGGCGCGATATCGCGCTGATCGGCAATATGGCCCGTACCATTAAAGATGATGATGTGCATAAAGAAATCATGACGGAGTATAATGCGGTCATACAGGCGTTGATTCAACTGCCCGACAGCATCGGCTCTACGGATGTATTGAATCAGGAAGCGGCTTCTCTGAACTTACTGAAGCGTTTCAGCGGGAAGGACCATATGGTGATCTGCATCAGCCGTACTTATGGCTGCGGCGGCAGTGAGATTGGCTTCTTATTGGCGGATACCCTGAAAATCAATTATTATGATACGGAAATTTTTGACCGTGTTCTAAACCGTCTGGAGGCAGAACAGGACTTTGTTTTGGACCGCGGCGGTTATCAGTATGAAGAAAATGAAGATTCCGAAGGCGGTACGGAGGAACCGCGGTTTAAATATTCCGAACCCGTTGATCCTTCTGACGCGCCGAAGCGGAAAATAACCTTTAAGCAGAGACTGCGCCAGTTTAGCCGCTATCATGGTTTAAGCAAACGGGATGCCGTATTTTTCAACCAAAGCAATCTGATTTGTGAAATGGCGAAGACAGAGGACTTTGTCGTGATGGGACGTTGCGCAGAAGTGATTTTGACCAATAACCATATTCCCCACATTTCTATTTTCATCACCGCGCCTTTCGAGGAAAGAGTACGCCATGTACACGCGATGATGAAAGAAATGAGTGATAAGAATATCCGTAAGATGCTTCGCAAACTGGACCACCAGCATATTTCTTACTATAAATTCTATACTGGCCGCAGATGGGGCGCAGCGGAGAATTATGATCTGTCCATTAACAGTTCTTGCTATGGGATTCAAGGAACGGTGGATTTGATTGAATATCTGCTGAAAGATATGGGGAATGAAAGCCCTACTGTGAAAGAAAAATCTAAACAAAGAATGCAATGAATTTTGGAATGCCTTTGGGAAAGAAATTTTCCCAAAGGCATTTTTATTTTTGATTCCCAGGGGAAAATTAGCATATATTAAAAACAGAGAAAAAAGGGAACTTAAAACATTTTAGACGTACCGTTTTGCTTTGGGCGATTCTGTTGTTTTCCTTGCACAAATCACTGTTTTTCTTAGAAACTACTAACAAATTGGTTTGTTTTGTGTTATACTGTCTATGTAAGTGCATTTTTTTGCACCATCTCTAACATTGAGAAATAAAATATAGAAACGGGTGAGGATATGGACTTTCTGGAAACCATAAAGAATATGATATTACCTTCCGGAACGGGAGAATTTGTCTTCCCCACTGTCGGCTTTTCTGATGTGCTGGATATTATTATCGTTGCTTACATCATCTATAAAATCATTTTCTGGATCAAAGAAACCAGAGCATGGGTATTGTTTAAAGGTATCCTGGTGATTTTTGCGCTGGCAGCCGTGGCAAGCGTTTTGAAATTAAATACCATTTTATGGATTCTTTCTAACACCATCTCTATGGGTATTATTGCGCTGATTGTTATTTTCCAGCCGGAACTGCGTAAAGCATTGGAACAGCTGGGCAAAAAAGAATTCTTTTCTTACTTAAATTTTATGCATCAAGACAGCGCAAGCGATGATAAACAAATGGAGCGGGTGAACGAAGAAATTGTGAAGGCAGCCAAAAAAATGAGCCAGGCAAAGACAGGTGCTTTGATTCTGGTAGAGCAAGAGGTGCCTTTAGGGGATTTTGAGCGGACGGGCATTCCCATTGACGCGCTGGTGAGCAACCAGCTGCTCATCAATATTTTTGAACATAATACCCCCCTGCACGATGGCGCTGTCATTATCCGCAGAAACCGTGTGGCTGCAGCTACTTGCTTTTTACCGCTGACAGATAGTAATGATATTAGTATGGAGCTGGGCACACGCCATCGTGCGGCCATTGGTGCCAGCGAAGTAAGCGATGCGCTGGTGGTAGTGGTTTCAGAAGAAACGGGTGGAATCTCGATGGCAAAAGGCGGTGTGCTTTACCGCGATTTAACCATAGAGCAGCTTAAGAGTATGCTGGCAAGACCCAAACGCACCACAACCAAAGAAAAACTGGCAAAATGGAAGGGAGGTCTGCGTGAATGAAACGTTTGAAAGAACTCATCATGAAAGACCTTGGCTGGAAGCTGCTTTCTATTGCCATTGCGACCGCTATGTGGATGATGGTAATAAATATCAATCAGCCTACGGCAACTAGGAATTATATCCGGCCATTAATTTTAGAAAACTTAAGTACATTGGAACAAAATGGATTAACCATTGCAGATATATCCGACATAGAAGGAACGCCCATTACCGTAAGAGTCAGTGCCCAAAGAACTTCTTTGGACCGGCTGAGTCAGGACCCTTCTTCCATTCGTGTTTCTGCTGACTTATCCCGTTTGACAAACTTGCAGGATGGACAGACGGCTACTTTAACCGTGAATACTGTCATATCCGGCTCTGCTTCTTCTTATGAAATTATAAGCCGTACACCCAGTACCATTACCGTTACAGTGGAAAACATTGTGACAAAACAAGTACCGGTACGGGCAGATATTGAAGGGGAAGTACCTGCGGGTCAGGCGCTTTCTGCTACAATTCTCAGTGAAGAAACCATTACCGTAAGCGGTGCATCTTCTGCCGTAGAGAAAGTAGCATATGTGGGCGCAACGGTACTAGTAGAAGATTTAATGGAAGACGGAAAAGCAACCGCTGGTTTGAAGGCATACGACATAGAAGGTCAGGAAGTAGATGAGATTTCTCTTTCTTCTTCCACCATTACTGTATTTACAGATCTGTTGGAAGAAAAAGAGGTCAATATTGTGGCAAGTATTACGGGTGACCCTGGTGATGGCATGACAGTGGGAACTGTTTCTTGTTCGCCTTCTGCTTTGAAAGTAGTAGGAAAAGCGGAAGATTTGGCAAATTTGGATGTGATCCAGGTGGCGCCCATTGATGTTTCAGCTTTAACCGATACGACAGGATTTACTTACTTCGTGGATGAATATTTGCCGGAAGGCGTCTCTCTTGCAGAAGGCGAACGCGATATTTTCACGGTAACCGTTGAAATTTTACCGGCACAGGAACAAAGTGTTTCTTTGAGTAATTCACAAGTGCATATTCTGCATGGGGAAGCAGACAAAATATACCATGTAGATGCAGTATCTGAAATTCAGGTAAAAG
>CALWKY010000010.1 GCA_944381395.1 uncultured Lachnospiraceae bacterium
GACAAAAACTGCTTTTCCATTGTTTGAAAGCTATGAATCCTTTGACATATTTCGGAAATCGTCAAAGATTTTCGAAATTTTTTTGTTTTCTTGCCATAACTTTTATGATATGCTTTGGTTAGGGAAACAGGATTCCTTTAGAAAGGAGGAACTACTATGAAACAATATCAATGCACACACTGTGGCGCATTTGTGGAAAAAGGATCACATTTTTGTACTTCCTGCGGTCATCCGCTTTCCTGGGAAGGCATTTTGGATGAATCCGATGATGCTTCAAAAAAAAGTAATTTACAGCAGCGTACAGATCCTCTGAGTTTTCGAGACTATCTCATTATGCTGCTGTTGCTTTGCATCCCTGTTGTAAATATCGTACTGCTGTTCTATTGGGGATTTTCCGCAAAGCAAAATGTAAATAAACGAAATTTCTCCCGGGCTTACCTGGTCGTTTTGGCTATCTGCCTAGTAATCAGCTTGATTCTGTGCTTCAGCCTGTTTTTCTTTTTTCGAAATATCATCATCTATGAGGAGTACAGAAATCCTGGATATTATGAGGAGTATTATTATCCTTATAATGACTATTACTACTATCAGGCGCCTTCTATGGAAACCCCTTATCTGGACTACCTGAATCCTTCCACAGATGCCCAAGATGATGCGGTCGTTTTATCACTGTCTCTGAGTGATGACCTATCCATTTATTTTGCATAAAATCACGTGTATCGGAAAAGAGTCTATGGAATACCCATAGACTCTTTTTTTCCAACTGTTTTTATCTTATTCGTTTTTTTGCGTCTGCAAACGCTGCATGGTTTCTTTTAAAACCTCCCTGGCTATCCAAGGGTCTCTCATCTCTTTTACCGCGCTTTCCATAGGGCAAAATCCTGTGTTGGCACGGTTGCGAATGGCAGGCACTGTTTGCTCTGCCGCGCAAAAAATACCCGCTTCCTGAAAAACCGCTTTTGCCGGTTCACTAATCACGCCTGCCCAAACTGCTTTTACCCGTAACAAAACATATAAAAAGGCTACCGCTTTTCCCACCACACGGTCTGCTGCCACAGCGCCTTCCCAATGGGGATCTGTATCCAGCAATTCCAGCAGAGGCTGCACGCCTCTTTTCTGACTTTGGAATATCTTTTCCTGCTGGATAAGCACACAGGTATATCCTCCGTCTTCCAGAAACCGCTTCGCCTCTTCCAACTTACTTTTCAAAGCGTTCTGCGACCTCCTTCAAATGGCTGCGAATGGGCAGATGCTGCGGGCATACAGTCTCACAGGCACCGCAGCCAATACAGTCGCTGGCTTTTCCGAACTCCTTCGTCAGATTGGTATAGTATTCTCCCTGAGGCGTCCATGTTTTTTCTTCTGTTTCCTGCAAATCCGCATTGTAAAGAGAGAAATATTGGGGAATTGCAATATGCATAGGGCAACCTTCGGTGCAGTAAGAACATCCTGTGCAGGGAATTGCGATATTTTCATTGATAAGATCTGCCGCCTTTGCGCATAACGCTTCTTCTTGTGCCGTTAGGGGTACAAAATCTTTCATATAGGACGTATTGTCCTTCATTTGCGCCAAATTGCTCATACCGCTTAGTACCACCATCACCTGTTTTCTGCTGGCTGCAAAACGAACAGCCCAGGAAGGGATAGATGCGTGGGGATCTTTTTCGCGGAACAGTTTCTCTACAGATTCCGGTACATTTGCCAGGGTGCCGCCCTTTACCGGCTCCATAACAATGACCGGTTTCTGATACTTTTCTGCCACTTCATAACACTTGCGGGACTGCACGCCTAAAGAATCCCAATCCAAATAATTGATTTGCAACTGTACAAATTCCATTTCCGGATGGTCATGCAGCACCTTGTCTAAGAAATCCGCATGGTCATGGAAAGAAAACCCAATATGTTTTACCAAACCGGCTTTTTTCTTTTCCATCAGCCAGTCAAAACAATGGAGCTTATTATAAATTTCATAACTATGCACATTGATATCATGAATCAGATAATAATCGAAATACCCTGCGCCTGTTTTTTCCAACTGCTCCTGAAATACTTTATCCCGGTCTTCTTCGGTATGAATAAAACCGGAATGTAATTTGGTTGCAAGGGTGTAAGACTGTCTGGGATGGCGGCTGGTCAGGGCTTCCTTTACGGCATTTTCTGAAGCAAAGCCGCAGTACATCCAGGCAGTATCAAAATAAGTAAATCCCTCTGCCAGGAAATAATCCACCATTTTTTTCATTTCTTCTAAATCAATGCTGGCAGGATCATTGGCATTGGTTAAAGGCAACCGCATCAAACCAAACCCTAATTTCTTTTTGGGATAAAAATCCATCTGGCATACCTCCTTTTTTCCAAACAAAAACTCCTATCTTTATCATACCAGAATAAAACCAGAATGCAATTTGATTCTACTGCAATCCAGTTTATTTTTTTAATTTGTAAAAATTTTTACTGCTTTTTTAATCTTTTTATTTGCAAATGATTTTTTTTGCGTTATACTTAATTTTAATCATGAATTTTTAATCATGATTTTTTATAAAAAATCATGATTTTACATTGTGTCCAAAGGAAAGGAGCTTTGAGAATATGGAATTAAGAATCAACCGTTATATTAAAGAAAATATCAAAGTCAGCTATGCTTCCGAAGGCTCTGAGGAAAAGACTTATGATGTAGATTGTGGCGAAGGTATCAACATTGTTATGATCCCTCCGGCAGCACAAAAAGCATTTTCAGAATTAGAGGATTTTGACATGGTTCGTCCTTATCCCCATAGTGCTGATGTAAAAAAGGCAATTTGCAAGTACTGGGAAAAGCAGTATCCTTCTTTGAAAAGAAGCCAGATTATCCTCTGTGACGGTTCCGTTGCAGGCTTATATTTAATCAACCGTCTTTTCTTGGAAGCCGGTGACCGTGTATTAGGTTATATTCCCTCCTTCTCCGAATATCAGACTGACGTAGAAATGTATGGCTGCACCTTTGATGCAATGCAGTTGGAAAAAGCAGATAACTACCGCTTCCATGCAGAAAAAATGATTGCCATGATCAAGCCTGAGCATAAACTGATCTATATTGACAATCCTAACAACCCCACCGGTCAGGTGATTCCTCTGGAGGAAATTACAAAAATTCTGGAAGCTGCAAAACCTCTGGGTATTGGTGTTATTGTAGATGAAGCGTATGGCGACTACATGCCCAAGGAAAATTCTGCTGCTGCCCTTTGCGAAAAATATGATAACCTCATCTTTGTAAAGACTTTCTCCAAAGGCTTTGGTCTGGCTGGGCTGCGTGCAGGTTATCTGATTTTGCCGGAATCTTTGGTTGCTGCTATGGGTAATATCACCAACCCTTATACCATGAGCGCACTTTCTCGTTCCATTGCAGCAAAGACCATTCAGGACGAAGCCTTCTTGGATACTTTGCGTCAGAAAAATGCAGAACTGAAAGAAATGATATTAAACCACCCTTGGAAGCATCTTTCCATTGCTACCACCACACCTACCGTATCTATTTCCATGATTTCTCATGACAATCCTGATCTGGATTTGGCAGAAGAATTTGGAAAGAGACGTGTTCTGGTTATCTCCGGCAGCGACTTCCACGGAATTGGTAAAAACTTTGTTCGTCTGCGTCTTCCCGCTGCAGAAGATATGCCTCAGGTACTGGCTGCTATGGAAGAAATCGACAACCTCATGTAAGTATCAAGGATTTTTCAAGTGATTGTAAAAAGAAAGACGTTTTTGCAGAATGTTCTACAAAAACGTCTTTCTTTTTTTATTTTCATGTTTACAGAACCGTTTATAATAGAGATATTGCTTTTCAATGATTAGTTATTTTCTTCAGGCTTTTTCAAATGGTATGATTCTGCAATCAGTTCATCTATGGTAATATGAAAAAAATCTGCTATTTTTTTCGCAGTGTCCAAGTCTGGCTGGCTGCGTCCGTTTTCATAGTTGGCAACTGCTATGCTACTAATACCTAAATACTGTGCCAAATCTTTTTGCTTTACTTTATGCTCTATCCGTAATTGTTTCAAATTTTCTTTCAATGGCATTTGGCTTTCCTCCTTACTTTGCAATATTTTCTTTTATTCTATAATTATATACTTAAAACATATATTTATACAACTGCAATTTATAACTTTTCTAATTTTGCACTGCTACCATTACTCTTGAGGTGGAGCAATCATGGAGACAAGATATCCGGAATACTACAAAATGCTGGGATTAAAAATCGCATACTATAGAAAGCTGAGAGGTTATACACAGGAACAGTTCGCAGAATTGATTGAAAAGAGCTGGTCTTTCATCGCCCAAGTGGAAAGTACCAGCATGGTTCGCGGTGTCTCCTTAGAGACACTTTTTAAAATGGCAGAAGTCTTACAAGTAGAGCCTGCCAAACTATTGCAGTTCGATCAATAATATGTAATGTAAAAAAGAGAGTTTATAAAACTCTCTTTTTTACAGAAACTTATTCTTCCAGTCTCTTTTCCAGCAAAGCCTTCTGTTCTTCATAACCCGGCTTTCCCAACAAGGCAAACATATTCTTTTTATACGCTTCTACACCAGGCTGGTTAAAAGGATTTACATCCAGTAAATATCCACTGATGCCCACCGCTTTTT
>CALWKY010000011.1 GCA_944381395.1 uncultured Lachnospiraceae bacterium
TGAACTACATCACCAAGGAATTATATCCTTCCATCGCGAAAAAATGTAATACCACACCCTCTCGCGTAGAACGTGCTATCCGTCATGCCATTGAAGTGGCATGGAATCGTGGCAAAGTAGATGCCATTGACGCCCTCTTTGGCTATACCATCAATAACCATAAAGGCAAGCCTACCAACTCTGAATTTATTGCTTTGATCTCAGATCGCCTCCGTCTGGAACAGAAAGTAGGCTAAACCAAAAGCCGCTTCTTTGGTCTCACCCCAAGAAGCGGCTCTCTTTTTATTTGTATTCCATTTGCTGTAGTGCGGCAATAAACTGCCCATACCCGTCATCCCAGGTAGGCATAGGATCTTCTCCGCCGCCTTCGCTGCCTTTCCAAAGTTCGTCAGCAAATTCTTCTCCTTGGCAGAAGATGTCTCCTACGGTAACGGCACAGCCTTCCTCTCCTGCAATACGGCTTACTGCTAACAGTGGATCTTTTGCTTTCTTTGTCTCTAATAATCTTTTGCGCAAACCTTCATCTCTTTCTGCTTTGCGCAGTAATTTGGAAAAACTGTTTGTATGATTGGGATTCATCATAACGCCTCCTTTTTGAAAACCAGTATGCCCCAATCTAGAAAAAACATACCAATCGGGGCCTTTTTCTTGACAAAGAGATTTTCTTCTTATAGCATAAAGAGCAGAAATGTACAGAGGAGGCACACTATGGCAGGAGAAAATTTCATCCGTACAGAAATGTTGTTTGGCAAAGAAGCAATGGAACGCCTTGCCCAAAGCCGTGTTGCTGTTTTCGGCATTGGCGGTGTAGGCGGCTATGCGGTAGAAGCATTAGTGCGCAGCGGCATTGGCGCATTAGATCTTATTGATGGAGACTGTGTGGCAGAAAGCAACCTAAACCGCCAAATCATTGCCACTTATGATACCATCGGCATGAAAAAAGTAGATGCCGCCGCAGCCCGGGCAAAGTCTATCCATCCGGGACTTTCTTTGCGCACCTATCCTGTCTTTTATACTGCCGAAACTGCGGATGCCTTTGATTTTTCCCAATACGATTATGTAATCGATGCTATCGATATGGTTACCAGTAAGATTGCCCTTGTACTGCAAGCCCAAGCCTGTGGCGTGCCCATCATTAGTTCCATGGGTGCCGGCAATAAGATAGATCCTGCCCGTTTTTCTGTAACGGATATTTATAAAACATCTGTCTGCCCTCTTGCCAAAGTTATGCGGCAAGAATTGAAAAAACGTCATGTAAAAAAACTCAAGGTGGTCTATTCTACAGAGCTTCCTCTCACACCGGCAGCCGATCCCTTGGAGGAAACCCCTGCCCGTAGACAAACACCAGGCAGTAACGCCTTTGTCCCCTCTGTGGCTGGGCTGATTTTAGCGGGAGAAGTCATCCGGGATCTAACGGGTGTTTCTCCCCGAAAATCTTAATTTACTGAAAAAAGCAGGGCGTTTTCGCTCTGCTTTTTTCATGCGCCAAAGAAAAACTGCACCCCTGCACAAAGAATCACACCAATGGCAGTGGGAAAAAGAAATGCGATGACGGTCCAAAAGAGACTGCCCGTTTCTTTATGAATGGTAGTCAAGGTGGTAGCGCAAGGGAAATGATTGAGAGAAAACAGCGCCGTACAAACCGCTGTAACCATCGTCCACCCATGAGCAGAAAGAATACCAGCCAGCTCTGTCATGTCCCCTACTGGTATAGGTACTGCACTTTGGCAATAACACATCAGTACAATGGGCAGTACAATTTCATTTGCGGGAAATCCCAAGAAGAATGCAAGCAAAATCGCACCATCTAATCCTAAAAATCTACCAATTGGTTCTAAAAGATTAACAGTCCATTCCATCAATCCTACTCCGCCAATGGTTGCCCGACCAAAAATCCATAAAATAATTCCTGCGGGAATTGCTACTTTTACCGCCCGTAATAATACAAATATGGTTCGTTCCGTCAAACTGCGCAGCAACACCTGCCCTATCTGCGGCATGCGATACGGCGGTAATTCCATACAGAAGCAGTCCCGCTCCGATGATAGCAGCGTGCGGGATAAGAAAAAAGATGCTCCTAAGCTGATGAGTATAGCCAACCCCATCCAAAGAATCAGCCATAACCCTGCAGTTTTTCCGCCTCCACTGAAAAACAGCGTACATAATATAATCAATAGCCCAAACCGCCCATTGCAAGGCACCAGCGTGTTCGTTAAAATGGCAATCAGCCGTTTTGCCGGATCTTCAATAATACGGCAAGCCGTTACCCCTACCGCATTGCATCCAAAGCCCATGCACATGGTCAGCCCCTGCTTGCCGTGGGCACCCACTCTGTGGAAGATACCATCCAGCAGAAATGCAATGCGCGGCAGCAGCCCAAAATCTTCCAGTAAGGTAAATAGCGGGAAAAAAATTGCCATCGGCGGTAACATCACCGCTATGACCCAAGTTGTTGTCAAATAAATTCCGTCTAATAATAAACTGCGTAACCATACGGGCAGAGGCAGCAGCACTTCTTCTAAAACGCCTCTTAACTCCGTAAATCCCGCAGAAAGTATGGAAGAAGGCACGTTTGCCCCCGCTGCTGTAATCCAAAAAAGGAACGCAAACAATGCGGCAAATACTGCCATGCCCCAAGGAGTACCTAAAAGCAGCCGATCCATCTCTTCTGTAAAGGATGGACGGTTGCCTTGTTCTTTCCAGCATAGAACGGTTTGACAGATTTCTTCCGCCTGCTTCCGAAAAGATAAGGAGCGTTCTGCCTGTAAGTCTGAGATGCCCTTTTCCTGCGTCTGCAAGTAAATTCTTCCTGCTTCTGCGCGGTATAAATACTCTAACAGCGCGCTGTCCGTTTCCTCTTTTGCTAACGCCTGCCAGGCAATTTCATCCTCTTCCAATAACAGGCTGCAAAACAATGGACTTTTCTTGCCTTGTAATCCTTCCCACAATGGCAGTAATGGCAGGGGAATCTTCTGTGTTTTTTCCTGAGGAGGTAAGGTTTCACTCCCCATTTCCCATAATGCTTCCCGTAATGCGCCTAAGCCGCATTTTTTCGTTGCTGTAGTGGTAATCACTTTCATTTTACAGGCTTTTTCCAAAGCATATGTGTCCAGCTCCATTCCCATTTTTTCCGCTTCATCCATCAGATTGACACATAGAACCACTGGCTGCGGGCAAAGAGCTTTTGCCTGTAACGCAAGCGGCAGACTTTTTTCCAAATTAGTGCCATCTGCCACAACCAAAATGCCGTCAATTTTTTCGCATAATAGGTAACGCTTACTGCACCGTTCTTCTGCTTCATCGCTTAGAAGCGAATAAATCCCCGGTAAATCACATAGATGAAACTCTCTTCCATTCTTTCGAAAGATTCCCATTGCTTCTCCTACCGTTTTTCCAGCCCAGTTTCCCGTATGCTGCCTCTTACCTGTCAATGCATTAAATAACGTGCTCTTGCCCGTATTGGGCGTCCCCAGAACCGCTATTTTCACAGGTCCCATCCTCTACCACCTCCACCGCGATCTGCTCTGCTTCTTTCTGCCGTAGAGCCAGCCGCATTCCTCGAATAAAATATAGTCTGGTACCACCCAACGGGCAGTCAAATAATGCCGTTACATAGCTTCCACAAAAAAATCCCAAATCAGATAATCTGCTGTCATCCCGATTGACCACTCGCACCACCGCCGGCACCATCAATGGCAGTTGCGCTAAGGTTTGTTGTCCCTTCATGTCCGTTCACTCCGCGTTATATAAGAGATTTTTCTTTCACTATATGCCTTTAAACTTTATTGGGTGCTTTCTGCACAGAAAAAAAGACAGTAATTTTTTACTGTCTCTCTATCGTTTTCTAAAAAGTATCTATTTTTTCTGTACCTTTTGAAGCAGATCTGGCAAAGGCTGTGGCAGATGCAGATTTCATCATTGAACCCATAACAGAAGACCCTCAGGCAAAAATTGATTTTTATACCGCATTGGCTCTTCTTCTGCCCGAAAAAACGGGAATTGCAGCCAATTCTTCCACTTTGCTGCCCGGTATGTTTCTTTCTTATATGGGACAGCCGGGAAAATATTTGGCAATACATTTTGTGAACCATATCTAAAGCAATAACACCGCAGAAAGGATAGGATATGCCGGAACAGATCCCGCTGTTTTTAATGCTTTGGTGCGATTTGCGGAAGAAATTGGTATGGGTTCCCTGTCTTTACGTAAAAAACAGCCTGAATAAATCCTCAATAGCCTCTTCATTTCTCTGTTGCAGGCAGGTCAGACCCTTTCAACGAAGGTGCTGATTGCCAAACCATCGGCGTAACTTGGAAGCTGGGCACTGGTGCCTCCAAAGGACCTTTCGAAATTCTGGGTATTGCAGAATAAACCACCGCTTATAATATTTGCAAAATAAATCCGGACGCAGATGATTCCAATACTACAGTTGGAAAAATTGTGTCTATGCCAAAAAATATATTGGCAGAGACAAAACGGAAATTGCTGCTGGAGAAGGTTTCTATAAATATTAAATATTTGTATTAAATAAGATAGAAAACCCCGCTGGGAATCTCCCATCGGGGTTTTTTATCTTTTATTCCGCCTTGCCTTCTCTGGTCATCAATTCCATAATGGCTACATGTACATCTTTTCCTTCGAAAAGCACGGCATAAATACTTTCCGTAATAGGCATGGATACCTGGTATTCTTTTGCCAGCTTTACTGCTGCCTGTACCGTATTTACACCTTCTACAACCATCTGAACTTCTGCCAATGTTTCTTCCAGACTTTTGCCCTGACCTAATAAAATACCGGCACGGCGGTTTCTGGAATGCATACTGGTGCAGGTTACGATTAAATCTCCTATGCCGGATAAGCCAAAGAACGTCTCTGCCTTGCCGCCCATGGCAATGCCTAAACGCTTCATTTCCGTCATACCACGGGTCATCAAAGCTGCCTTTGTATTGTCTCCGTATCCTAAACCATCAGACATACCAGCTGCTAAGGCAATAATATTTTTCAGCGCAGCGCCAATCTCCACACCAATTACATCTGTATTGGTATACAAGCGGAATGTGGGAGACATAAACGCCTGCTGTACGGTTTTCGCTGTTTCCTCGTCTTCACTGGCAACCAAACAAGTGGTAGGGATATCCTTACCTACTTCTTCCGCATGGCTGGGACCGGATAATACGCATAATCTTACATGTGGAATTTCCTGGCGGATTACCTGGCTTAAACGCAGTAAAGAACCTTCTTCCAGCCCTTTTGCCACATTCACTAAAATCTGATCCTCCTGTACCAGCGGCGCCAATTTTTTCGCGATTTCTCTTACACCACGGGAGGGGACTGCCAAAATTACAATCTTCGCATCCTTCATTGCAGCTTGCAGATCAGAGGTTGCAGCCAAAGAATCCGGAAAAGCTACTCCAGGTAAATACTTTTTATTTTCTCTGTCTGCCTGCAACGCAGAACTTTCCGCTTCTTTTCTTGCCCAAAGGGTCACTTCGTAGCCCTGCTTTGCCGCTAATACAGCCAAAGCTGTACCCCAGCTGCCGGCACCGATCACACTGACTTTTTCTTTCATGCCGTTTCCCTTTCCAAATCCTATTATGTTGAAATTCTATTATGAGTTGCTTTTTTTGAATGTAAATTTATTTTCTTTCCCCTGCATTAATCTGACAATATTGGCACGATGCTGATAGAAAGCCAACGCACTCATACAGCACACCACAGCCACCCATTCCACAGGCGCGCCAGCTACGGCAATGGAAATAGGAAGCACTAAGCTAAACAGTAAAGATCCTACAGAAATAAATCCTGTCAAAAACACACCCGCCAGACCAATGGCTACATCTACCACAACGATCCAGGGCCATAAGTAACCAAAGCAGAGCATCATGCCAATGGTAGCAGCGATTCCTTTTCCTCCTTTGAAATGCAGATAAAACGGGAAATCATGTCCAATTACCACACCGATACAGGCATAAAATCCTGCCGTTGGCGCCAATTCCGGAAAAACTACATTGCATAACGCAAAAGCAGCAACTGCCTTTAAAATATCTCCTGTAATGGTAATCACACCGGCTTTTACCCCCAACACCCGCGCTGCATTGGTAAATCCTAAGTTGCCGCTGCCTTCTTTGCGCAAATCCGTATGATAAATTTTGCCGATAAAATAGGCTGTCTGCAGGCAGCCTATAAAATAACCAATGACAAAGCATAACAATCTGAACATTTTAGTCTTTCTCTCCTTTTTCCCTGACAATCATGTGGATGGGAGTGCCAACGAATCCAAAGGCATCCCGCAGCTGATTTTCTAAATATCTTCTGTAAGAGAAATGGAATAAACCTCGTTCGTTGACAAATACCACAAACGTAGGCGGCTTTACAGAAACTTGGGTCATATAATAAATCTTCAGTTGTCTGCCCTTATCTGCCGGAGGCTGCTGCATTGCCAAAGCCTCAATCAGCACTTCGTTTAATACACCGGTACTGATGCGCAGTGCGTGGTTTTCATGAACTGTCTGAATCATTTCCAGCAGTCTGTTAATACGCTGACCGCTCTGGGCAGAAATAAATACCCGGGGCGCGTAAGCCATATATGCCAGTTCATTGCCAATGTCCTTCAGATATTCATTCATGGTCTTGTCGTTTTTCTCTACGGCATCCCATTTATTTACCGCAATAATAGCAGCCTTGCCACGCTCATGGGCAATACCTGCAATCTTGGTGTCCTGGTCGGTCACACCTTCCTGTGCATCAATCACCAGAACGGCCACATCGCACCGTTCTACAGCCGCTACCGCACGAATAATGCTGAAACGTTCAATTTCTTCTTTAATCTTGCTCTTGCGGCGCATACCGGCAGTATCAATGAACACATATTTCTGTCCATCGATCTCCACAGGTGTGTCAATGGCGTCTCTGGTAGTGCCGGCAATGTTGCTGACAATGAGTCTGTCTTCCCCTAAAATACGGTTAATTAAAGAGGACTTACCCACATTGGGCTTACCAATAATTGCCACACGGATGGCGTCTTCCTCTTCCTCATTTTCGTTTTCTGCAGGAAAATGCTGTACCACCTGATCCAGCATATCCCCTAAGCCCAGTGCCTGCCCTGCGGAAATGCCGATGGGGTCGCCCATGCCCAGTTCATAAAACTCATAAACATCCAAAGCACTTTTCTTTAAGTTATCCACTTTGTTCACTGCCAGTACCACGGGTTTTTTTGTTCTTCTGAGCAGGTCAGCTACCTTCCGGTCATCATCCGTTACACCCTGCTTCACATCTGTTACAAATAAAATCACGTCAGCTGTTTCAATAGCAATTTGTGCCTGCTGTACGATTTGTTTTTGAATCACTTCTTCTGAACCGATCTCCATACCGCCGGTATCAATCAGTGTAAATTTGTAGTTCAGCCATTCCACATCTGCATAAATCCGGTCTCTGGTTACGCCGGGGGTATCCTGCACAATGGAAATGCGCTCCCCTGCCAGACGGTTAAACAATGTAGACTTGCCCACATTGGGTCTGCCGACTACCGCTACGATGGGTTTACTCATCTGCCTTTTCCTCCAAAATTCATTCTATGATAGAAAAACCTTTCTTAATCTGAAGAAAGCTTTTTCTGTATTCCATATCCGCTTGTCAAATATTGATTTTACCCTATATTTCACAGTTCTGTCAAGGGATGGCAACTGACATGCACCATGGAATCCGCTTTTTTCATAAAAAAATAATCTGAAAGCGTCATTATGGAATGGTTTTATTCTGCACCAAAAGCATCCGGTGTATAACGGAAATATAACTTTCCGTTTCTGCGGATCAATTCCGCTGTGTCAAAGCGGCAATCCCGGTCCGTCCATCCTTTTTCCGCCAAATACACCTGCGCTGTCTGTATGAGGCATTTTCTTTTCCGAAAATCAATGGCTTCTGCCGGTGCCCCATATTCCTCCGACTGCCGGTATTTCACTTCTGTAAAAACGAAATAGCCGTCTTTTTCCGCGATCAAATCAATTTCTCCATACCGGCTTTTATAATTGGCTTCTAAAATGGTATAACCCATTTTTTTCATTTCCATAGCTGCCTGACGTTCCGCCACAACACCTACATGGTAATGCTTCTGCTCCATTTCCTCCTGCACAAAATTCTTTACAAATGTTCTTCTGTGCAGCGGGCATAAGCCAAATTCCCGAATGGCCGCAATATGCTGGGCAGAACCATATCCTTTGTTGGAAGCAAAACCATAGACAGGATATAAGGCATCCATTTCTTCCATGTAATGATCTCTTTTTACTTTGGCAATAATGCTGGCTGCACCAATGGAAAGGCTTTTGGCATCTCCGCCAATGACGCCTTTTTGGGGAAATGAAATTTCCGGTATAGTCACTGCATCCGCCAGCACAAAATCCGGCTGAGGCACTAAGGATGCCAATGCCTGCCGCATGGCTTCATAAGTGGCCTGTAAAATATTGATTTCATCAATTCTCTTGGCATCTGCCTCCCCAAATCCGTAAGCTGCTGCTTCCTCTAAAATCTTTGCGGATAATTCTTCCCGTTTCTTTGCCGTCAGTTTTTTGGAGTCGTTAATGCCTGCAATGAGCTTGCCCTCCGGCAAAATCACTGCCGCCGCCATTACAGGTCCTGCCAAAGGTCCCCGTCCCACTTCATCAATCCCGGCAATCAGACGGTAGCCCTCTTGATACAGTTCCTTTTCATATTGTAATAACGTAAGCAGTCTGGCTTGCTCCGCTTTTTCTTTTTCCCGCTTCTTTTCCCAGTTTGCCAAAAGAACTTGAGCGCCTTTTCGTTCATCTGCGCGCAACGTTTCCAATACCTGTTCCAGTTCTTTCCCTTGGGCAAGCTGTAATTTTTCTTTCAGTTGTGCAATGGGCTCCATACCTTCTCCTGCTTTCTGTCATTTGTTTATTCTTACGCTTATCCGTATTATACCCTGCTTCTTTCTCCTTGTAAAACAGAAAAAACCGCAGAGTAGTTTTGTCTGCGGTTTTTGTTCCTCTATTAAACTTCCATGATAATGGGCAGAATCATAGGGCTTCTTTTGGTTTTCTGCCATACATAATTTTTCAGGGTATCCTTGATCACAGATTTGATATAGTTCCAGCTGGTGATGTTCTTTGCTTCGCATTCTTCCAATGCTTCCAAAACCACATCCCTGGCTTCTTCCATCAGTCCTTCTGCTTCTCTCACATACACGAAACCACGAGAGATAATGTCTGGACCAGCAATGACAGTACCGCTTGCCTTGTCCATGGTAACGACTACCGTAATCAAACCGTCCTGAGACAGGTGCTTTCTGTCACGCAATACAATATTTCCTACATCGCCGACACCCAAACCGTCTACCATAACCTGTCCGGCCTGTACACTGCCATTGATCGCCGCCTGATTCCGTCCTAATTCCAGTACATCGCCAATCTTCATGACGAAAATGTCTTCTTTCTTCATGCCCATGGTCATTGCCAGATTCTTATGGCTGGTCAAATGCATAAATTCACCATGAACCGGCATAAAGAAACGAGGCTTGGTCAGCGCCAGCATCAGCTTCAGTTCTTCCTGTCTGGCGTGACCGGATACGTGGATATCCTCAATGCCTTGATATACAACATCCGCACCCTGTTTAATCAATTCATTGATAACACGGGTTACATTCCGCTCATTGCCGGGAATTGCGGATGCACTGATGATTACCTTGTCGTTAGGCTTAATGCTGACTTGGCGATGCTCACCCAATGCGATACGGGTCAAAGCACTCATGCTTTCGCCCTGGCTGCCTGTGCTAAGGATAACCAGCTGTTCGTCTTTGTAATGCTTAATTTCCGTAATATCGATTAACGTACCCTTGGGTACATCCAAATAATCCAACTCACTCGCCGTTTTCACCGTATTGACCATAGATCGGCCTAAAATTGCCACCTTTCTGCCATGGGCATAAGCAGCGTTGATGACTTGCTGCATGCGGTGGATATTGGAAGCAAAAGTTGCTACCAAAATACGGTTTTTTGTGGTTTCTTCAAATGCTTTTTCAAAAGCCTTTCCCACAGTTTTTTCTGACTGGGTAAATCCGGGACGGTCTGCGTTGGTGCTGTCACTCATCAACAATAATACGCCTTCACTGCCCAGCTGCGCAAACCGGCGCAAATCCAGCACTTCACCATCAATGGGGGTATAGTCTACTTTAAAGTCACCGGTATGAATGACAGTACCTACCGGTGTGTGAATGGCAAGCGCCACACTGTCTGCAATGGAATGATTTGTATGAATAAATTCCACACTCATTCTGCCCAATTTCACGGTTTCACCAGGTACAACTGTGTGCAGCTGTGCGGTTTCAGCCAGACCATGTTCTTCCAGCTTATTTTTCAGCAGTCCTAATGTCAATAATGTGCCGAAAACAGGGACATCTAAGTCCTTTAATACATAAGGCAGAGCGCCAATATGGTCCTCGTGACCATGTGTCAGTACAATGCCTCGTACCTTCTCTTGATTTTTCATCAAATAGGATACATCGGGAATCACTAAATCAATACCGGGCATATCATCCTCCGGGAAAGACATGCCGCAGTCGATTACCACAATATCCTCACCATACTCCAGTATGGTCATATTCTTTCCAATTTCTTCTAAACCACCCAAAGGGATCACCCGTAGTTTTGTTTTGGGTCCTTTGGATTTCCCTCTTCTGGTTGCCAAAAGATTACCTCCTTTTGAAATAAATTTTTATGCTAAGTAACGTTTCATTCCCAAAAACAGCGCTTAATCTTGCATGAAAAACCTATTTACGGACGCACAAAAAAAGAAGCCTGTTTCCCGGTCAAACGAGCCTGTCTGCCGTGCCTCTTCCTGCCGCAAAAAATCTGTTTTTCCGCATACAAAAAAAGTATCTCGAAAAGCGCCCACTATTTTCATAAGCTTACAGCTCGTATCATTTTTTCCCACTTTGTAAAAAGGATACGAGCATTTCCTGAAAAATATACGGTTTTTACGCAAAAAGTCCCTACTACCATTCCTTTTCCTGTAAAGGAACTTTTCGAAAGCGCAGCAACTTTTGAGAAAAATATAAATAAAAAAGGTACAATCCCTTTTAAATTTCCATTTGAAAAGAGCGATAAGATCAGTCGATCTTTACTTCATAATCTTCCCCTTTTTGGGCAAATAATCCGGCAACACGGTCAAATTCCGCGTCATCTTCCACGATTTCATAGGTTACATCATCTGTGCCGATGGCAACTTCTTTCAAAAGCAGTGCATCTGCTTCTTCATCGTCCTCCATCGCATCACATTCCACTACCAAAAGGTAACGTTCCGTGCCGCAAGTTACATGGTCCACAATGGCAAACTCCACTTCACTGCCATCTTCATCAGTCATCGTCACGGTTTCCAGTGCATCCTCTTCAAACTGATCCTGCATGATTTTTCTCCTTTATCTTCTTTTGCGTGATTACTGCTTCAAACTATCCAAATACCCCTGTAAAATATGGACTGCCGCCTGCATATCGATCATTTCCTTACGGCGGTCATGAGAAAGTCCGCCTTCTCGCATACTCCGCTCTGCGGCAATGGTGCTGAACCGTTCATCCCATAACACAACCTGCACTTTGGGGAATCGGTTTTCCAAACGCGTTGCAAAAGCTTTTGTCTTTTCACAGCGATCGCCTTCTGAGTTGTCCAAATTCTTAGGATAACCCAAAACAATGACTTCCACCTGATTTTCTTCCACCAGCTGTGCAATCCGACGCAGACTGGGTTTCATAGCCTGGGGATTATCACGGCGAATAATTTCTACACCCTGTGCTGTCCATCCAAAGGGATCACTCATGGCCACACCAATGGTCTTATCTCCAAAGTCTAAACCCAGTATCCGCATGTCCTGCTCCTTTTTTCTTTCGACCGCTTTGTTTTTAATCGTTGTTTCTGCTTAAATAGTCTTTTACCAGTTCTTCCAGCAGTTCATCCCGTTCCAGCTTCCGAATCATCGCGCGGGCATTGTTGTGGCTGGTAATATAAGTAGGATCACCGGAAAGGATGTATCCTACGATCTGGTTTACAGGCTGGTATCCTTTTTCTTTCAAAGCGGCGCTGACGGTTAAGAGGATTCTTCTTGCCTCGTTTTCAGGCTCCTTTTCCACTCTGCCGAAATATTGTGTTTCATTAAAATTACGTTCCATGATTTATCATCTCCGTTCCTATCTGCGCCTCAATTCATTGCATCGATTATTCTTATCATAATATAAACAAATTCGGATTGCAACAAATTCTTCATTACAGTTTTACAACATTTTCCTCCAATAAGCATCCCCACGCGCACTCTTGCTCATGGCGTACCAGTTTCACCCGCAGAATCTCATTGGAAATATTTTTTGCGCTCTTTGTTCGGACTTTAATATAGTTGGTCGTATGACCCTCATAAATACCTTCTTCCACTTCCCGTTCAAACAGCACCTCATAAACCTGTCCCATCCGCTGCTCCAGGAAAGCGTTTCCCAGCGCATCACTGACCTGAATCAGTCTGTGGCTTCTGTCCGCCTTTACCTCATTGGAATTCTGGTCTTTCCGTTTTGCAGCCGGTGTACCCCGCTTGGGAGAATATGGGAATACATGAATTTTGGAAAATCCAATTTCTTTTGCAAATGCCGCGCTCTGCTGGAAATGTTCTTCCGTTTCCCCGGGAAAACCCACAATAATATCTGTGGTCAACGCCACATCCGGCAAAGCTTCCCGCAGCATCTGTGCCGCTTTGCGGTAGTCTGCCGTATCATAGTGGCGGTTCATCTGGCGCAGCGTTTCATCACAGCCACTTTGTAATGACAAGTGATAGTGGTCACATAACTTTGGCAGAGTACGAATTCCCTCGATAAAGTCCTCCGTTACAATATTGGGCTCAATGGAACTTAAGCGGATCCGCTGAATGCCTTCCACTGCGTGTACCCGGCGGATCATCCCTAATAGATCCATATTTCCCAGATCCTTACCATAGCTTGCCACATGGATGCCAGTTAATACCACTTCTTGAAATCCATTTTCTGCCAACCGCTTGACTTCTGCCACCACATCTTCCGGATCTCTGGAACGGATGGGTCCTCTGGCATAAGGAATGATGCAGTAAGAACAGTATCTGTTGCAGCCATCTTGAATTTTCAAATATGCTCTCGTACGTCCTGCCAATTTTTGAATGGATAAAGGCTCAAAAACATGCTCATTGCGAATATCCGTCACATAATTTCGGATTCCTTCTTCTTTGCGGTACTGTTCCACCAGTTCCGCTATCTTTCCTTTATCCTTCGTGCCTAAAATCAGATTTACACCTTCTACCCGCTCCATTTCCTCCGGTGCCGTCTGGGCATAGCACCCTACCACCGCCACAACCGCATCCGGGTTTTGGCGTTTTACTTTCCGGATCAATTGACGGCTTTTCTTGTCTCCAAAATTGGTTACCGTACAGGTATTGATAATATAAATATCCGCCCAATCTTCTACAGACACAATTTCATATCCTTTTTGCGCAAAAAGCTCCGCAATGGCTTCGCTTTCGTATTGATTTACCTTGCAGCCCAAGGCGTAACTAGCAACTTTCTTCATCTTGATTCCTCTTCCTGCTTTAATTGATCCCATACGGCGCGCAGTACCCCTGCATGGTTATTGTCTTCCGCAATAAAGTTTGCCTGTTCTTTCACCACTTGAGAAGCATTCGCCATGGCATAGCTGTAAGCAGCACAAGACATCATTTCCAGATCATTTTGCTGATCGCCAAAGACCATAGTTTCTTCCGGTGTGATGTGCCATATTTCCTGCAGCGCTTGTACTGCCGTTCCTTTATTCACGCCAGTCAGCCCCACATCCATACAATGCTTTCCGGAAATGGTTAAAGAGATTTCTTCCGGCAGCAATGGGCGCAAAGTTGCATACGCCCACGGCAGTTTTTCTGTGGGAATGTTGAGTACCGCCATACGCAAAATGGTATCATCATCTAATCCGTATAAATCTTCGGCATGGCGCATTTCATAACAGAAATAGGCTCCTCTTAGTTCCTCGCAAAATGCCGCATCATCCATATAGCTGTAATACTTGGCGCAGATCATAGGTTTCGCGCCTGTCACCTGTTTGGTCCCTTCCAAGGCTGTATGCAGCTGTTCTTTCGTCATTTTCTTTACAAAAAGCTCTTTTTCGTTCCAAACCACAAAGGCACCGTTTTCTGCGATGATTGCCACATCCTCCAGGTATTCTTGAAACTGTTTTTTCAGCCCAGGATACTGTCTGCCGCTTGCCACCACAAAACGGATGCCTCTTTGTTTCATTTCCTGTAAAAATGCAGAAAATCCTTCTGGGAATTTTCCCTGATCGTCCAACAAAGTACCGTCCATATCAGTCACAATCAACTTAATCATGCAAAAAACTCCATTCTTACTTAACTAATTTTAAAAAACAACGGTAAAATGGTCAGCGCAATATTGGCATTCTTCCCAGTCAGCCACAGCAGATAGGGCTTTAATTCTTCCCATCTTTTTTCTTTTGGTTCCACTTTGGAAATAATTTCTTCCATCTCCGAAAGTTTTTCCATAATTTCATTCATTTCACAAGCAGAAACGCCTTCCATCCTGCCTAATGTAAAACGCACATCATTAAAATCCGCTTCCCGGTTAACCTCAATATGTTCTAAAGCCATGTAATATTCTATCAGTCCTTCATTGGTACAGCCATTGTCGTAAAATACCTGTAAGCGAAAGAGCAGCAGTTTTACATTTTCCCGGTAGTCTTCTGTTTTTTGCAGCAGTTTTTCATATGGCTGCACCAGACGCAGTCCTTTGGTGAAGCCCTCAATGACATCTTCATACTTCACCAGCATTTTTTCGAAAAGAGCGCGCATTTTTTCCACATCATGTCCATATGTTTCTGCTTCCTCGTTCCATAGACGCAGATCCGCTTCTGCCTCTGCTACAGAAATCTTCTTTTCCTCTGTCATGATGGATCACGCTCCTTCCCCAAAAACCGCCCCCAAAATATTTTTCGTGTGAATGAAATTACATTTTTTCAATCATTTTCTCCACCAATGCAGAACCCCTCTGTGCCGCCAGTTTGGAGAATTGTTCATAAGTCATTTCTGCGCCTTCCGCAGCACTGTCAGAAATGGCACGAATCACTAAAAAAGGTACATCATTTAAGTAGCAGCTCTGGGCAATGGCAGCGCCTTCCATTTCTGCGCAGTACCCTTTTACCGTTTTCCAAATTTTTTCTTTGGCTTCTTTTCCCGCAATAAACTGGTCTCCGCTGGCAATACGGCCTTCATACACCTGACATTCGAATGCCAATTCTTTGATACAGTCTGCCGCTAAAGCGCGCAAAGCTGGATCTGCTGGGAAATAACTTTCTTCCATTCTGGGAATAATTCCAACAGGGTCTCCAAGCACACTGGTATCCATATCATGCTGCACCGCATCGGTGGAGATCACAATATCTCCCACCTTCAGCTGATCATAAATAGCGCCGGCTACACCGATGTTGATGATGCAGTCTACACCAAAACGGTCTATCAAAACCTGAGCACAGATCGCAGCATTCACCTTGCCAATGCCGCTTTTTACCAGTATTACATTTTTTCCGCTGTATCTGCCTACGAAAAAATCCAAACCAACAGCTTTTTGTGTCTGAACAATCGTCATTTTTTCTTGTAAAAAAGCGGTCTCTTCTTCCATCGCACCAATGATACCAATGGTATGCATATGATTTCACTCCCTATGGATATTGTATACTTATCATCTCAAACATACTTTTTTCAGAAAATTGCTTTTCATTCTTTGGCAAATATGATACCATACATTCAAATAAAAATCAAACCGCAACCGCTTATGGTGGAAGAAATTCCGCTTTTTTTATACCCAATGGAAGGAGGAATATTCCAGTGGATACCGGAACGAATTTAACACTCTCTGCTCTGCTGCTGCAAGCTGCTATGCTGCTGCTGCGCATTGCGGGCATTGTCATTGTTTGTGCTATTTTAATCAAACTATCGAAAAAACTGACAAAGGCTTTCTTTGGGAAACGCTCCGCCCTTTCCCGTACTGGGTTGAATGAGCAAAAACGGATTACCCTGAAATCCATCGTGGATAACTTAGCAAAGTATCTGATCTATTTTTTAGGTCTGTTTGCCATCTTGAAAATGCTGGGAGTCAGCGATTCCTCTTTGGTCGTTGTTACTTCCGCCTTCTCTGTTGCCATTGGTCTTGGTGCGCAGGGTGTGGTAACGGATATGCTGGCGGGCTTCTTTGCCCTGTTTGAGGACCAGTTTGCCGTAGGGGATTTGGTCACCATACAAAACATTACAGGCACCGTAGAAGGCATTAGCCTGCGTTCTACCCGTGTGCGGGATGCAAAAGGCGCGGTACACATTATCCCTAATGGCTCTCTGGGTATCGTTACGAATATGAGTAAAGAATATATCAATGCCATTGTAGATATCGGTATCAGTTACGAAGCAGATACGGATCGGGTAAAAGATATTTTGACTGATGAACTGCAAAAAGCAGCAGATATTCCAGACCTTTTGGAGGCGCCTGCCTTCTCTGGCATTCTTTCTTTGGATGACTCTGCGGTAACCTATCGTATTGTAGCAAAATGTAAAGTAAAAACTTCTATGTCCGTAGAAATGGAATTACGCCGCCGCATCAAAAACCGCTTGGATAAAGAGGGTATCGAAATTCCTTTCCCCCAGCGGACCATCCATATTATTTCACAATCAGAATCATCCAAATAAGGAGCGAAAAAATATGCAATTTGCAGTTGGAGATATTGTTCAAATGAAAAAAGCCCACCCCTGTGGCTGCAATGAATGGGAAATCCTGCGGGAAGGCATGGACTTTCGTATCAAGTGCACCAAATGTGGGCATATGGTTATGTTACCTCGTGTAAAGTTCGAAAAAAATGTGAAAAAGATCCTTTCCCATGATCCCGAAAAAGCAAGACAAGCCTTGGAAGAGGATTTCTAAATAATTCCAATAAGGAAAGGTTGGTGTTTTCCATGAAGAACTTAGAAGCATTTATGGAACTGCTGTGCGGTCACTTTGACAATCAAGCACAGTATGAACAAATGAAAGCAGAAGGCAAGGAGTTCCCTTTTGCCCGTCATGTCAATACTGCATGTAATGACAAGATCACAAATCTGCCGGATGATTTTGCCGGCATTTTCATGGTAGAAGAAAGCTACTATACCACAGAAAAAGGAACCCATGCTTCTCCCCATCTATTTTTGTTTACAGAAGAAGCAGACGGCAGCGTAAAACTGACTTCCTTTGACCTGCCGGAAGGAAGCAAAAAGGACTTCACCTATGATACTTTTACGACCGTTGATTACAACGATTTGAAGCCTTCCGCTAAATTTACCCCTGCTGTTTACGTGGAAAAAGATGGCGTTTGGGAAGGCGGCAGCGAAAGCATGTTTACCCCTGTCTTAAAATTTTCCCTCTTTGAGCGTTTCACCAAAGAACATCTGGAGGTAAGCGAATCCATGGAACTGAATGGAAAGAGAACCTTTGGTTATGACGATCCCATTTTGTATGTACGGATTCCTGAAGAAGCATAATAAAAACAGCCGGTCAAAACCATGACCGGCTGTTTTTTGTTCATTTATCTGCAAACTGCGGCAGGACGGATTTTCGCGCCAAAGGGCGTTAAAGAAAGCTTCGCAAACTTAAACATCTGCAATCCAAAAGGAATGCCGATAATGGTCACGCAAAGCACCAGTCCCATAATCACAAAGGCAACTGCCAGTTCCAGACCACACAGCAAAATCCAAATTACGTTCAAAATCACAGAACCGCTGCCCATACTGCCATAGTCCACATCATATCCAAAGGGAGAAAGGGCTAATCTGGCAAACTGGAAATACTGTACTCCTAACGGTATTCCGATCACCGTAATGCAGCAAAGGACACCTGCTAATAAAAAGGCAATGGCTGCCAATAGCCCGCCAAAAATCAGCCATAACACATTTCCCAATAATTCTAATACGCTCATAAAAGTTCCCTCCTTCTTTCCTCATATTTTTTTCTGTAAAAAGCCGCTGCTTCTTGAAAGTCCGGCTCTTTCAGCACTTCTTTTCCTTTTTGGCTCAGGGTATAAACTCCTTTTCCCACCCGCTGATACCAGCCATTGTAATTGGCACTTAACAGGCGTATCTGTTTTTCATCTGTCACAAACTGCCGTATCCGTTCCAGAGAGGCTTCCCCCTCTCCTTCTAAGATACAGCATAATTCCATAGACCGTTCCTTAAAAGCCGTCAAAATTTTTCTTTTGGTAATACCCCCAGTGTTGCAGTCTAAGGCTCTGCCATTCAGTTCTTTTTCCACTTTTGCCCGTTTTCCTGCCTTGGTACGAATCCCGCTGTCCGCGGGTGTCAGCACCACATCTACCGTCTGGAGCGGGCTGTCCAGCGCCACTGTCAATAGCCCCACTTCCAATCTCTTTAATAAACGAATCATATTGGTAAATGTTTTCGCTTTTTGGTTTTTAGGCCGGGGAATAGCAGCATAAACCTGGCTGGTCATCTGCTGCCGTTCTAAAATCTGGTATACCAGCTTCAAGTTAAAGGCAGTTTTCAATTCTACGACCACCAATTCTTCCCCTTTTATTGCCGCCAGATCACAGTGTTTCACTTCTCCCCGCACCGTATATCCTTGGTCCGTGAGAAACTTCGCCACCGGTACATATAACGCTTCTTCCCGTATTGCCATATTACTTTCCTTCCGCCATCAAGGCTTCTATTTCTTCCGTTGTTTTGGGCATCGCTGCTGTTAAGTTGCGGCATCCGTCTTTTGTCACCAGTACATCATCCTCTGTACGAATTCCAATGCCCCATTCTTCAATATATAGTCCCGGTTCCACTGTCAGCACCATGCCTTCCGCTAAATCTCTTGCGATATAGCGCCCAATGTCATGGGTTTCTGCCCCTAAATAATGACTGACACCATGGTAATAGTACCGGCTCACATCCTCCATAGTCTGTGCTAATCCCAGTTCTTTCAGTGCTTCCAGATAATATTCCTTTAAGATTTCATTCAGTCTTGCAAAAGGCACCCCGGGACGGATAGCATCCATCACTCGTTTTTGCCCCTCTAACACAATGTCATACACCTGTTTTTGTCTGGGGCTGAATTTTCCATTGGCAGGAAAGGTACGGGTAATATCCCCGTTATACCACTTGTACTGTGCGCCGCAGTCTACCAGTACCAAATCCCCAGCCTGGATGGTTTCCGTATTCTTGTGATAATGCAAAATGGTGCCCCGCCTGCCCGCTGCCACAATGGTAGCAAAGGCTTTTTCTCTGGCGCCATGCTGCATGAGGGTAAAATCAAAATATGCCTCTGCCTCATACTCTTTCATGCCGGGCTTTGTGTGTCGGATCAGGTTTTCTAACCCCAGCCGGGTAATCTCCATGGCTTTTTCCAGCCGTTTTATTTCCCAATCTTCCTTAATCAGACGTAAATCCCCAAACACAGGATATAAATCCACCAGTTCCATGGCGGGATACTGCTGCTTTACTTCCAGCGCAAAGGAAACTCCCGTTACCGGAGCAGCCTGCCAGTCCCTGTTTTCCAAATCCAGCGCCACCTTCGTCAGCCCCTGGCGTAAAATCGTATCTGCTAAATCCTGCCGGAATAAATCCACATAGCTGATTTGTGCCATACCACTGATTTTTTCTGCTTCTTGAGGGGAAATGGTTGCCCCTACCCATTTTGCCAACGGTCCGTTATCTCTGGGAATATATAGTGTCTCCTGCACCTGATCATGTTGTTTTGTCATCAGAAAAATACAGTTTTCTTCTTCCACGCCGGTAACATAGTAAAAATTCCGGTCCACAGAAAAAGGATATACTTCGTCCCCTCTTTTATAAGGCGCACACCCCGCAAATAAAATAGCCGCTGTACCGTTTTCCAACCGATTGGCAAGTTTTTTTCTATTTTTGGTATAAAAGATGCTTTCTTCCATTTTGACACACACCTTTCTTTTTTCTTGGAAGCCATCCGAAAAATAAATGGTTCGGATTTATTTTATTTTACCACGTTTTTGTGGTGCTATCATCTGTTTTTGAAAGGAATTGACATTTTTGGTGTATCTTGTATAATGATTTTCATACGCAAAATGCTGTTTTTCAGCCTTTTTGGGCGTAATAAAACATCGTTTTCACAACTTACAAAAGAGTAAAAAGGAGGATTTGCAATGAAACAGGCATTTCGCCGTGCTTTTACCCTCTCCTTGCCAGTCATGGCAGGCTATCTTTCTTTGGGTATCGCATATGGTATTCTCATGGAAGATTATGGTTATAATTTTATTTGGTCCGGCTTAGTCAGCCTATTTGTTTATGGCGGCAGTATCCAGTTTGTAGCTTTGAATTTCTTAAAAGGCGGGTTTTCCCTCCTCACCATTGCCATTATGACCCTTTTGGTCAATAGCCGGCATATCTTCTATGGGCTTTCTCTGTTCAATGCCTATCGTCCTATGGGTAAGAAAAAACCTTATATGATCTACGCCCTTTCCGACGAAACCTTTTCTCTTCTGTGTTCTTATAAAGACCAGCCGGGATTAGATAATAACGCCTGCATGTTTTTTATCTGTCTTATTGACCACTTCTGGTGGACATTAGGCGGTGTGTTAGGCGGTTTAGTCGGCAGTCTCATTACCTTCGATACCACTGGTTTGGATTTTGCCATGACAGCACTGTTTGTGGTCATTTTTACAGAACAGTGGCTGGAAGCCAAAACGCATATTCCCGCCATTGTAGGCATTCTCAGTGCCATTGTCTGCCTCAACGTATTTGGCAGTGATAATTTCCTGCTGCCTACCCTCATTGTGGCGGTATGTATTCTTTTCTTAGCAAAAACCCCCATTTCTGTAAAACTGAGAGAGGAGGAAGGAAAATGATACTTTCTGCCAGCCAATCATTTTTGATTTTCTTGGTCATTGCCCTTTGTACCATTTTTACCCGTTTTCTGCCGTTTATTATTTTCGGGAACCGGGATCTTCCCCTTCCTTTGCAGTATTTAGGACCTATTCTGCCGGCTACGATCATGGCAGTTTTGGTAGTCTATTGCTTAAAAAGCACTGCGTTTTCCGCACCTGCCCTTTGGGTACCGCAGTTGGTTTCCGTAGCAGTGGTAGTATTGCTGCATCTTTGGAAACGTCAGACCATGCTGAGCATTATAGGTGGTACCGCATGCTATATGTTTTTGGTGCAAGTGGTATTTGCGTAAATCATAGCATGAAAAAGAACGATGACAAAATTGTCATCGTTCTCTTTTTTATGCCTCTGTTTTTTCTTTTGCCAACCACTGGGAGATTCCTTTTTCCGCTTCTACAATAAATAATGGTAAAAAACTGAGCAGCAGCACAATCCCCCATAACGGCGCAGGCAGTGCAATGGCGCCGAAAAGCATGGATACAGAAGGGATCATGGTCATTGCCCACTGTAAGAACAGTCCCACCAGAAGGGAGCCACACAAAAGAGGATTACGCATTGGAGAAAGGAGTAAGATAGATCCCTTAGACTGCATATTAAAAGCATGTACCAACTGGGAAAGGGCCAGTACAGAAAAAGCCATGGTACGGGCAGCGTTGAGCCCTGCCAGATGTAATCCCAAAGCAAATGCGCTTAATGACAGTAAGCCAATCATGATCCCCTCTAAAATAATGCGGGTGCCAAGTCCGCTTCCAAAAAAGCCTTCTTTTGCAGGCAATGGCTTTTGCTGCATCAAATTCTTCTGGGGCGGGTCTAATCCCAAAGCGATAGCAGGCAAAGAGTCAGTCACCAGGTTCACCCATAATAACTGCTTTGGTAAAAGAGGTGCTTCCCATCCCAATACCATTGCTAAAAATAAGGTCAGAATCTCGCCAATATTGGAAGAAAGGAGAAAATGCACCGCTTTTTGGATATTGTCATAAATGGCACGTCCTTCTTTGACTGCGGTCAAAATGGTAGAAAACCGATCATCTAATAAAACAAGATCCGCGGCGCCCTTTGCCACTTCTGTACCGCTTTTCCCCATGGCGCATCCAATATCCGCCGCCTGCAGAGCCGGCGCGTCATTGACACCATCTCCTGTCATAGCCACAATGTGCCCTTTTTGCTGTAATGCTTTTACAATTTTTAATTTATGCGCGGGTGTCACTCTGGCAAAAACAGATACATGATCACATGCCTGCGCCAATTCTTCCGCCGTAAGACGTTCCACATCCTCTCCTGTCAGGCAACGGTCGCCTTCTTCAAAGATACCCAATTCCCTGCCAATGGCTTTTGCCGTAAGGGCATGGTCGCCTGTAATCATTATGGTTTCAATACCGGCTTCCTTTGCTTCTTCCACGGCAATTTTCGCATCGCTGCGGGGCGGATCTTCCAACGCAAAAAATCCTAAAAAGGTAAGGGGTGCCTCTTTTTCTTTGGAAAAGCAATGTTCCGACTGGGCATATGCCACTGCCATAATCCGCAGCCCTTCTGCTGCCATGGCACCGCTTTTGCGAAATCCCGCGGCACTGAGGGATACCGTCATGGGCACCGTGCCTTTGGAAAGCAGGCAGGTATGGCAGCGGGGCAATATCCGTTCCGGTGCGCCTTTTTCAATCCATAAGTAACCGCCGGCGCCATCTTTACGGCAAACTGCCATTTTTTTCGTTTCGGAAGAAAAAGGGATTTCCCAAACCACCGGCATATCTTTTCGTAAAGATTCTGCGTTTAATCCCGCTCTGGTTGCTGCCTGTAATAATGCCCGCTCTGTAGGGTCTGCCTGCTGCGACTCTCCCATTTCGCAGCCCAAAACACCACAGGAAAGAAGCATCCGTTCTCCTTCCGCCGAAAGGGTGCCAGAAAGGGCTTCTTTGCGTACCACTGTCATGCGGTTCTGGGTCAAAGTGCCCGTTTTATCGGAGCAAATCACCGTTGCCCGACCTAACGTTTCAACGGCAGAAAGCCGGCGTACCACTGCGTTTTTCCTGCTCATTTTCTGCGTGCCTGCCGCCAGCACCACTGTCACAATCGCCGGCAGTCCTTCAGGAATAGCAGCCACTGCCAGGCTGACAGAGGTCATAAACATCACAAATAAATCTTCTCCCCGCAGCATTCCCAATAAAAAGAGAATCCCGCAAAGGACCGTAACACCAATCGCCAATTCTTTCCCAATGGTGGAAAGGCGCTGTTGCAGCGGCGTTTGTTCTTCCGCTCCGCCTTGGAGCAGGGAAGCAATCTGTCCCATTTCCGTCTGGGCTCCCGTAGCTGTTACCACTGCCGCAGCCTTTCCTCTGGTAATAAAAGAACCGCGAAATACCATATTCTTCCGGTCACCTGCCGTTAGTTCTTCCTTGGATATGGCAGATGTTATCTTGCTTACCGGTACAGATTCTCCTGTCAATGCACTTTCTTCTGCCTGTAAGCCATCTGCCTGCAAAAGCCTGCCGTCCGCCGTTACTGCATCTCCCGCTTTCAGCAGTAAGATATCTCCTGGTACCACCTGTGTGCTGTCAATCGTAACAGCTTGTCCGTTGCGCAGCACCTGTGCTTTTGGTCCGCACATTTTTTCCAAAGCCGCTAAAGACGCTTCTGCCTTTGCCTCCTGTAAAACACCAAAAAGGGCATTGAGCACAACAATGGTAATAATCAATAGGCTGTCCCACGCAGGCTCTCTTTGTAAAAACGCAATGGCAGCTGAAACTGCCGCAGCCGCTAATAATACAACCACTAAAAAATCATTTAACTGCGCCAGAAAGCGTTGCCAAAAGCCTGTTTTCTGATTTTGACTGCCAATTTCATTTTTTCCATACTGTGATAATCGCCGTAGTGCTTCTTCATTGCTGATTCCCTGTTTTTCATTGCTTTGCAACTGTTGCAGCACCTGCTCCTTTTCGTACTTCCACCAGCGTTTCATAGATTTGCCTCCTCTTTTGTCCAATACAGTAGGGTCGTCCCCCTCTGCAATCATGGTATGCACCGTTTCACAAAAAAAGAACGGAAACATAGCTTATAAATAAAAACGAGATAGGTGGAACGCGCCATGTCCCTTTCTGAATTGGTACTGCTTGCTTTCTTGCTGAGCATAGATGCCCTCAGCGTAGGATTTGCTTTAGGACAAAAAGGAATCTGTTTTCCCAGAAAATCCAAACTTGTGTTTTGCATCGCCGCATGGACGCTTCTTTTTTTTGCCCATTTCGGCGGCAGAAAAATACTGACTGCTTTACCCATTTCTTTATCCTTGACCAGCAGTTTGCTTCCTCTGGGTTTAGGTCTGTTTTTTTTACTTTCTCCTCTTTTTCCCCAGAAAGAAAAACCCCTGCTGCCTTCTCACTGTGACCGGGATGGTTCTCGGGATATTGACCAAAAAGAAGCTTGTTTATTGGCACTGCTGTTGGATTTAGATGGCTGCGGCGTAGCGCCGGTTATGGAAGATGGCTGGATTATGGTTTCTTTTTGTGTATGCTTTCAGGTAATGCTTCTTTCTTTCGGCTCTTTCTTGGCAAAAAAAAGGCACCTGCTGTTCGCCTTTCCCGAAGAAATGTGGAGCGTCCTTACCGGTGCCCTGCTCATTATTCTAGCCGTGCGGGGGCTATTTTAAAATTTCATAAAAGAGCGCAAACACCTTTGGGAGGTCTTTCATAAGAAAAACAAAAACAGCTGAGTTTCTTACCATCGTAAGAATTTCAGCTGTTTTTCATCTGTATTGCTTTCTGTTAAAGGCAGACACTGCTGTTGCTCTATGCAAATTAAAAGAATTTTTTAAAGGAGATTACTTTCCATCTGCATTTTCTGCCTTTCTTATTCTGTTAGAATGCTGCTTTTCATCAAGAATATGGAACCATCTTTGCCGCTCATGGTCAGAGCAAACTGCTTCTCCGCGCCTTTTTCTGTGGTATAGACTATACCAATATTCGGAATGGTGCCATAAAAAGGAACTTCTGCCACAAAAGGTTTTTCTCCTGTCAATTGATTCAATGCATATAACTCTTGTTCCGCGCGAAAAGTCAAGTTGCCTTCTTCCGTTACTTCTTCCAGAGCAATGGAATAAAGCCTTACATTGGTCACCGTTTTTTCTGCCGTAAACAAAGTTCTTACATTGTTTTCTTCTCCCTCCATGGTATACTCCTCATAGGATTCATAGCGGGAAAGCACTTCATCTGTAGCATAATCCACCTTTACTTCCGGCAAAGCTTCCTTTTGTGCCTGGGTCAAAATATCCGCCAGGTATTCCAAATCCAAACTGCCATCTGTTACTTCATAGCACTGCATGCCATCATCTACCACTTTTTCATTTAGCAGCGTAATTTCATCTATCATCTGGTCGCCTGCAAACCATTGCAGACGGTAACTCCAGCCTGTATACGCCTCACTTTTTTTCGCCTCATAGGTGAGTGATGTAATTTCTTCCGTAATATTGGCGATCGTCGTTTCATCCGTTAAGGTAACAGAAGTCCCGTCTGTACCCGATTGTAGCACCAACCGATCCGCATCCTCAGAAAAAATGGTTAACTTCTGCGTACTGCCACAAGCAGCCAGCAGTAAAATCAGCATCATCCCTGCCAAAAGTTTTTTCATGTCTGCGTCCTCCCCTTCAAAATTCTGGCAGTATTCCTATTTCATCACCCATCAATCATCAGTGAAAAAAGCCCGCCTCACAAAGGCTCATAAAACAAGCATTCACTTCTTCATCTTCAAAAAGTGCGCCAAAACGGCTATCTGTGACAACCGCTTCCACCGTCAGGTTTGCCTTGTGCCGCTCCGCCAGCTGAGAAAAGGTATCGCTTTGTCCTTTTTTGCGCAGTACCTCTTTTACCGCGGAAACAGCGCCATATTTTTCACAGTTTGCCCGCAGTCTCTTGTCTGTAATTCCAAAAGATTCTGCCTGTTCCATGTTTTTGAACAGTGCCTGCGTAAATGCAGCCTCTAATGCTGTTTGTTTTTCTTCTTTCATGCCAGATACCTCCTAATTTTCGCGATGAGCGCTGTTTTTTCCGTTTCCGGCAGGAAAGATGCCTCTGCCGCGTACAAATTCATCTGGATCAGATCTTCTCTGGTAAATCCCATCTGCTCCAAACAGCAATCATACTCATGATCCAAATGAATGTCAGACAGTACCATGTTATCCGTATTGATGGTTACACGCATGCCCATATCCAAAAGTGCTTTTGCAGGGTGTACGCTGTAGTCCGCTCTGGTTTGGCACTGAATATTGCTGGTAGGGCAAATTTCTAATGTTACGCCTTCCTGAATTGCCCGCTGGCACAATGCCGGGTCTTCAAAAATATGGTGTCCATGTCCAATACGTTTGGCGCCAAAATCCAAAGCGTCCTGCACCGTATCCGGTCCCTGGCTGTCTCCCGCATGACAGGTGAAGGGAATCCCCAGTTCCTTTGCCAGATCAAAAATAGGATGGAACTGGTTTAAAGGTACAATGCCTTCTGCGCCCGCCAAATCAATGGCATCTACGCCTCTGCCCAGATACTGCGCTGCCAGTCTGACCGTTTCCAGATTTTCCGCTTCATTGACCTGCGCCGGTCCCACACTCATGGTACAGCAGATAATGCTGACAGTCATGCCGTTTTTCACCTGTGCCAAAGCTTCTCTTTTGCCAGCCAGTACTGCCTCAATAGCATCTTTCTGAGTCAATTTTTCTCTGGTATGCAGCTGCGGCGCAAAGCGGATTTCCGCATGAGCAAGCCCCTGGCTTTCCAATAATAAAATCAGTTCTTTGGTCACCCGCGCGATGGACGCCTGATCCTGCATTAACTGCAAAGGCAGTTCAAAGCGCTTCAAATATTCATTTACACTGCGGCAGTTGGCAGTTACTACAATAAACTTCCGAAACTCCTCCAGATTATCCGCAGGCATGGCAATTCCTTTTTCCTGTGCTAACTCCCAGGCTGTTTCCGGCAGCATGGACCCATCTAAATGTAAATGCAATTCCACTTTTGGAAAATCATACTTCGCCATATGTTATTGCCTCCTTGTCAAATGATGTAATATCTGTTTTTTATTTGTGGTATTTCTGTATGTTATGCCTGTTTTTCCTTAATCAACAACCACTGCCTGCTTCTCTTTGATTTGTGCCAATCGATCCGCAAGGATGGAAAATTCTGCGGCATTGCGCGGAGTTTCCCACTTCGTTCTGGTTTCCGGCAGAACCTTTTCCAGTTCTTCCAGTTCGCCTTCTTCCAAAAGACGGAATAAACGAAGCAGCGCCAGCAGTCCATCCATAGGCGGGTTATTTTCATAGGTACGGAAACACTGTGCCTGCTGATCCAGAATGGCAATTGCCTCTTTGGGCTGTTGCAAGAGGAAATGGCATAAAGCAATATCCCCCCAATAAATGGCACGGTTGATCTTTCGAAAGTATTTTTCTTGCGCAGAAAGGAAACATTCCATTGCCTCCGCATATTTCTTTTTCTGTATCAAAGCCACTCCTCGGTTAAAGCTGCATGCGGCCAAAAAGACTTTTCCCGTTGCATTTTCCAATAAGTCATCCAGCCCTGCCAACAGAGCATCTCCATCCAATGTTTCTTCAAAATCCTTCAGTAATTGCCGCAGTGCCCGCTGCTGTTCTAAAAAATGGTGAATTTCCAGCCATACGCAAACAACCACCATGATCGCCATCCAAAGTATAACGATAGGCAAACCAAATGTCTCGGGATTGGCAGCGTGTAAAATACCCACTAAAAAGCTGCCGGCAATTAAAACACTCCAAAAAATAATCTTTGACTTTTTATATTTTTCTTTCATAGAGTCTCCCCTTTTCCAAAAAGCAGAAAATCAGTGTTAATAGTTTCATACTACCATGGATATCCATTTCTCACAAGTGATTTTCCCAAAAGAAAAAAAGACGGATCGCTTCGGTCTGGCTCATAAAAAATAGAGCGGGAATCCAAATCATAGAGATTCCCGCCGCTTTTTTGTTATGTATGATTTTCTTAGGACAATACCCGCCACAGTTTCCTATAAGCAATCAAAGAAAACTGCTGTTTTCTTAAGAAAAACGCGTTTTTATCATCCGTTTTATTCTATATTATTTATGGAACAGTTTTTCTGTTTCGTATTTCGGCTCACAAGTCAGATTTACCCCCAGTTTCTTGAAGATATTCTCATCTACGGAAGAAAGCAGTACGGAAGAATGTACTTCACAGCCTTTCAGCTGGTCCAGTTTGCTCATGGCACGTTCTGCATTTTCATCCTGTGCCGCACAGATAGAAAGGGCAAGCAATACTTCATCTGTATGCAGTCTGGGGTTATGATTGCCCAGATGGTCCACCTTCAAATGCTGAATAGGTTCCAATACAGAAGGCGCGATCAAATTCACCGCGTCATCAATACCGCTTAATACCTTTAACGCATTCAGCAGCATTGCGGAAGAAGGTCCCAAAAGATCCGTTGTTCTGCCTGTCACAATGGTTCCGTCTGCCAGTTCAATAGCCGCTGCGGGTTCTCCCGTTTCTTCCGCCCGCTGATTGGCAGCCGCGATAACAGGACGGTCTGCTGCGGAGATTCCTACTTGTTTCATCAAAAGTTCCAGTTTCAGGATACAGTCTTCGCTGACAGAAATAGTTCCCTTTCTGCGGTCGCAAAGGGCTTGATAGTACCGGCGGATAATTTCCATACAAGCGGCATGGCTGGTGGCAGCATCATCCACAATGCAGTTACCCGCCATATTTACCCCCATATCCGTAGGAGACTGATAAGGGCTTTCTCCATAAATCTGTTCGAACATCGCTTTTAATACAGGGAATACTTCCACATCCCGGTTGTAATTGACTGTAGTCACACCATAAGCTTCCAAATGGAACGGGTCAATCATATTCACATCATTCAGGTCAGCAGTTGCCGCCTCATAAGCTACATTCACAGGGTGACGCAGGGGTAAATTCCAAATGGGGAAGGTTTCAAACTTTGCATAGCCCGCCTTAATGCCCCGCTGGTGCTCGTGGAATAGCTGAGAAAGACAAACTGCCATTTTGCCGCTGCCGGGACCAGGTGCTGTCACAACTACTAAAGGACGTTCTGTTTCAATATATTCGTTTTTACCAAAGCCTTCTTCGCTGACAATGAGGGGAATATTGGCAGGGTATCCACTGATGGGATAATGACGGTATACCTTAATGCCCAAGGCTTCCAATTTTTTCTGGTATGCCACCGCGCTGGGCTGATCGGCAAAACGGGTCAGTACCACACCGCCCACAAACAAACCGCAGCTGTGGAATGCGTCGATCAAGCGCAGTACATCCATTTCGTAGGTAATGCCCAGATCTCCCCGTACTTTATTCTTTTCAATATCTCCTGCATGGATTGCCAAAATAATCTCTGCATCCTCTTTCATCTGCATCAGCATGCGGATTTTGCTGTCCGGCTGGAAACCAGGCAGTACACGGGAAGCGTGATAATCATCAAATAACTTACCGCCAAATTCCAAATAAAGCTTGCCGCCAAAATTGCGGATACGCTCTTGGATGTGCCGAGATTGTGTTTGCAGATATTTCTCATTATCAAATCCGATCTTCATACCCTTTTTCTCCTTCATTCCCATAGTTTATAAACAGAAAAGACGGCAGAAAAAATCTTCCGCCGACATCACTTTACAAAAAAACAACATGTATAGTATATACTCTGACATTAGGAATTGCAAGGTGACTGTTAAAAAAAATACAGCTGCTGTACTTTTTTCTTTCTTGCAATTTTCCCATGAAAAAAAATCTACTGGTCAAAGCAGCCTCCCCTGAAAACCCATTAGCTTTCTTTGATTTTTAAGGAAATTGCGGCGGCTGCCCCCAGAAAAAACAATACTGCTAAAAAATATCTAAATCCTTACGTAAATAAAAATTTCAAGTTTTTACTTTCTTGTGAAAAAAACCGAGAGCGGGTTTCTCCAGTTTAATCTTCATGAGGCGACGCCGTAGCAAGGGCAAAAGGAATCACTTCTTTCACACCTGCCGCCAATAGCACTTTCGTGCATTCTTCAAAAGTTGTTCCAGTAGTAAAGATATCATCCAGCAGCAAAATGGTTTTGCCTTTCGCTGTTTCCGGAAAAGGAACCACCGCTGCAAAAGCATCTGCTAAATTACTTCTGCGGGCTGCACCGCCTAATTTACTTTGCGCTATTGTATGACGGGTTCTGTATAACAAATTTGACATGTATGGCAAATTCAATTCTTCCGCAACAGTTTCCGCTAAAATACGAACCTGGTCAAAGCCCCGTTTTCTCAATTTCTTCGGATGAAGCGGAACAGATGTTACTGCGTCCACTTCCAACAGCAGATCGGCATGGTAAGTTTTCAAATAATATGCCATCAAGTGACCCAGCCGAATTCCTTTCTTATCATAACCAGTGTATTTAAAACGATGAATGGTATGTCTTGTACAGCCATAGGGCAAAGCAGATATGCTGCGGGAAAAGGAAAACTTCATTTCTTTGCAGCGCAGGCAGTTTCCGTTGTATACATTTGCGCCGCAGATACTGCAAATGTGTTCTCCTGTGCGAAAGAGATGCTTTTCTGCGCAGCGTTTACAAAAGAAATCATTCCGATGGGCAAATGGCAGTACTTTTCCACAACATAAACAACGTGCTGGAAAACAAATATCCAGGAAAAGCCGTTTCATACTTCCACCTCACCAAACAAAAAATCATACATATTCCGAATCCGCATGGCCAGCCCAGTTCTACGCTCAATTTCTTTATCATTAGCGATCATTTCCCGAACAGTCTCTTTCAGACCAACTAAAACCACCAATTGTTTTGCCCGCGTAACACCTGTATAAAGTAAATTCCGATTCATCAGCAAGGGCGGTCCGCTATGAGTGGGAATCACCACAACGGGATACTCACTGCCCTGGGACTTATGAATGGTAATGGCATACGCCAGCTCTAACTCGTCCAGTCTGGAAAAATCGTATTCCGCTTCTTTGCCATCATCAAAAAGAACGCGCATCACTTCCTCATCCTCATCGATGACGCGAATGATGCCCATATCCCCATTATATACACCACAGCCTTCTTCCGCCGTTATGCCATGCTTCTGCTTCCAGGCAAGGTTATAATTATTCTTGATTTGCATCACCTTGTCCCCTTCCCGGAATAAAAAACCACGAAACTCGTGCTCTGCCTTATGTTTCTGGGGAGGATTCAATGCCTGCTGCAAAATACGGTTCAGATTCTGCACGCCTAACGTACCTTTGCGCATAGGGGTCAATACTTGAATCCCCTGCATACTGTCGCAGCCGGAAAACGCGGGGAGTCTTTTGGTAACCAGATCCACCACCGTTTGTGCCGCTTCTTCCGCCAATACCCGGCGCACCAGGAAAAAGTCTGTGCCTTGTGCATTGTAAACCGGCTCCACACCTTCGTTAATGCGGTGGGCGTTCATAATAATTTCACTTTCCTGCGCCTGACGGAAAATATGACATAACCGCACTACCGGCAGCCGCTGGGAACGAATCATATCCTGCAGCACATTGCCTGCGCCTACAGAAGGCAGCTGATCTGCATCCCCTACAAAAATCAGACGGGTACCATCGGCAACTGCTTTTAAAAATGCGTTCATCAATACTAAGTCCACCATGGATACCTCATCCACAATGATTACATCCGCTTCAATGGGATTTTCTTCATGATGCTCATAACTCTGCCGGCGCATTTCCTCGTCCATAAAGACAGCGCCCAATAGGCGGTGGAGGGTTTTTGCCTCCATGCCGGTTGCTTCTGTCATACGCTTTGCCGCCCGTCCCGTAGGTGCCGCCAGCACTACCTCTAAACCCTCCTTCTCTAAAATGGAGAGAATGGTGTTAATGGTAGTGGTTTTACCCGTACCGGGACCACCGGTAATAAGCAGCAATCCCCGCTGTAAGGCTTCCAATACCGCAATTTTCTGCTCCGGTGCCAAAGTTCTTCCGCTTTCTTTTTCTTCCTTGGCAACCAGCGCCTCCATTTCTTCTGGGCTGCGTTCTTCTTTCGCCATGGATAATTCCAAAAGACGTTTGGCAACGGCCATTTCCGCGTAATAATAAAAGTTCAGGTAAACACGGTCCTCCTGCTCCACTTTCTCCTGCCAGATACGGCTGTCTACCTGCAGTTGGCGCAGCGCGTTTTCCACCTGTATGGGCTGTAAACTAATCAGCTCCGTCACTGCCCGGATCACTTCTTCTTTGGGTAAATAACAATCTCCATTGGCTACAGCCTGATTCAGTACATATTGCACGGCGGCACAAACCCGCTGAGGTGCGTCAGCCGCCATTCCTGCCTTTGCCGCCATTTTATCAGCCGTTTTAAATCCAATGCCCCAGACTTCTTCCGCCAGACGATATGGATTTTCTTTCACCACGCTGAAAGTACGGTCTTTATACTTTTTGTAGATACGCATAGCCGTAGAAGGTGTCAGATCAAAGCTTTGTAAAAATAACATTGCGCGGCGCATTTCATACTGCTCACAGAAAGCTTCATGAATCCGCCTAGCTTTTTCGTAGGTAATTCCCCGGATTTCCACCAGTTTTTCCGGTTTTTCCTCAATAACATAAAAGCTGGCTTCTCCAAATTTTTCTATAATCTTTGCGGCAGTTTTGGGTCCCAATCCCTTAATCACGCCAGATGCCAGATATTTTTCCATGCCTTCTGCCGTGTTGGGCATGGATTTTTCAAAATATGTCACTTGTAATTGTCTGCCATAAACAGGATGTGTGGTCCAATTTCCCCGGACTTCCAATGTTTCTCCCGCCAGAATCTGGGGCACTATGCCAACACAAGTAATTTCTTCTCCTTCTTTTTCCTCGATCAGCGTAAAAACGGTATAACCATTTTCACTATTTTCAAAAATCACATCTTCTACTCTGCCGCGAAACGTATCTTCCATCCTGTTCACCTCCTGCTGCCATAAAATATTTCTTTTATGGTATCACAAAACCCTGAAAAAGGGAACAGCAGTTCTTATTATTTTCCAAAAAAAGAGGACCTGTAAAGGTTCTCTTTACAAGTCCTCTCTCATCTGTCTTACAGTTCGAAAACATCAGTCATGTCTGTCTTTTCCCAAGGCAGATCCAGATCTGTACGGCCAAAGTGGCCATATGCTGCGGTCTGTCTGTAAATAGGACGGCGCAGATCAAACTTTTTGATAATGGCTGCGGGACGCAGATCGAAATTCTTCTTTACCAGACTGGTAATTTCCTCATCGGAAATCTTGCCGGTACCAAAGGTATTGACCAAAATGGAAACAGGCTGTGCTACACCGATGGCATATGCCAGCTGTACTTCACACTTCTTGGCAATGCCGCTGGCTACAATATTCTTTGCCACATACCGTGCAGCATAGCAAGCGGAACGGTCTACCTTCGTGGGGTCCTTGCCGCTGAAAGCGCCGCCGCCATGGCAAGCATATCCACCGTAGGTATCTACAATAATCTTTCTGCCGGTCAAGCCGCTGTCACCCATAGGACCGCCAATCACAAAACGACCGGTAGGATTAATAAAGTACTTGGTATTTTCATCCAGCAAATTAGCAGGGATTACTTTTTTCACCA
>CALWKY010000012.1 GCA_944381395.1 uncultured Lachnospiraceae bacterium
AGCGCGCTCTTTTTTTATCAATAGACACAATTTTTTGCTGTAACTCTTTGTCTGTCATCGCTGCCGCGTCGGCTCCTTTTTTTCTGCATCGGGCAATTTTAGAACTTATGTCCGCATATACAAACAAGCGAAAAGGGTTCAAATCCTGCAAAACATAGTCCGCGCACCGTCCTACAATCACACAATCTGATTTCTCTGCCAGTTCGCGGATTATTTCGCTTTCCTGTTTATAAATGGACAGACGGTTTTCCAATGGGTAGTTGATAGGAATACCAAAAGTGCGAGCGGTTGTTATAGGAAACAGCGGCAAGGGTCGGCTTTCTTCTACCCGCAGCACATAACTTTCCGCTAATTGAGTTCGTTTCAGCAGTTCATCGACAATTTCACGGTCATAATAGGCAATATTCAATCTTTCTGCTAAACGCCTGCCAACTTCTCTTCCGCCGCTTCCAAATTCACGACCTATGGTAATGATCCGCTTCATATCATGTCCCCTCCTTAAAATCCAACTTTCCGATTTTCTTTCTTGCGCTTTAACAAAACGATCATAACAACTGCTGTAATCGCCGTCATAACTTCGCTGATAGAATGGCAAAGCCATACGGCTTCGCTGCCATAAAGCAGCGGAAGAACAGCAATTAAAATTGGCGGCCATATGACACTGCGGCATAGAGATACCGTAAGTGCCTTCCTTGTGCGCTCGTTTGCCTGCCAATAGGAAATCATCAAAATATTAAATCCCGCAAGGAAGAAACCGGAAAAGTAGGGCAGGCTTTTGCTTTCCATAAAGTTAATTAGTTCCATGTCTCCCGGATTGAAAATAGAGAAAAAGCTGCGGGAGAAGAAAATAATCAAGATATAACACAAAACGCCGATTGCTAAAAATGTTTTAATGGAAAAGCCAAGCAGAGATTTGCTCCGCTTTTCTTCTCCTGTCCCCAGAAAATAACTAAATACGGGCTGTAAGCCCTGTGCCATACCAAGAAACAGTGTCAAAATAATCAACATGAAGTAGCCGATAACAAGGTAGGCTGCAAGTCCGATTTCCCCAAAGCCATAATGCACGATAGCAAAGTTATATACAAAGGTAATAATGCCTATGGTAAACTCCATGATAAAGGACGGGAAGCCAAGTACATAGATCGAGCAAATGCTCCGCCATTTCAGTTTGCATTTCGTTAAGTACAAATCGCCGCGCTTCCATAGAAAGTGGGGCAGCATAATTAAAACGCTGAAAATAGGACCAAGCGCGGTAGCCAATGCTGCGCCGGCAATACCCATGTTCAACGGATACATAAACACATAGTCCAAGACGATATTTAATACAGAGCCAAACATGAGGGCAAACATGGCAAGTTTTGGACAGTTATCATTACGCACCAGCCCGCTTAACAGGAAACTGAAAAGCAGGAATGGAGAAAAGGTAATGATGTACCACATATAACGGATTGCTTCATCCTGAATAGCCGGAGTTGCGCCTAACAGTTCAGCAAGCGGGTGGATAAAAATATTTCCCAATACGCTGATCAGCAGCCCCATAACAGCCGTACATAGGGCGGCAAGGCTAAAAATGCGGCGTGCTTTTTCTTTTTCACCCTGACCGATATATGCGGAAATCAAAACGCCCGCGCCTGTGGCAACTGCCATAGATAACGCGATTAATATCTCGACAAGCGGAACGGAAACAGCCGCGGCGGCCATGGCGTCACGACCAAGCCGATTGCCAATGAATACACCATCAACAATCATATAGACCGAGTTAAACAGCAACCCTATCATTTGCGGTACGGCATATTTGGCAAATAAAGTGTATGATTTTCCTTCATACATGATAATCAATCCTCCTAACAAATAAAAAGACCAGCGTTTGTGTAACGCTGGCCTACTACACAATAAAATGAAACCCCGGCGGGCTGATTTTATTTACCTTCTATTCAATTCTTTTTTTCTTACAAGCTCTATTGCCTCTTTTCCAGTGACATGGTCGATTGTCATCTCCAGCATACAAAGCGGTTTCCACTCGCGGCTTATGGCATGGCCGCGGTTTGCGGCAGTATCTTCCGGTGCATATTTGAGTGCCAATTTTTCGATCGCTTCTCTCTTTTCGCGGTCATCTTCGACTACCCGTAATTGTCCAAAAGCAATTACACTTCTGAAATAGGTTGTGTATTCCTCCGGCATAACCAAATCTTGATCAATCACACAAAACGACGCTTTCGCTGTTCTTTGAATTGCGTCAATTTTATGACCGCTTTTTGCGCTGTGGAAATAGATTTTCCCATCGTCATATACATAACTGATTGGAACGGCATAGGGATAATCGTTGTCGCCCAAGAGGGCAAGCACACCAGATGTCCCCTTATGCAGAATATCCAAAACCTCTTGCTGTGATAGTGCCTGCTTTTTTCTTCTCATCTCTCGAAACACCATATAGACCTCCATAAAAAAATAGACGCTTATTTTTACTCCTTCCATGGTCTACTGGAGTAAGAATAAGCGTTTCTCGGCAGAAACATAATTTACTGGTAAAATACCATAAATGGAGGGTTAAGTCAATATCTTTTCCTGTTTTTCTATTTATACGCCAAAGAGGCAAAAAATTTATTTACCTTTTGGCAGAATCGAAAATGCAGCGCTGTATGCAGGGAAAGGCAAAACAAAAACCGTCTTTCGTGCGGGAAATAGCGGGGCAAAGGGGTTGAAAAACACCCAGCAAGAAAACTGCAGTGTATTTTCCGGAAGCATCAGGCGGTAAATGGGCGCTTATCCGCTGTGCCTGCTCCTGACTTATCTTGAAGAAAGAACGGGAGTGGAACGGAAACAAGAAATGAAAGGCGGGCATATTGTGCTAAAGAATCCGATGTATAAAGAATTTTCGACATATGAAATCACATGGTAGTCTGGCAGGACACTTTCTGATTTTATGGGAAGTTACAACGAAAAACGAAGTCTGTCCCATAAAGCTTTGCGGTTAACCGCGAGACCGCCTATTGATGAAAAAGAAGAAGAATGTTAAAATGGGTACAAGCAGCCCTGTCATTCTGCCTCATCAAACTGGTTTGACCGGAACTGCGGGAATGGCAGACTGCACGCCGCTGAAAAAGGCGGACGCTATGTTGTGGCATTCTGGCAAAATTACCGCTTTTTATTGCCGATTATCCCACAGCAGCGGACTGACGGATGACAGCAACCGCATGGTAAATCAGTAAGCAAGTTGTCAAGGGGAAGGCATTCTCGGCAAGAACACATTTGGAAAAGAAAGACACTGCCGGAAGGGCGGAAGGCTGCTGGTATCTCTTCCTCATAACCGCTGCTGCCGTTAGGCAGTACCACCGCCGGTTTGCCGGGGGAAGGCAGGCATGCCTTGGGCATAGGTTCTGGGACAGAAACAGATCGAGAGATTTTTTCTGCGATGCCATGAAATTGAACAGATGATCCATGGAAATTTGGGGGACAAATATGCAGGAATATACTTATGTTACATGAAGACAAAAACCAGGATTAAAAGAAAAAGCAGCCGCATGGTTTCATGAAAAATGGAACGTGCCGCAGGAAGACTATTTTGTGTGTATGGAAGCCTATCTCAATCATGAAACGGAATATGGCTGGTATCTTTGCTTAGATAACGGACGTATTGCAGGCGGTCTTGGCGTGATTGAAAATGATTTTCATGACAGAAAAGACCTTACGCCAAATGTATGCGCGGTATATACAGAAGAAGAATATCGTTGTCAAGGAATTGCGGGACGATTACTGGATATGGCTGTGAAAGATATGAAGCCCAAAGGTATTACTCCTATCTATTTGATTACAGACCATACAAGGTTTTACGAAAGATATGGCTGGGAATTTTTGTGTATGGTTCAAGGCGATGGTGAGCCTAGTATGACAAGAATGTATATTCATAGATAAATCCCAATTTGCTGGCAAGAAAAATAAGATGGGAGCCATTTCAGAATGTGCTGTGTCTTGCTGCATCTATATTTCCTTTCCCTCTGCTGACTGTTTGCCGCAAATCAGACGGATATTTCTTGTGTTTTTGCGGAATGACCCGCAAAATAGAGAAACGGCATAGCCGAAGCTGCGCCGTTTCCTAAAAAATCTTATGCATGTTTTATGCGTGCCGCTCAGAAGGGCACTTCTTTTTTCTTGTTCTCATTGGGCAGCCTTATAGATTATGGCTGGCATCGTTGACTTTATAAAGCAGTGTCATCAGGGAATCTGTTAAATGTACGTTTTCTACACAGACACCTTCCGGCACATCCAGATCCATATGGCTGAAATTCCAAAAGCCTTTGACACCACAGTCGCAAAGCGTTTTTACCACATCAGGCGCTTGTGAGCGAGGCAATGTAAGAATGGCAATATCCACAGCGTGGGTTTTTACATAGTTTTCCATTTCATCTAAATCATAGATGGGAATCCCGCGTACAGACATGCCCACTAATTTGGGATTGATATCAAAAGCAGCGCGGATAAAAAAGCCCCTTTTTTCAAAATTAGCGTAATTGATCAATGCCTGTCCTAAATTACCGCTGCCTATGACAATCATGTGATAGGAACGATCCAGCCCTAAAATTTTACCAATCTCGTCATGAAGGTAAGCAGCGTTATAGCCATAGCCCTGTTGTCCAAACCCGCCGAAGTTATTCAGGTCCTGCCGGATTTGACTGGCAGTGATATTCATGCGGTTGCTCAGTTCTTTAGAAGAAATCCGCGTAATGCCTTTTTCCAGCAGATCACCCAGGTAGCGATAGTATCGAGGTAAACGATGGATAACCGCTGCGGAAATCTTTTTATCCTGTCCCATTGCACGAACCCCCTTTTTGGTGAGTATCTTTCATCATTAAATTTAGTATAGCACTATTGTTATTTTATTGTCAACAATGACCCTTCCTTTTCTCCCAAAAATCTGGTATCATGAAACGAGAATATCCGCGGGGCGAAATAAGGAAGGGAACTGACAATATGATACTGTCCTGTAAAAACATAGAAAAAGCATATGGCATTGATGTCATACTAAGAAATATCACATTTACCTTAGAAGAAAAAGAAAAAGCAGCCATCGTAGGTGTCAATGGCGCAGGCAAGACAACCCTCTTTCGCATTTTATGCGGAGAGATTTCCGCCGATGGGGGAGATTTTTCCAAACGAAAAGATGCGACATTGGGTTATTTGGCGCAGAATATCAATCTTTCCGGCAATCGTACCATTTATGCAGAACTAGAAAGCGTGTTTGCTGATTTAATCGCGGCAGAAGCCCGTCTTCGTGAAATAGAAAACGAAATGGGTTCTCTTTCTGCGGAAGAATTAACGGTGCGTATGGCGGAATATGATGCCCTGCAGACGAAATTTGAGGAGCGGGGCGGATATGGATACCAAAGCCGTATCAAAGGCGTTTTAAACGGTCTTGGCTTTACGGAAGAAGAGTATGCCAAAGAACTTTCCGTTCTTTCCGGCGGGCAAAAGACAAGAGTTTATCTGGCAAAACTGCTGTTGACAGCGCCGGATATTCTGCTTTTGGACGAGCCTACCAACCATCTGGATATTGCGGCCATTGAGTGGCTGGAGGATTTCCTCAGGGGCTATAGCGGTACCGTTTTGATTATTTCCCATGACCGGTATTTCCTGGACCGGACCGTAAGCAAAATCATTGAAATTGAACATGGAAAATCTACGGTTTTCCAGGGAAACTATACCTCCTATACAGAGCGGAAAGAAATCCACCGGCAGATTGCCCAGAAGGCGTATGAGGCTAACCAAAAAGAAATTGCCAGACAGGAAGAAGTGATCCGCACACTGCGTTCTTTTAACCGAGAAAAGTCCATTAAGCGGGCGGAAAGCCGGCAGAAAGCATTGGATAAAATGGAGCGGGTGGAACGTCCCGATGCAGCGCCGGAAAAAATGCGTCTGCACTTGTCACCCCAGGTGATGAGCGGCTATGATGTGCTTCATGGAGAAGGTTTATCCAAATCTTATGGAGAACGGCATCTGTTTTCCAATTTGGAGTTTGATATCAAGCGGGGAGAAAAGGTAGCGCTGATTGGTCCCAATGGCGTAGGCAAAAGTACCCTCTTTAAGATCCTCTTAAAAGAAGTGGAACCGGACCGGGGCAGTTTCCGTTTTGGCATCAATGTCCACGTGGGTTATTATGACCAGGAACAGCAGAAACTGGATGAAGATAAGACCATTTTCCAGGAAATTGCAGATACTTACCCTAACCTGACTTCCGGACAGATCCGCAATGTTTTGGCGGCTTTTGTGTTTACGGGAGATGACGTATTTAAGAGTATCTCCTCTTTAAGCGGCGGTGAACGGGGGCGTGTGGCGCTGGCAAAAATCATGCTGTCTAATTCTAACTTGCTGATGCTGGACGAGCCTACCAACCACTTGGATATGTTCTCTAAGGAGGTATTGGAGGATGCCATCAACTGTTATGATGGTACGGTATTCTATATTTCCCATGACCGGTATTTCATCAACCGTACCGCGGAAAAAATACTGGAACTGACACCGGATGGCGCCCAAGTGTATTTGGGCAATTACGATTATTATCTGGAAAAAAAGGCAGAGCAGGCTGCTTTGGCAGCCCAGGCAGCAGCACCCCTGCCCTTTGAAAAACCCAGTCAAAAACCGAAAGCCCAGCCGAAAGCGGCGGCGCCTATTTCTGATACCAAGGCGGATTGGCTGAAACAAAAAGAAATCCAGGCTGCGGAACGGAAAAAAGCAGCAAAAATCGCCAAAATTGAAAAGGAAATTGAAGAAATTGAACAGACCATTGCCCAAAAGGATGAGGAAATGGCAGCTTCTTCTGCCGATTATGCCAAAGCGCAGACATTGTTTGAAGAAAAACAGGCATTGGAAGAAAAGCTGGAGGGTCTTATGGAGGCTTGGGAATTGGCACAGGAAGAATGAGCGGCTGGAAAGGGTCTGTTTCAGCGGCATTTTCCTAAGAAAACAAATATGGCTGGAATTACTGCAGCATCAGTAATTCCAGCCATGTTGTTTGACTGGTATTGTTTTTTCTAGGAAGAAAGCCACAGCGGTCCCCATGAAAAACAAAGAAATAGGAAAACCGATATTTTTCAGGAGAACCTGCTTCGAACAGCTTTTTTACTTTATGGAGGTATTGAAAACAAATAAATTTTATAAAAGTTATTGACAGCTAACTAAAATTAGCCTATACTAACTTTAGAAACGGCAAAGGAAAAGAACTATGATATGAGCCGATAAAGCGCATATCTATTCCGACTTTTTTGACGAAAAACCTCTTTACCCCTCAAAATTCCAAAACCAAAATTCCAAACTCCAGTAGAAATCTTTTTTCTTTTCCTGATTTTGCCGCATGTCTTATGTTACAGTAGAACGATCTGTGTTTAACAGGCTGTTTTATGGTAATAGAAGGCACAAAGAGCGCCTTTCGGCGCTTTTTTTGTTGGGGAAAATTTGCTTTTATAACGGTCCAAAGGATTCGCTTGAAAAAATATTTTTCCAGAAGGAAACAAAAAAGGACTTGCAAAGTACACAAAAACATGATAATATGACCATCATAAAAATACAAATGACTTCGAGAGGCGGACTTTTCCCGGATTTTATTTGCGAAATAGGAAAAAGTGCCTAATTAGAATGGATTTCCATATTACTGAATGGTATGTTAAGGGGAAGCGCTGTCAGAAACAGAGGGAGGAAACAACATGATACAGATCGCGATTCTGGGCTTTGGCACAGTGGGAAAGGGTGTGGCAAAAGTAACGGAGAAAAATGCCGCACAGATTGAAAAGAGAATTGGAGAACCGCTGCAGGTAAAAACCATTTTGGTTCGTCATTTTCAAGATGGACCTTACCGCCAGCTGATGACCGATGATTTTAGCCGGATAGAAGAGGATGACGATATTTCTGTGGTAGTAGAAACCATCGGCGGGGTGGATGCCGCATATACTTATACCAAGCGTGCTCTGGCGGCGGGCAAACATGTGGTCACTGCCAATAAACAGCTGATTTGTGAGCATGGGTATGAACTGCTGCAATTGGCGAAACGGCGCAGAGTACACTATTTGTTTGAGGCCAGTGTGGGAGGCGGCATCCCCATTTTGCATCCTTTGACCCAGTGCATCGCGGGCAACCGGATTGAAGAAGTTTATGGCATTCTCAATGGTACTTCCAATTATATTCTGACTCAGATGGTACAAAACGGCGCATCCTTTGCGGACGCACTGAAACAGGCTCAGCAGCTGGGCTATGCGGAGGCAGATCCCACTGCCGATGTGGACGGCATCGATGCAGGCAGAAAAATTTGTATTTTGGGAGATTTGGCCTTTGGACGCCAAATTCGGGAAGAAGATGTGCCTATGACGGGGATCCGCGGCATTTCTCTGGAAGATGTGAAAATCGCCAGACGGGCAGGATACCGGATTAAACTGTTAGGGCGTGCCCTGCGTTTGGCGGAAAACCAGCGCACCGCTTATGTGGCGCCTCATTTGATTCATGAGGACAGCCCCATGGCTCATGTGGAGGATGTGTATAATGCCATTATGGTAAGGGGAAATGCCATTGGCGATGTGATGTTCTACGGCAGGGGCGCGGGGGAAATGCCTACAGCTTCCGCAGTGGTGGCAGATGTGATGGAATGTCTGCTGACCAGTCCCAGAAAAGATGATGTCACCTGGAACGCGGACAGCAGCGGATTTTGCGATCCACAAGAAGTGGTCAGCCGGTTTTATTTCCGCATTGATGGCAGTTTAAGTGATGCGTTATATGCCTTTGGTCAGGTGGAAGTGCTTTCGGAAAATGGGCAGACCGTATTTTTGACCGATGCCATCAGTGAAAAAAAGGCAAGGGAACGGGCAGAACAATTATCTGTTTGTACCTGTTTGCGGGTACTGTCATAATGGTGGAAAAGATGCAGAGGAAAAGAGGGAATAACCCATGGGACTTATTGTACAGAAATTTGGCGGTTCTTCCGTAAAAGACGCGGCGCATATCCGCAATGTGGCACAGATCATTGCCCAAGCCTATGAGGCGGGCAATGATGTGATTGCGGTGCTTTCCGCTCAAGGAGATACCACAGATGATTTAATCAGAAAAGCAAATGAGATCAACGACCATGGCTCCAAACGGGAAATGGATATGCTCCTTTCTGTGGGTGAGCAGGTTTCCATTGCCCTTTGCGCTATGGCGCTGGAAAAAATGGGTCTGCCGGTGGTTTCTCTGGCGGCATGGCAGGTGGGTATTTTTTCCACCAATGTCCATACCGATGCCAGAATCCGCCGGATCGATGAGGAACGAGTCCGTACAGAGCTGGATCGCCGCCGGATTGTGCTGGTGGCAGGCTTTCAGGGAGTAGACCGCCAGGGCGATATTACCACTTTGGGTAGAGGCGGTTCCGATACCAGCGCGGTTGCGCTGGCGGCAGCATTCCAGGCGGATTGCTGTCAGATTTATACCGATGTGGACGGGGTATATACCACCGATCCCAGAATCGTACCGAACGCCAAAAAACTGGATGTCATTAGTTACGATGAAATGCTGGAATTGGCAAGCCAGGGAGCCAATGTGCTTCATAATCGTTCTGTGGAACTGGCAAAAAAGTATCAAGTAAAGCTGGAAGTGCTTTCTTCGCTGGAAAGAAAACCTGGCACACAAATTCGGGAGGTGGCGCAAGTGGAAAAAACCAATATTGCCGGCATTGCAAAGGATACCAGCATTGCCTGCATGGCTTTGGTGGGGCTGGAACATAATCCGGGCATTGCTTTTCAGGTGTTCGACCTGCTCAGCAGAAATCATATCAATGTGGATATTATCCTGCAGTCCATTGGTCGGGCTGGTACAAAAGATATTACCTTTACCCTGCATAAGAAGGATCTGGAAGACGCAGAGGAGATTTTGCTGGAGCGCAAGGATGTGCTGAAATTCGATCATTTGGAGACGACAGAGCGTATCGGGAAAGTCTCACTGGTAGGTACCGGGTTATTGAGCAATTCTGGTGTGGCAGCGAAAATGTTTGAAGCCCTCTATGAAGCCAATATCAATATCCAGATGATCAATACTTCGGAAATCCGCATGTCGGTGCTGTTGGATGAAGAAGATGTGGATCCTGCGGTACGGGCGATCCACGCAAAATTTTTCCAGGACTAATCCCGTAAGGCATCCTGTGGAAAAGTCTTTTTGGTTTATAAAAAACGGTCCGTAAGAGGCTGTTTTATCAGAAAATAAAAATAGCAGGAATCTTTGTGAAAAAAGATTCCTGCTATTTTTTATGCTTCGGGTTTTTACGAGCCAGTCTGCTTCCTCTAAAGAAATGAAGGGAAAGAAGGAAGGGAAAACTGCTTTGAATTGGTTTTATGGCTCTGTAAAAAATTGCAGGCTTTCGTAAAGCCGTTTGGTGCTTTCCGTATCCGCTCCATTTAACACCAATACTTCGTTTTCTATGTGAAGCACTACGCAATCGGGATTGGCAGTATAGGTGTAACGGGTATAAGTGCCAAAGGCGTCATTTTGAAAAGCGCCCATGGATAGGCGGGGAGAACCAAAGCCATTGACGCGGGTGCCGGCAGGGCAGTCTTTATATAGGGTTAATTCTGTGATTTTGTCATACTCCAGCTCTAAATCACTCCAGTAGGAGGCATGAACACGGAAGGCATCCGGACCGAATTCATAGGAAATATCACCGGTAAAAAGAAGAATCCCTGTCAAAATACAGAATCCCGCAGTTAAAATAGCGCTCCAAAGAACCATCCGTTTTCCAGCTTTGGTGCGGGAAGGTCTTACATAAACAATGCCCGCTTTTTTATGCCGCCGATAAATGGAATAGGAGTACGCCATTGGTAAACATACCATGATCAGCAGCAACAGCATACTGCAAGAAAAACACCATTTTGCCGGTAACAGCGCGGTGCCCATCATCAGTAAACTGCTGACAGCCCAGCACCGGCTGCCAAAGCGGTGGGTTAAGTTCCAGTTTTCCAGATTGCCCAATGTCCAGGGGATCCGGATACCAATGATTGGATTTTGGGGCACATGGGACAGAACCCAAGATAAGAAAAGAAAAAGCAGCCCAAATCCCATGGCAAAGATACGGTAAGATAAATTTCTGTAACTTGCCGTAAATAATATCATTCCAATGATCAAGTTGGATAAAATAGGCAGAACCCAGCAGGAAATGCGCATGGAGAAACCATCCAATGATTCCTGTTTGGAAAGGGCGCGAAGGAATAGACACTGAAACAATAGAAAAAAAGACGGCAGTATAAAAAGCAGCCCGTTCTTGCCGCTCCATAAGGAATTGCCCGTAGTGCCAAAAGCAGGCGAAAAAGGATCTGGAATGGATGTGCCGCCGAATATTCCAAGGAAAACAGGAAGCAGAATGACGATATCAGAAAGAAGGGTTTCTTTTTTTTGCAGGGACCGCATCAATGATTCCTCCTTTATCAAAAATGAAGCATACGCAGACTTATGGTTTGCTTGTTGTGTGAATGTTTATACTGTTCAGACCTTCTATGGGAGGATAAAAATGACAACATGCCCATGGGAACGAAACAGTCCTCATAATATTGTAATTATAATAGAAAAGGGCTGTTTTGTCATGGTTTTTGGCGGTGGAACATACTGGAATCAAACGGATTTCTTTCGAAAAGCAGGGGAATTGTTGAAAAATTTTAAAGTTTGTTTGGAAAGTCTTAATGGTCAAACGGAGATTTTATCCGCAAAATAAAAGAAAGCGCATTTTACACAAAAGAAAGGGAAGGGATAGGATATGCTGTTATGTTTTGAAGTTCTGTCGGAACTTTTGCCGGTACTGATATTTGCCATATTTTATGGCAGACACTTAAAAAAAGAAGGAATTGCAGTTGCTGGAAGCCATATCTGTTTGCTCGCGCTGTTTATCATTTACCTGATGGGGGTATTTCATTTTACAGGGGCTGGCACCTTGTTTGAAGGCACGCGCTTTGGATTAGAATTAAGATATGACCAAATCAATCTCATTCCATTTTCCAAAAACATTAACTGGGTAGGACATGGGCTGAATATTGTATTGTTTATACCGCTGGGTGTTTTACTGCCGTTGCTTTGGAAAAAGTATCAGCGGCTTCTGCCTGTGGTCGCCACTGGCTTAGCGTTTTCTGTGCTTATTGAACTCAGCCAGCTGCTCAATATTCGCGTCAGTGATGTGGATGATCTGATTCTCAATACATTGGGCGCGCTGCTAGGATATCTTTTAGGAAAACCCCTTTCTTTGTTAGCGAAAAAAATGGGGATTCCCGCATCAGATGGCGGAGCTATGGCTTGGGGTATCCTATTGCTGGTATTTTTCGGCAGGTTCTTTTTGTATGACGAGATGCTGTTTGCGTCTTATCTTTATGGGTTTTAAGAAATGAATAAAAAATAAAAAAGAGGCGGGGAGCCTCTCCTTCAGACAACATAGGCTTTCTGAGGAAGATGCCCCTGGACCTCTTTTTTTATTGGTATGTAATTACTGTTTGGCTGCCTGTTTTCTGGCGCGGATCTGAGATACGGTAGGACCGATCCGGAATACGGAGTAGGGCAAAATCAGCACCAGAATGGTGCCGATACTGATGGCGCCGGAATATTTTAAAACGGATAGCGCGTATCCAAACATTTTCAGCAAATCGCCATCCAGCATGGCTGTAACGGTGTTGTATACCAGCATTCCGGGTACCAAAGGGAAAATCCCCGGCACATGGTAGATGGTGGAAGGACACTCTCTGCGGTAAGAAAAGAACCGGGCTGCAAAGGTCATGGCAGCGCTGCCCGCTACAGTACCCCAAAAGGGACGGTTCAGACAATCCCGGAATGCGGCAAAGAAGAACCAGCTGATGGCGCCGCATAATCCACAATAAAACAACTCTCGGCGCGGTGCATTAAAAACCAACGCATAAGCGGCACAGCTGATAAAAGCCAGGGTGGAAGAAAGCATCAGATATTGAATTTCAGACATTTTCTATACTCCTTTCGTCTGCCTGCGGATTTAAAAGTGGAAAATAGAAAGGGGAATGGCCATGCCGCAGGCAGTGGAAACAGCCGTCAGCAAAGCTTCCATCATTTTGGCGCTGCCGCTGATGAAATTTCCCTCTAATACATCACGGATACCATTGGTCATGGTAACGCCAGGCAGCAAAGGCATGATACAGCCGATGGTTGCCAAGGAGTAGTGGTTGCTTTCCACATCCACGCCAAAGGTGCGGTAAAAGAGCATGGCACAAAATCCGGCTAAAATACCGCCTAAAAAAGAGGACAGGAAGTAAGGCTTTTTCCATCGCGCCAGCCCTGCGAACATCAATCCGATCAGGATACCGCTGAAGAAAGCGGCTGCACCGTCCCAGTTGCTGCCGCCAAAGACCAGTGTAATGGCCCAGGAACCAACGCCATAGGATAAAGCAACCAAAGGAAGGGGGAAGTAAGGTTCATGATGTATTTTTTCAATTTCTTCTTCTGCCTGTTCTAATGTGATTTTTCCAGAAACCAAAGCACGGGAAAGGCTGTTGACATGGGCAATTTTTTCGAAATTATAATCCCTGGAACGCACTGCCCGGCTTAAAGCGTGAGAGCCAGTCTGTTCACTGTGGATGCTGGCTACCAGCAGAGTATTCATGGCATTGGCGGAAATTTCCATCGAACCGCCGATGGAAAGAATACGCTCCATGGTATCTTCCACACGCGGTGTTTCTGCGCCATTTGCCAGCATAATTTCTCCTGCATCTAATGCTAATTTTAATAGTCTGTCACTATTCATAAAAAAGGTCCTCCTTTCCCGGATTTTCAGCATATTTCAAGTAATTTTAGATCAAAACATCAGACCGATGCTTTATAGTTTACTTGGTTTTTCGAAAAAGTAAAGAGGTTTTTTGGAAAAATTATTGCAAAGAAAGGCAGAAGGCACTATACTGTAAAAACAGAAAACAAAATAAACGAAAAAAGCCGGGGGTGCCGCCCTTTTTTTGGAAAAAAGGCGTGGCTGAGAGGGGATTGTTCCCTAACCCTTTGAACTTGATTTGGTTCGTACCAACGGGAAGAAGTGCTGATGCAGAAACTGCTTTCGATCAGGGAGCAGTGGCAGAGAATGATAGAAAGAGAGATCTTTTTTCCTTTGGGAAGAGAGATCTTTTTTTATGAAAAAAGGAGGAGAAACGGATGAAACTGACAGAACGGCTGTATGCGGCAGTAGAAGAAATTTGGGCAAGTTATTTGGAACACCCCTTTGTGCGGGGACTGGCTGACGGCACCCTGGCACAAGAGAAGTTCCGTTTTTATATGGTCCAGGATTACTGCTATCTGCTGGAGTATGCCAAGGTGTTTGCACTGGGCGTAGTAAAAGCCAGGGATGAAAAAACCATGACCCTTTTTGCCAATCTGGTGCAAAGCACTTTGACGGAAGAAATGTCCCTCCACCGGGCATACTTAAGCCAGATCGGCGTGACAGAAAGGGATTTGGCACAAGCGAAAATGTCTCTGGCAAATCGTTCCTATACCGCTTATATGCTGGATGTATCCCAAAGAGGGGATGCGGCAGATATTCTGGCGGCAGTATTGGCTTGCGCCTGGAGTTATCTGGTGATTGGTGCCCATCATGCCAAAGTGCCGGGGGCAGTGGAGCATCCCGTGTTTGGTCCGTGGGTCGCCAGCTATGCGTCAGAGGAGTACCGCCAGTCTGTGGAAGTGCTGCTGGATATGATTGATGCAATGGGCGAGACTATGACGGAGCAGAAGAAAGAAGAAATGACAGAGATTTTTTATAACTGCTCCCGGTATGAATATGACTTCTGGGAAATGGCGGAGAAAATGGAGCTGTAACTATGGCAATTGTAGAATTTTCTAATGTAACGTTTCGGTATCACCCCGAAGAAGAACCGATTTTGGAGGATTTTTCTTTTTCTGTGGAGCGGGGGGAGTTCGTTTCCATCATTGGGCAGTCGGGATGCGGGAAAAGCACTCTCTTTCGCCTTCTGACAGGACTGGAAACGCCCCAAAAAGGAGAGATCCGCATCAATGGGAAACCGGTGCAAAAGGGAAGCCATTTGTCCTCCCTCCAGCCCCAAAAAGATCTGCTGTTTCCATGGTTTACGGTGTGGGAAAATGTGGCGCTGCCTCTTTCGTTGCAAAGAATACCGAAGGGCAAACAGCGCCAAGCGGCGGAGGCTGTTTTGGCACAAGTGGGGTTAGATCCCAGTCTGGCAGAAAAATATCCTTCCGCTCTTTCCGGCGGTATGCGCCAGCGGGTAGCCTTTGCCAGAACCCTGCTGGATGGAGCGCAGGTGCTTTTATTGGACGAGCCCTTTAGCGCCTTGGACTGCCTGACCCGTATGGATTTGCAGGAATGGCTGCGGGATAACTGGCTGAAGCTGGAAAAAACTATCCTGTTTATTACGCACGATGTGGAAGAAGCCTTGTTTTTATCCCAGGAAGTAGCAGTGCTCCAAGGGAAAAAGCCTTTTTCTGCTGCCCTGATGCGGCAGGTGCCCCTGCCCAAAGAAAGAAGCCGTGCCCACCTTGCCTGTGAGGCAGTGGAGCGGGAAAAGCTGTACTTGATGGATGTATTAAAAGGAGGCGCCCGATGAAAAAGAATTTACCGGCTTGTTTGACGGCGGTAGGATTTTTTGTGCTGTGGCAGGTGGTTGCAGACTGCATCGGTGCAGCCTATATTCTGCCGGGACCGAAAGAAATCCTCATCCGTCTGTGGGAATTAAGAGAACCGTTGTTTTTGGTACACCTGCCGGCTACCATGAAAGTTACCTTTTTGGGGCTTGCCATTTCTGTGGTGCTGGGCTTGGGGCTTGCCATTGCCATGGACCAGTGCCCGCCGCTGGAACGTGCCCTTTACCCTTTGATTGTAGCCAGCCAGACCATTCCCACTACCGCTTTGGCACCCCTTTTTATATTATGGTTTGGCTATGGTATGGGCAGTAAAGTGCTGGTTACCATTTTAATGACCTTTTTCCCTATCTCCATTACCGTATTTGACGGGCTGAAGGGAACAAAACGGGAGATGGAAGAACTGCTCATGACTTACGGTGCAGGCAGATGGGAGATTTTCTGGAAATGCAAAGCGCCTGCCGCACTGCCTTCCTTCTTTTCTGCCATGAAGATGGCAATTCCCCTCAGCGTCATTGGTGCCGCTATTGCGGAATGGCTGGGGGCACAGGAAGGGTTAGGCTACTTTAGTAAGCGGATGATGACCCAGCTGGATGGTGCAGGGGTATTTGCCCCCATTGTACTGCTCAGTGTGGTAGCCATGGCAGTGGTTGCAGTATTAAATGCTGTGGAGCGCCGGCTCATCCCTTGGCGGAAAGAGCTTTAATCATAGATTGTAGAAAACATAATGGAGATCCACCGAAGGAAAGGAGAAATTACCATGAAACAGAAAAACCGCTGGCTGGCACTGGGCTTAAGCACCGTGCTGGCATTTGCATCCACCGGATGTACGGCAAAGCAGAGCAACACCGCAAACCAAGAGGATTTGGAGACAGTCAGCGTTGTCTTAGACTGGTACCCCAACGCCATTCATGCTTTCTTGTACGCGGCAGAGGAATTGGGATACTTTGCGGAAGAAGGCTTGCAGCTGGAAATCCAGTTCCCTGCCAATACCAATGACGGCATTTCCATGCCGGCAGCAGGACAGGCAGATGTGGGCATTTATTATCTGCAGGATGCCATTCAGGCGGCAAAAGA
>CALWKY010000013.1 GCA_944381395.1 uncultured Lachnospiraceae bacterium
TTCCACAGGCATTATAGAAAAATGCCCAGAATAGATTTTCTTTAATATTGCGGATGGTGGCACGGCTTAACTCAATGGCTGTGACCGCATCCCGCAGATCGCTTTTCATCAGCACAATATCCGCCGATTCAATCGCCACATCAGTACCGGCGCCAATGGCAATGCCCACATCTGCCCGTACCAGCGCCGGCGCGTCATTGATGCCGTCGCCTACCATGGCTACCCGCTTGCCTTCCGCCTGCAATGCCCGTACATGCTGCTCCTTTTCCTGAGGCAGAACTTCCGCGATGGCGCGGATGCCCAGTTTGGAGGCAATGGCTTGGGCGGTCCGTTTATTATCACCTGTTAACATGACCACATCAATGCCCATTTTATGGAAAGCTTCTACCGCTGCCGGGCTGCCTTCTTTCAGTACGTCCGCTAAAGCGATAAGCCCCAATAAATTTCCGTCTTGAGCAAAGTAGAGGGGGGTTTTTCCTTCTTCCGCCAGTTTTTCTGCTGCCGCATCAAAATTCTGTGTGGCAATCCCATAATGGTCCATCATCCGTAAATTGCCGCCTAAAATGCGCTTGCCATTGACGTTGCCAGAAATGCCCTCTCCCGGATCAGCCTGAAAATCTTCCGCGGAAAGTAAAGTAAGGGATTTTGCCTTTGCCCGCTGGACAATGGCATCTGCCAGAGGATGCTCGGACAAAGCTTCCAAAGAAGCTGCCAGCTGCAGCAGTGTTTCTTCTGTAACTCTTTCTACGGGCAGGACATCCGTCACCTGGGGTTTGCCCTCTGTCAGCGTACCTGTTTTATCCAGCACCATCACCTGCACATGGTGTGCCATTTCCAGACTTTCCGCGGATTTCATTAAAATACCGTACTCCGCGCCCTTTCCTGTACCTACCATAATGGCAGTGGGTGTTGCCAGACCCAAAGCGCAAGGACAGGAAATAACCAATACCGCAATGCCGATGGACAGGGCAAAAGAAAACTCCGCCCCTGCCAACAGCCAAACCACCGCCGCCGCCACAGCAATGGTGATGACTACCGGCACAAACACACCGGAAACCCGGTCTGCCAGTTTGGCAATGGGCGCTTTAGAAGAAGCCGCTTCTTCCACTAAGGCAATGATCTGGGACAGGGTGGTATCTCCCCCTACTTTGGTCGCCTGCATACGGAAAAATCCACTGCGGTTGACGGTGGCACCAATGAGAGTGTCTCCTGCTTGTTTATCCACGGGAATGCTCTCTCCCGTAAGGGCGCTTTCATCCACCGTACCGTTTCCTTCTAATAAAATACCGTCAACAGGAATACTTTGTCCCTGTTTCACCACTAAAATATCGCCTACCTGGACTTGCTCAATGGGAACTTCCACTTCATTGCCATCCCGCACCACAGTAGCGGTCTTAGGAGTCAAATCCATCAGTCTGGAAATGGCTTCGGAAGTTTTACCTTTGGAACGGGTCTCCATATACTTTCCCACGGTAATCAGCGTCAAAATCATAGCCGCCGATTCCAGATAGAGATTCATGGCACAATCGTGGGCAGCCGCCAGATTGTTTCGTCCCAGATAATACGCCATTTCAAAAATAGACCATAAGCTGTACACGACGGAAGCGCCAGAGCCCAGAGCAATCAGGGAATCCATATTGGGTGCTTTCTGCCATAATGCGCGCAAACCCACCACAAAAAACTTCCGGTTAATCACCAGCACAGGTATGGTAAGCAGCAGCTGCACTAGGGCGAAAATCATCACATTTTCCTCGCCCAATAAAATAGAAGGCAGAGGCGCACCTAACATATGTCCCATGGAAATATAGAACAGGGGAACCAAGAAACAAAAAGAAGCAATGAGCCGTTTCTTCATTTCCGCCATTTCTTCCGCAGCTACATTTTTCGGTGCTTCCTGGCTGGGTGCGCCGTCTTTGTTTTGCGGGGATGCACCATAGCCTCCGGAAACGACCGCTGCTACAATATCTTCTGCCGTTAAAATGGATGCATCATATTCCACAACCATATTATTTTGTAACAGATTGACCTGCACGGACTGGACGCCGTTCAGCCTTTGAACGCTTTTCTCCACATGGGCAGAACAGGCGGCACAGCTCATACCAGTCACATCAAATTTTTGCCGCATGGTATTTCACTCCTTTCTGCTACTTATTGTAGCGGAAAGAAACGGAATTATACTGTTGCAAAAGTCACAATTTTCTATTTTTTCCAAAGAAAAAAAAGGAGCTTTTGCTCCTTTTCATCATTTCTCTTTCCGCTGGGCAGCATATTGCAAAAACAAAGACTCCATTTCCTCGTAATTTTCTAAAGTATTAATTTTTGCCCGTAACTCTGCGGCGCCAGGCAGTCCTTTCGTATACCAAGTCAAATGCTTGCGCATTTCCCGTACGCCAATATAATCCCCTTTATAGGCAATCAGCATCCGTCCATGGCGTAAAGCCGTCTCTACCCGCTCCGTCAAAGCAGGCTCTCCCGGGTCAATTCCCGTCTGCAAATAGCTGGTGATACGGGAGAAAATCCAAGGATTGCCTTGGGACCCGCGCCCCACCATCACCGCATCACAGCCGGTCTCTTCCAACATTCTGGCTGCATCCTGCGGCAAGAAAATATCCCCATTGCCAATGACGGGAATAGAAACCGCTTCCTTCACCCGGCGAATTACATCCCAGTCTGCCTTGCCGCTATAATACTGCTCTCTGGTTCTGCCGTGTACCGCCACCGCGCTGGCACCGTTTGCCTCGCAAATTTTGGCAATCTCTACAGCGTTTAAATGCTGGTCATCAAAGCCCTTCCGGAATTTTACCGTAACCGGCTTTTTCTGACTGGTGACCAATGCCCGGACAATCTTTCCCACCAGTTCCGGATTTTTGGTCAGGGCACTGCCTTCTCCATTTTTCACAATCTTCGGTGCAGGACAGCCCATATTTACATCCAGAATATCAAAAGGTTCTTCTTCCAGCCTGGCTGCCATAGCGCCCATAATCTCCGGGTCAGAACCAAAAATCTGCACTGCGGTGGGACGTTCTGCCGGCTCTACCTGCAGCAGCGCTGCCGTATTTTTATTTTCATACTGCAATCCCTTGGCACTGATCATTTCGGAATAAACCAGACCACAGCCCATTTCCTTGCACAATAAGCGAAAAGGCAAGTCCGTTACGCCTGCCATAGGCGCCAATACCACAGGATGATCAATTTGTACAGAACCAATCCGCATAGGTTCCTCCTTCTTTTCTAAAGCCAGAGAAAAAAGTCCTTTGTCCGTGACGGCAAGAACTTTTTTATGTTTCAGCTCGATTCTTTTCATACAGTATCCGCAAACCCTTCAACGTCAGCCCCGGATCCATTACATCAAAAATCTTTCCATCAGGATCAATCACCTTGGCCAGACCGCCGGTGGCAATGACCTTCATCTGGGGCAAGTTGAGATCCCGCTTTAATCGCTCAATGATATACTTGGTTTGTCCCACATGACCGACCACCAAGCCTGCCTGGATAGAAGAGATGGTATCCTTTACTACGACACTTTTCACCGGCTTGATCTCAATTTTCGGTAAGGACGCGGTTCGTTCACACAGCGCTTCCGCACAAATGGCAATACCCGGTGTAATCAAACCGGTGATAAACTCTCTCTTTTCATTCAATACATCAAAGGTATTGGCTGTACCATAATCAATGACCAATGCGGGACCGCCATAAATCTCATTGGCAGCCACTAAATTGACGATACGATCCGCCCCTACCTGCGCCGGATTGTCCCGTTTAACGGCAATACCTGTTTTCATACCTACGGACACAATCATGGGTTCCAGATAAAAATACCGTCTGATGGCTTGTGTCAGGGCATACATAATATCCGGCACAACGGAAGAAATGATGACACCTTCCAGCTTATTTGCGTCCAATCCCACCGCGTCAAACAGCGTATGTAAAAATATGCCTGTTTCATCCGCCGTCCGTACTCTTGCGGTAGACATTCTCCAGCAGTGAAGCAGTTCTTCTTTTTCATAAATACCCAATGTATAATTGGTATTTCCCACATCAATGACTAACAGCACGTTTCTTCGCTCCTTCTGCCTTACTGCTTATTCTTTTTCTTGCGTTTGCCATAATTCTTCTCATAGAGAATCCGCAATCCCTCCAAAGAAAGGGTTGGCACATAAGCGTCAAAAATGTCGCCTTCCTGATCCACCGTTTTTGCAAAGCCGCCAGTGGCGATAATTTTCATATTCTCAATGCCTAATTCCTCTTGAATACGGGAAATCATATATTTTGTTTCTCCAATATGGGAAAGAACCAGACCAGCCTGCATACTTTCCACCGTATTCTTTGTATAAATGCTATCCGGCATGGAAATGGCAAAGCGGGGCAAGCGGGCAGTCCGTGATATGAGCGCATCGGCACAAATCTGCACGCCAGGCGCAGTCACACCCGTTAAGAACTCCCCTTTTTCGTTAATCACATCAAAGGTAGTGGCAGTAGAATAGTCAATGACCATGGCTGGACCGCCATAAAGGGCATAGGCTGCCGCCAGTTTAGCAATTCTGTCGCTGCCCATTTCTTTCGGATTTTCCATCCGCAGATTGATGCCCGTTTTCATGCCGCTTTTTACCTCAATGGGTTCTATCTTTAAATATTTCCGAATGGCATTGAGGAATGAATACATCACATTGGGTACCACAGAAGAAAGAACTACCGCTTCGATCTGCTCCATATCCACATTGGAATAATGGAACAAATTACGCACGTTCATACCAATTTCATCGGAAGTACGTCCGCTGTGGGTAGTAATCCGCCAATGCTTGATCAATGTTTCTCCGGCAAAGACACCCAATGTAGTGTCAATATTACCGATATCTATGACTAAAATCATGGGATACGCCTCTTTATCGCATTTATTTCCTCAAATACGGGATTTTGTTTCATTATATATGGAAAAGCGGCAGAACTCAAATTCTTTTTGACATACAATTTACAAAAAAACAAAAGAAATCCGGCTCTTATTGTTCTTCTTTTACCTGCTGCAACAGCTGTTCTTTCATTTTTTCACCTTCTGGTGTACAAAAAACAGTGTACCACAGCTGTAAACTATGGAGCAGTTCTTTTTTACCGCGCTGCATTTCTTTGATCTCCAGCTCGGCGCCAATCTCATCAAAGTCAAAATCGTCTGCATAGCGGATGGTTTCGAAATACAGTTCTCCATTTTCATAGAATCCCATAAGGAAAATACACGCCAATTTTTCTGCTAACAAAACGCAGATGACCCGTACTTCTTCCTGGATGCTTTCCGGCAGAGCGGAAAATTCCGGAGACAGGAAATACTTTTCTTCTCTGCTGTTGGCTGCTGCTAAAACTTTTTTCTCCATATGCTTCCCCTTTCTTACACCTGCAAACCGCGAATGGAAACTTCGCCGGAGAACACCACTTGTTCTTTGCCATTATCTGCACGGCGCACCAGAAGTTCTCCGTCATCTGTCAAATCCAAAACATCTGCCGTAAAAGGTTCCCGGTCTAATACCCGCACCGTTGCTCCCAATGTGATACATCTTTTGCGGTAATCTTCCAGCAGTGGTAAAAAACTGCCCGCTGCCTCAAACTTCGCGTAATGGCTCTCTATTTCTTCCATACAGGCACATAACAGATCATTGCGTGAAACCTCATGACCTAATTCCAGTCTTAAGGAAGTGGCTTTCTGCTGTAACTCTTCCGGGAAAGATTCCGTATTTACATTGATGCCGATACCCGGCACCACAAAGTAAATATCACTCATTTCACATTCCATTTCCGTAAGAATGCCCACGATTTTTTTCCCGTTTAATAAAATATCATTGGGCCACTTGATCTGGGGCCGCAGCCCTGTCACCCGTTCAATGGCTTTGCAAACACTCAAACCGGAAAGCAATGTAATCAAGCTGGCTTTTGCGGGTGGAATATTGGGTCTTAATAACAAACTCATCCAGATACCGCTGCCTTTTGGGCTTGTCCAGGCACGACCACGTCTGCCGCGGCCTGCAGTCTGCACATCTGCCACTGCCAAAGTGCCTTCCGGCGCGCCTTCTTGTGCCAAACGGCGGATGCAGGCATTAGTAGAGTCGGTTTCTTCATAGAAATAAAGAGGGCGGCCCATTTTTTCCGTTTTTAATGCGGCAGTCAAATCTTTCCCGTTATATCTGGCTTCCTGTTCTACCAGACAGTATCCTTTATTGGTAACAGCTTGGATTTCATAGCCTTCTTCCCGTAATTTCCGAATTCCTTTCCAAACCGCACTGCGGGAAACATGCAGCCGTTTTCCGATTTCCTCACCAGAAAGAAAATCTCCTTCTTGCCGCAGAAGCTCCAGGATGATATCTTCCACTTTACTTCCTCCCTTCTTGATAAAAAAAGGCAGCGCACCCGTTTTCACAAAACTCCATGCCGCCGCCTTTTTTCATTATCTCATCTGTTCTGCCTTTTTCTGCAGTCTTTGCGCATATTCCTCTACAGAGATAACCTTGCGTATAAACTTGCCTTCACAAATTTTATCCATATCATCATACGCCTTTACCGCAAACGTTAAGGTTTCCTGTCCTACTTCCTGCAATTCTACTACTATACGTACCTGCATACCCTCTGCCGTGCAAGAGAGAATCCGCAGATCATATCCAATTCCCACTGCTTGATAGCCGCGAGGTAAAAAAGGTGCCACCGTCTCCACCACTGCATCCTCTAACCATTCCAATAAACGGCTGGAGGACAGTGCTTCCAGCCTGCCTTTTTCTGTATCTTCTTCCTCTACAATATATTTTGTCTCGTAATTGATACCGGGTACAATATTATTCATTTTCATCTGTATCCACCTCTTTCGCAGACTTACTGTTCAGCGGGTGCCGTTTCTTCCGTGGTAATACCCAATACTTCATTGCGTACTTTTTCGTCAAACAACGCTCTGAATTCATCGCCGCTAATTTTTTCTTTCTGCACTAAGAGACGTGCAGAGGCGTGGAGTACTTCCATATTTTCCCGCAGCAGACGCAGCGCCTCGTTATACGCATCCATCACAATGCGGTTCACTTCTTCGTCGATGGTAGTTGCTACCGCTTCGCTGTAATTTCTGGTCTGACCCCAGTCTCTGCCGATAAAGACTTCGTCGCTGTCGCCGCCAAACTGGATCGGTCCCAAAACTTTGCTCATGCCGTATTTTGTCACCATATTTCTTGCCATTGCGCTGGCTCTTTCAATGTCGTTGGAAGCACCGGTGGTAATATCTTTGATGACCAGTTCCTCTGCGGCACGACCGCCCAGCAAGCTGATAATCTCCTGCTCCATAGACAGTTTAGTCATATACATTTTATCCTCTGTAGGCAGCGGCATGGTATAACCGCCGGCAAAGCCCGTGGGAATAATAGAAATGCTGTGTACCGGATCCTGTTCAGAAAGCACTTCAAACAAAATCGCGTGACCGCTTTCGTGGTATGCGGTAATATACTTTTCTTTTTCGGAAATGACACGGTTCTTCTTTTCTGTGCCAACACCGATCTTAATCAGCGCCTTCTGAATAGAAGCCATATCTACCTTCTGTTTGTTATCCCTTGCCGCGATGAGGGCGCCTTCGTTCAACAAATTTGCCAGATCCGCGCCGGTAAAACCAGCCGTGGTCTGGGCAATCACCTTCAGGTCCACATCGTCTGCCAGAGGTTTATTCTTTGCATGTACCCGCAAAATTGCTTCTCTTCCTTTTACATCCGGTCTGCCTACATAAACCTGGCGGTCAAATCGACCGGGACGCAGCAAAGCAGGGTCCAAAATATCCGCGCGGTTTGTTGCCGCAATGATAATCACGCTTTCATGGAGACCAAAACCGTCCATTTCCACCAGCAGTTGGTTCAAGGTCTGTTCTCTTTCATCGTGACCGCCGCCTAATCCGGCGCCTCTTCTGCGGCCCACCGCATCAATTTCATCGATGAAAATAATGCTGGGAGAATTTTTCTTTGCTTCACTAAACAAATCACGCACACGGCTTGCGCCAACGCCGACAAACATCTCTACGAAATCGGAACCGGAGATGGAGAAGAACGGTACGCCAGCCTCTCCTGCCACTGCCTTTGCCAGCAGTGTTTTACCCGTACCAGGAGGACCTACTAATAAAACGCCCTTAGGGATTCTAGCGCCCAAATCCGTAAACTTTTTGGGATCTTTCAAGAATTGTACCAGTTCTTCCAGTTCCGCTTTTTCTTCATCACAGCCGGCTACATCCTGGAAGGTTACTTTATTTTTGCCATCGGTATTCATCTTAGCAGTACTTTTGCCAAAGTTTGCCATTTTACCGCCGCCGCCCTGCATATGGTTGAGGATCATGGTAAAAATGAAAATACTTACGATCATCAACAACAGCGTAGGTAGAATACTCATCCAAATACTTTCTTTTTCCACCGGTGCCACATCTAAGGTGTCAACCTTACCTTCCAGTACTTCTTGGTCTACCCGTTCCTGGAATGTGGAAACACTGGATAAATTGATGGTAACAGTCTTGCCATCCCGCAAAACAACTTCTGCTTCGCCATAGTCGCTGGCATCATTGCTACGGGCAATGGTGACGGACTGTACATTACCTGCATCCATTTCACGCAGGATGTCACCGTAGGTATAGGTTTCTGTACTCTGTGACACACCCGGGGTTTGTGTTGCCGTTTCTCCAGTGCTCAGCCCGCGGTTGGAAAAAACAACCACTACTAATACTGCCAAAAAAATAACTCCATAAAGAGCCGCAGACTTCCAAAATTTGTTCAAAAAACGTTCCCTCCTTCAATCTGGGGTATGAAAATCCACCCGACCATAGACTTTATTTCTTCTATGATTCTTCGCCACAAGGACGTTTTATATTCCTTGTCTTTACACGCCATTATACATAGGATATCAATGAATCATTTTAGCATACTTTACTCTGAAACGCAACTTAAGAAACTATGAAAATTTCGCGTAAACTCTCGAAAAGCGGGAATAAAAAATGACAGCTCCTTTTTCCTACTAAAAAACTGTCATTTTTATGGAAAGATACCTTTCCTTGGAAAATTATCCACGTTCTGTTTCTTCCAACATGCCCGCTTTTTCATACAAACTATAAAAATGATGGGTGGGACCTACCCCATGACCAATGGCCAAACTATGGGCAATGGCAACGGTAATATACGCTTTTGCCTGGCGCACCGCTTCTTCCACAGACATACCTTTTGCCAAATTCGCAGCAATAGCGCTGGAAAGAGTGCATCCGGTGCCGTGGGTATGTTTTGTTTCGATACGGTCTGAATGAAAGAGGGTAACCTTCTGTCCATCAAAAAGCAGATCTGTTGCATCATGTTCCAGATGTCCGCCTTTGATCAGTACATTTTTTGGTCCCATTTCATAAATCTTTCTGGCTGCCTGCTCCATTTCTGCCAGATTTTCGATTTTATCCCCGGTAATTGCCTGTGCTTCCGGCAAATTGGGTGTCACGACAAAAGCATAGGGAAGCAGTGTTTTTATCAATGTTTCCTTTGCGTCCGGCTGCATTAAATCAAAGCCGCTTTTGGAAATCATTACCGGATCAATTACCACATTTTGCGGATGATACTGTTCCAGTTTTTCCGCAATGGCGCAGATGGTCTCTATGCGGGATACCATGCCAATTTTTACCGCAGCCACTGGAATATCCGTAAAAATAGCATCTATCTGCCCTTTTACAATTTCCGGATCAATATCCTGGCAGCCAAATACGCCTTGGGTATTTTGTACGGTAACAGCAGTAATCACGCTCATTCCATAGGTACCCAGCGCGGAAAATGTTTTCAAATCCGCCTGAATGCCAGCTCCGCCACAAGTATCACTGCCCGCAATGGTCAAACAATGCTTCATGATTTTCTTCACCCTTTCTGCGTCACAAAAAGCAGGGCACAGCTTCTGGTGCGACCTATAGAAAAAACGGTACACCATTATTCTATAGGAAGGCACCTAAGAAAGCCATGCCCCGTTCTTGGAAACATTTCTGTTTATTCTTCGATATCGTCTTCCTCATCAAAAAGTTCGGAGAAAGTCTCGGATACCTTTTCAAATTCCTCATCGTCTTCGATGACATCCAGTACAAACTGTTCATCATCCTCTTCCATGTAACGATATAACAATACCGTTTCATCTTCCAAAGGCAACAACGCAATGTATTCCTTGCCTTCGTAGCCTTCTACCTCAAATACGCCCAAGATGCTGCACTCCAGTTCTGTATCGTCATCCAGTGTGAGTGTCATGGTCTCCAGTTCTTCCAGTTCCTGATCAAAATCGCTCATTGGTGTATTTCCTCCTTAAATATGAAATTGGTAAATCACTTTTCATAATAAACGAAAACAACGTTTTCTACAATCATTTTTTTTGACTTTTTCTCCGATTTTCCTCTTTTTGGGCTAATCGTTCTGCTTTTCTTGCAAAAAAGCCTTTTTCCTCCTGTTTTGCGGGCTTTTGTTTCACTACGTCCCGCTTCTTTTCTCTCTTTGCCGTTTGTTTTTCTAACAGGTTCTGAGAGGAATCGGCGGAATCTTTTCTGTCTTTCTTTTTCGCAGCAGAAAGATCGGATTTGGTGCGGGTACTGTCTACCAGCTTGCCATGAGACATTTCTTTTTGGTGTATCGTAATCTCCAACGCACGTTCCAGCCGGTGAATCCACCGTCTTTCGGATGGCGTAGCCAGGGAAAGCACCATGCCCGTCTTTCCCTGCCTGCCGCAGCGGCCCGCCCGGTGGAGATAGAAGGTCGGGTCTTCCGGAATATCCAAGTTAATCACGTGGGTTACTTCCGGAATATCCAGTCCTCTGGCGCCGATATCAGAAGCTACCAAAACCTGCACCATACCCTTTCTAAACTGCTCCAGCGCCTGTTTCCGGTCGGTTTTATGAGCCATGCCATAAATACCCGCAGCCTCTATGCCATGATAGTTTAATTTATCCACCGTTACCTCAATATTTGTAGGATTATTCAGAAAAACAATAGCCTTTTTCGGTTTTTCTCCGGCTAAAATTTTCCGCAGCTCTAAAATCTTTTCCCGCTGTTGTGTCAATATGTAGCAATGTTCCAGCTGCGCAGGCATAGCCGCTGTCTGGATAAACAGTTTCTGCGCGTCTTCTTTCATCAAGGCTTGCGCATGTTTTTGGGTTTCTGCGCCCACAGAGGCAGAAAACAGCAATAACTGCCGGTCCCGCAGGGTGGTATGGATCACAGCTTCCACCACTTCCCGGTTTAAGTCATCCAGCAAACGGTCACCTTCATCCAGCACAATGGTACGCACCAGATGCGCCTGTATCTTTTTGCGGTGAATCAAATCTAAAATTCTGCCCGCTGAACCAATGACAATCTGAGGTTTTCCCTTCAGACGCTCTATCTGTCTGGTAATATTGGCAGCACCAATAATCAACGCGGAAGAAACGCCCCGCGCGCCGTTTTTCTGCAATAATTCCGCCTGACGATGGACCTGTACTGCCAACTCATGGGTAGGTGTGAGAATCAACGCTTGCGTACCCCGTACTGCGGGATCAATCTTTTCAAAAACAGGCAGCAAGTATGCCAATGTTTTGCCGGAACCGGTTTCTGAACGGGCAATCACATCTTTTCCCGATAAAATGACCGGAATCGCTTCTTGTTGAATGGATGTTGGCTGGGTAATCTGCTGGGCAGCTAAAGCCTGCGCCAGTGGTTCTGAAATGCCCAGGGATGTAAATTGTTCAAACATGGATTTCTCCTTTGTATTTTTCTCTCATATACCCTTTGATTTTTCCACAGTATAGCAAAAAAAGCGTGCAAATACAAGGCTTTTCACATTTGTGTATTTCCAAAATAGTTCTGGATGCCGCAGTAAATGGCCCAGGCAATTCGCTTTTGATATGCTTCTGTATTAAGCAATTCTGCTTCCGCAGGGTTTGACAAAAATCCACACTCTACCAATACAGCCGCCGTCTTCGTTGCCCGCAAAATATAATAACTGTCATTTTCTTTCGCATCCTTTGCAGATTCTTCAATCTCTGCCGTTAAGGCTTCCTGTATGGCCTGCGCTGCTTCCTTTCCGGCTTCACTTTGCTTATGGTAGAATACCCGCGTGCCTTTTGCCACAGAGGAAGTAAAAGCATTCTGATGGATACTGACCAACAAGTCTACCCCTTCTCCGTCCGCAATGGCCTGCCGTTTTGCCATAGCCTCCCGTTTGCTTTCTCCCAGTGCCCCATCCGCTTCGCGGGTTACTATCACCTGTGCGCCGCCCATTTCCAGATACGCCCGCAGATACTGCACAATGGCTAAATTGATTTCTTGTTCATCAGCACTGCCC
>CALWKY010000014.1 GCA_944381395.1 uncultured Lachnospiraceae bacterium
AGATAGAAAAAGAACGATGTTAAGTCTTTCGACTCGACATCGTTCTTTTCATAGTTGTTTTTCCAACCCTGTCAGACAGATGCCGTAAAATAGTAATTTTTTAGAATTACTGTCTTACGAGCACCCGCCTAAAACACCGGTTTTTTTATTACGCTTGATGATCTACTGTATACATATGTTCAACCAAGTCCAGCACTTTATTGCTGTAGCCCCACTCATTGTCATACCATGCAATCAGCTTTACAAAGTTGTCATCCAAAATAATACCTGCTTTCTCGTCAAAGATACAAGTATGCGCATCGCCTTTCAAGTCAGAAGAAACAATATCGTCCTTCATGTAACTTACAATGCCCTTCATATATGTTTCAGAAGCAACCTTAATGGCGTCACAAATTTCCTGATATGTAGCAGGTTTTTTCAATCTTGCAGTTAAATCTACAACAGATACGTCATTACTGGGTACACGGAAAGACATACCAGTCATTTTACCTTTCAGTTCAGGTATAACACGACCAACTGCCTTTGCAGCACCTGTAGTGGAAGGAATGATATTATTAAATACAGAACGACCGGTTCTCCAGTCACGACCAGCTCTTGCATCGACAGCCTTCTGCTTTGCTGTTGCAGCGTGAATGGTGCTCATCAGCCCCTGTTCAATACCAAAGTTATCATGTACAATTTTAACCAAAGGTGCTAAGCAGTTGGTTGTACAAGAAGCATTGGAAACAATATTCATAGAAGGTTCATAGGTTTCATGGTTTACACCCATTACAAAAGTAGGCATAATTTCATCTTTAGAGGGTGCGGTTAAAATTACCTTCTTTGCACCGCCTACCATATGCATTGCTGCCTTTTCCATAGTGTTGAAGGCGCCTGTAGACTCGATAATATATTCTGCGCCGCAAGAAGCCCAATCAATTTTAGAAGCATCGCTTTCGCTGAATACTTTTACTTTTTTGCCATTGATGATAATTGCGCCTTCTGCTTCTTCTACTTCAGCAGGGAAACGACCAAAAATAGAGTCATACTTCAGCATATAAACCATGTAGGGAATGTCCGCATTACGCAAATTAATGCCACAAATATCGAAACGATCCCATCTTTCCAACATTGCACGCACTGCCACTCTGCCAATACGACCAAAACCATTGATGCCTACTTTAATTGCCATTGGTAACCTCTTCCTTTCTTGTTCACAAAATGTGTTTGTTACAGCTACATTTTACCACTTTCCATAGAAAAGTCACTCCATTTTCCTCAAAAAGGTAATTTTTGTTGGAGTATACAGTTTTCGTTTAAAAAATGATTAGTAAATTTGTAATGTTGGACAATTTTTGTCCCACAATAAAAGAGGTACTTTTCTAATTACCTTACGTAAACAATATTCCTCTATTTCATTCTATTACTTCTCACTCCCCGTTTATCATAATATCATAACAATCTATTTGCTATCATACTGCTATCTTTAACAATATTCTCTAAATGTCAAATGTTTTATAGCAAACTTGCCGATATGCCAACTGATACAATCCTTTTGATATTCCCCTCTAATCCTTTGTTCTGTCTTAAAAATATACTTCTTTTGTTTTTCATGTATAGCCATCCAAAAGGAAGCCCATAATACAGACAAAGAATAAATTGGAAGAAGGTGGATATATGCGAATTCCAAAGCATATCGGAATTATTCCAGATGGAAACAGGCGTTGGGCAAAACATGCAGGATTGCAAAAACAGGATGGGTATGCCCATGGCTTGACACCAGGATTAGATTTATTAAAACTGGCAAGAGATGCAGGTGTCCAAGAAATCACTTATTATGGATTTACAACAGATAACTGCGGACGACCTCCGGAACAAGTCCAAGCCTTTTCTAAAGCATGTGTTGAGGCAGTTCAGCTGATAGCGTCCGAGCCCGTTTCTCTCCTTGTTATTGGTGATAAAAATGCCGCTACATTTCCCAAAGAGCTATTGCCATATACAACGAGAACAGACTTAAATGGCGGTGGTATTCGTGTCAATTTTTTGGTGAACTATGGATGGGAGTGGGATCTTGCTGAATTAAGTCATCCTGGCAAGAATCGTCCCAAAATTTGCAGTGAACTTCGATCAAATGATATTTCACGCGTTGATTTAATCATTCGTTGGGGTGGCATGCGGCGATTATCTGGTTTTCTACCTGTGCAGTCGGTTTATGCAGATTTCTTTGTGGTGGATCGATTATGGCCAGATTTTCAGCCGGAAGATTTTACCCAAGCATTACAATGGTATCAAAAGCAAGATGTGACATTGGGTGGTTAATACTTTATTTGCTCACAATAAAAAACATGCCGGAGAAGATGTTTTCTTATCCGGCATGTTTTTAAATTTATATTTTCTTTATTATAGACATCCGCTGTTGCGGGTGTTTTATCTTTACAAAGTTTATTTATGATCTACTTCATACATATGTTTCACCAAATCCAAACACTTGTTGCTATAGCCCCATTCATTATCGTACCATGCAACCAGCTTTACAAAGTGATCATTCAGGGAAATGCTTGCTTTTTCATCAAAGATAGAAGTATGAGGATCTGTCAAGAAGTCAGAAGATACTACATCTTCATTGGTATAGTCCATAATGCCCTTCATCTCATGTTCACAAGCATAATGTACTGCTTCTATAATCTCATCCATAGTAGCAGGCTTTTCCAATCTGCATGTTAAATCCACTACAGACACATCCTGTGTCGGAACACGGAAAGACATGCCAGTCAGCTTTCCATTCAGTTCAGGGATAACTTTGCCTACTGCCTTTGCAGCGCCAGTGCTGGAAGGAATAATATTTGCAGATGCAGTACGTCCGCCTCTCCAGTCTTTCTTGGAAGGACCATCTACAGTCTTTTGTGTTGCTGTCATAGAGTGAACCGTTGTCATCAAACCTTCCACAATACCAAACTTGTCATGAACAACCTTTGTCAAAGGAGCCAGGCAGTTTGTTGTACAAGAAGCATTAGAAACGATATCCATAGAAGGATCATAAGTTTCATGGTTTACGCCCATTACAAACATCGGTGCATCTGCGCTAGGTGCGGAGATAATCACTTTTTTCGCGCCGCCCTTAAAGTGTGCTGCTGCCTTTTCGCATTTGGTGAATTGACCGGTACATTCCAGTACATATTCTGCGCCAGACTCACTCCAAGGAATTTCTGCAGGATCCATAAAACCATAAACAGAGATTTCTTTGCCATGAATTACCAGCTTACCATCTTTCGCTTCCATATCAGCGTTGAAGCGACCATGGGCAGAATCATATTTCATCATATAGACCATATATTCCACACTGATAAAAGGATCGTTGATTGCAACTACATCTACGTCGCCTCTTTCCAAAGAAGCGCGCAAAACCAGTCTGCCAATACGACCAAAACCATTAATACCTACTTTAACCATACAAATACCTCCTCAATCATATTAAAAATGAAAAAGGCGAACGCACAATGACAATATTATCCCGGCAAATATGCGGTAAATCGCCCCATAAAATACCATTTTATTTTCTATCAGTAAGTGGTATTCATCCCTCTGACAAAATCAATAATACATAATGTCAAAAGGGCCGCGGAAACAGCAAGAGAAACAGCACTCACTGCAATCTTTGCTACTTTCATTCGTACGACCTCCTTTAAGATTATATCTTGCAATTATTACACTCTTATCATATCATGTTATTGGAAAAAAGTAAATTGAATTTGTTAAAAATTTAATTTTCTTACATATTTTTCTAAAATATTTTCTTTATGAGGGTGTTGTTATGTTTTTTATTGGTGGGATTTATACAGATCGTAAAGAAATATCTTATTATTGGACTATGTTGTGTCGTTCCTGCGGAGAATATACCAACTTTTCCTTTTTTATGACCTGTAATGTATTTAGTTTTTTCTTTATTCCTCTATTTCGGTGGGGAAAGCACTACTACGCCACTGCCCAATGCTGCGGTGCCGTTTATGAACTGCCCAAAGAGATTGGGCAAGCGTTAGAGCGTGGCGACGAAAGTGTACGTCTACGAGAAGAAGATTTTACCTTAGTCTCTTGCGGACACCATGGCAAGCGCTGTCCTAACTGTGGATTTGCAACAGAAAGTAATTTTGATTACTGTCCCAAATGCGGACATAAATTACAATGATAAGGACCTTCGGGCCCTTTTTTTATTCCGAAAGCGCATGACGCAGCTGCAAAAGAATCTTCTTTTCCAGTCTGGATATCTGTACTTGAGATACTCCAAATTGTTTTGCCACACTTGCCTGGGTTTCGTCTAAAAAATAACGACAATAGATGATTTTCTGTTCTCGTTCCTCCAAAGTGGCAATCGCACTTTTTAAACAGAATCGGTCCCAATCCCGCTCATTTTGTGTCTGATCCGTCAACTTTTCTTCTAAAGAAAGTCCATCTGACTGTGTAGATGATCCTTCTTCTTCTAAACTTCTAGGCATTGCAGAAGCCATCTCTGCTAAATGATAAGCTTCTTCTGTAAGACCAGTTGCCTGTAGCATTTCCTGTAAAGTAGGCTCTCTGCCCTGCTCTTTTTGAAACCGCTGACGTTCTCTGCGTAGCAGCATTGCTTGTTCTTTTAGCGTACGGCTAACTTTGATCCATCCGTCTCCCCGTAAAAAACGATGAATCTCTCCTACGATCATGGGAACAGCATATGTAGAGAATTTGACATCATAACTACAGTCAAATCTGCGAATCGCTTTCATTAGCCCAATCATACCAATCTGTTGTAAGTCTTCCCTATCTGCCGCACCATAAAACCGCTTTGCCGCCATACGAACCAAGCCGGTATGTTCTTGCAGCAGTTCTTCCATAGCAGAATGATCCCCTTCTTGCGCTTTTAATATTTTTACCTTCCATTCTTCCATAAAAAAGTCCCTCTCAGCGCAGTTTAGAGAGTTTTTTTGCCATTTTTACACAAGTTCCCTCACCGACTTTACTTTCTACCTCCAAAGAGTCCATAAAGGTTTCCATAATTGTGAAACCAAGCCCCGCTCTTTCTTGTTCCGGCTTAGAAGTATAAAGGGGTTCCATCGCTTGTGTAATATCAGAAATACCACACCCTTTATCAGAAACCATAATATAGATCGTTTCTTCTTTTCTCTGGCAAAAAACCTCCACATCACCTGTACCCTTTGCATAACCGTGGACAATGGCATTTGTCACCGCTTCGGAAACCGCTGTTTTCATATCTGTCAGTTCTGATACGGTAGGGTCTAAAGGCGCCGCAAATGCCGTGACAGCAACTCTGGCCAGACCTTCGTTTTCCGATTTTGCGGGGAACCGGATTAACATTGTGTTATCATATTGTTCCATTCTCTGTCCCTCCTAATTTTTCATAGGCTTCCTGCTTTGTTTCTACGATGGGCATAACCAATTGTACCGATCCCATTTGCAGTATTTTTTTTATTTTTTCCGATTCACAGAGGATCACACATTTTCCACCGAATTTAGCAATTTCACGATATCGCCCCAGCAGCAATCCGATTCCAGCACTATCCATAAAACTTACAGCAGAAAAATCGAAAATGACCCGCTTCACATGATAATGACAGATCACCTTATCTAATTCCTCTCGAATGGGAATACAGGAGTGGTGATCCAATTCACCGGATAAGTAAAATAGAAAAACTGTTCCGTTTTTTTTACATTCCAATCCCATTTTTTTCACTCCTTTCATACTTAATCCTAACAGAATTCATAGCTAACGCATGTTTCTTCTCTCTCCATTTTGTCCCACAAGATGACAGAATATAAAAAAATAGTACAACCATCTCAGTATTCAGACACGCAACAGACAAATTTTTCTCCCATATATTACCATTGACCCTAAAATTTGGGAGGTGCACCAGGTCCTATGTTCTTGTGTCTGATGGTTATTCCGCTGCTTTATGGTTTTAGTTCTGACGGTTCTTTTCCGAAACCTTTATCCGCGAAAGAAGAAAAAAAGTATTTAGAGCAGTATCAAAACGGCACAGAAGCAGAACAAAAAGAAGCAAAAGATATGCTGGTCATGCACAATTTAAGGTTAGTCGCGCATATCGCGAAAAAATATTATGTACTTTCGCCGGATCACGAAGACTTTCTTTCTATTGGAATCGTTGGACTGTTGAAAGCCATTTCTACCTATGACATGGAGAAAAGTATTCGTCTTGCCACCTATGCCTCCCGCTGCATTGAGAATGAAATCCTGATGAGCCTTCGCGCAGCGAAGAAATATCAAAATGATGTTTCCATCTTTGAACCCATTGGAAGTGATAAAGAAGGCAACGAAATTACCATGCTGGACGTCATTTCAGAAGAAACCGTTGATTTCGCAGATCAAATCTATCGTAAAAAACAGATGCATCAAATGTGCGATGCTATTCATGCCGTTTTGACACCACGGGAAAAAACTGTGTTGATTCTGCGCTACGGCTTACAAGGCGATCAGGCAAAAACACAGCAGGAAGTTGCGGATTTACTAGGTATCTCCCGTTCTTATATCTCAAGAATTGAAAAAAAAGCATTAAAAAAAGTAAGGGAATATATGGAGCAATTACAGGGATGATGATCCCTGTTTACATAAAAAACTCTATAAAAAAAGAAGTCTTTCCGCTCTGTCCCTTACGAAAAGGGACAAGCTAGAAAGACCTCTATCGTTCATTCCGATTCTTTATTTTCCGCTCTCTCCATAGTTAGAAAGGTATCTGGCACTGGGATCTGTAACTTGACAGCCTTGCCAAGTTTGGTTTGGCATCCAAAATGCAGGTATCATTTGTGCTTGATTCGGATAATATTTTTCAAAAATTTCCCGGTACAACAAACTTTCTTTGGTAAAAGGAGCTGCATGGTCATACTGCGCGCATTTACGCTGGAATTCTTCATCGGTATACATAGATTCCGCATACTCTTTTAAATCATCAGTCATACTATGCCCCACTGCGTCGGAAAAAGCGGCTTTTTCCCGCCAAAGAATATCTTCCGGCAGCCAATCCTCATCTGCAAATGCTTTGCGCAGCAAGTATTTCCCTTTGCCATATACATTCATTTTCTTTGCCGGATCAATGGACATCACATATTTCACAAAATCAAGATCTCCAAAAGGCACCCTTGCCTCTAGGCTATTTGCTGCCAGGCATCGGTCTGCACGCAGTACATCATACATATGTAATTCACGTACTCTTTTTTCTGCTTCTTTCTGAAACGCTTGCGCAGATGGTGCAAAGTCTGTATATTTGTATCCAAATAATTCATCGGATATTTCACCTGTAAGCAATACTTTTAAATCCGTTTTTTGGTGAATGGCTTTGCAAACCAAATACATTCCCATACTTGCTCTTACCGTAGTAATATCATAAGTACCAATAGCCGCAATAAGCTCTTCCAGTGTTTGAATCACTTCTTCCTTTGTCATAATCACTTCGGTATGCTCTGCACCAATGTAATCTGCAACTTCTCTCGCGTATTTCAAATCAATGGCATCTTGATCCATACCGATGGCAAAGGTACGAATGGGCTTCTGCAAAAATTTAGCCGCAATGGCACAAACCAGGCTGGAATCCAATCCTCCAGACAGCAAAAAACCCAAAGGGGCATCAGAGTCCAATCTTTTCACTACACCGGCAATCAATTTTTTCTGGATTGTTTTTGTAATAGTATCCAAATCCTCATGGCGATACATAGTCACAGAAGCCATATCATCATAGCAAACGAATTGTCCCTGATAATAGTAATGACCAGGAGGGAAAGGTAAAATTTCTTCTACCCATCCAACCAATGCTTTTGGCTCGCTGGCAAAGGCAATTTTACCGGATGCTGAATATCCATAATATAACGGACGAATTCCAATGGGATCTCTTGCTGCAATCATTTCTTTCGTTTTGCCATCATAAAGAATACATGCAAATTCCGCATCTAAATGGCAGAACATATCCAAACCATATTCCTGATAAAGAGGAAGTAACAGCTCACAGTCGCAATCACTTTGGAAAACATATCCTCGTTCTTCTAATTCTTTCTTTAGTGTTCTAAAACCATACAATTCTCCATTACAAACCACAGCGCTCTGTCCGCTGAAAAAAGGCTGCATGCCTGCTTGTGTCAGTCCCATAATGGCTAGTCTGGCAAACCCCAAATATCCAGATTCCAGCGTCAAAACCTGTTGTCCATCTGGTCCCCTCTCTACTGTTCTCATTAAAAATAATTTCATTTCCTCTTTCGTAAAGTCTTTTCCGGTATAGCCTAAAATGGAACACATAAAACACCACTCCTTTTGAAAAATAAGGAACAAAAAAGCAGCTTTTCGTTCCCAAGATTGATTCTTAGGACGAATAGCTGCTATCCGCGGTGCCACCTAAATTGCTATACCAAAATATAGCCCCTTTTCGCATTCTAATAAATGCTATCCCGTTAACGCTGGATTGCGGCGCACCTACTATCTATAAAAGAGTTCAGCTTGCAACTCCGGAGTGTTCTTTCAGATACGCATATTGCAGGATTTCCACCAACGCCTGCTCTCTGGGAACTGTTTGCATCCTACTTTTCTCCATCCCTGTTATTGGAAAGGAGTTTATCATGATATATTCTTTCTGTCAAGAGTATTTATTAAAAAAATCTATAGATTTTAATTCATCTTTTTCCGCAGCATATCATATTGACGCACTGCCTTGGGAAAATGGAGACGGATTTTTTGCTGCGGATGAGGTGCAGATTCTTGAGTTTCTCCTTCTTCATTAAGAATTTCTTCTACGATAAAGGAAAAAGGTTCTCCTTTTGCCGGCATCACTTCTACTTCTTCCCCTACAGAAAATTTATTCCGCTGTTCCATCCATGCATAGCCATCTGCATTGGAATCTTCTTGAATCATACCAATGAAATCATACCCACGCAGGTAAGAGTTGCTGGTGTAATTCTGCTCTGTACCGCCCGGTTTGCCATAGTAAAAACCAGTGGTATATTCCCGGTGGCTTGCCTTAGAAATCTCCTCCAAATAATAAGGAATTTTTTTCTCATACAATGCAGGATCATCAAAATAATCATCAATTGCTTCCCGATATGCTTTTACCACAGTACCTACATAAAAAGGTGTTTTCATACGACCTTCTATTTTCAGACTGGAAATCCCGGTTTCTACCAAATCCGGAATATGGTCCAGCATACACAAATCTTTGGAGTTATAAATATAGGTTCCCCGTTCGTTTTCTTCAACGGGCATATATTCTCCCGGACGGTTTTCCTCCACTAAGTAATACCGCCAACGGCAAGGATGGGCACATTCTCCGTGATTTGCGTCTCTACCAGTCAGATAATTACTTAATAGACATCTGCCGGAATAAGAAATACACATGGCACCATGAACAAATGCTTCCAGTTCCAAATTTTCCGGTGTATTTTCCCGGATCTGGCGAATTTCTTCCAAAGAAAGTTCTCTTGCTACTACCACTCTTTTTGCACCCAACTGATGCCATACATTAGCTGAATAACAGTTCGTATTATTTGCCTGTGTGGACACATGCAGTTCCAAAGAAGGGGCAGCTTCCTTTGCCACTGCAAAAACGCCCAGGTCAGAAATCAATACACCATCAGCACCCATCTTTTCTATTTCACGGAAATAATCTGCCATCCCCTGAAAATCTTCGTTATGGGCGTAAATATTTGCCGTGACATATACTTTTGCACCATGGGCATGGGCAAACTGAATTCCTTCTGCCATGGCTTCATGGTTAAAATTTTTTGCCTTTGCGCGCAAACCATAGGCATCTCCACCCAGATAAACAGCATCTGCACCATACAGTACCGCAACCTTTAATTTTTCTAAATCCCCTGCCGGTGCCAACAGCTCGGGCTTTTTTCTATTCATCATTCAATATCTCCTTCTACCTCGTTTGAGATTTCTTCTTTTTTATAACAAAGTGCAACACCATCTCCAATGGGTACGATACTCGTCTCCAAAGCAGGATGATGGGTAATGTCCCACAAAAACTGGCGCATCCGCTTATGAATCGTACGCTGTCTGCGAGGCACACTATATCTGGTTTCTGCAATACTGCCGCCTTGCAATACATCATCCACAATCAGTAAACCGCCTACTGGCAATAGTCGCAGTAAGTGAGGCAAAAAGTTGCCATACTGGCCTTTGGCAGCATCTAAGAAAATCACATCATACGGACCTTCCAGCGTAGGCAAAATATCTGCTGCATCTCCCTCTAAAATATGGATGGTATTTTCCAATCCCATACGTTTAATATTTTTCCGAGCATCTTGCAGCATTACCTCAAACCGGTCAATAGTGGTGATGGATCCGCCTTTCTGTAAATACCGACTCATCAAACCCGCAGAAAAGCCAACTGCCGTACCAATTTCCAATATTTGCCTTGGTTTTTTTAATTCCAATAGTACACTTAACAACCGCGCCGTTTCATGAGGCACAATGGGCACATTTGCCGCAATGGCTTCTCTTTGAATTTCTCCCAGCACACCATCGTACATCGGCTGCAGCGTACGCAGGTAGGTATTCAGTGTATCATTTGTTACATAGTTCATCGTATTATCTCCTCAAATGAATTAGGAAAGTGTTTTTTGATAGTTTGCTTTTGCTTCCAAAAATTCCTCATATGTTTCGCAATAAATATGGTTTTCCTGATCCGCAGATTCCAGTACATAATAAATGTAATTATGGGACGCAGGATTCAAAGCAGCAATAATAGATGCTTCCCCAGGATTTGCAATCGGACCAATGGGAAGTCCCTGATTCAAGTATGTATTATAAGGAGAATCAGATTCCAGATTTACAGAAGAAGTGTCTTCACCATTAACCAACTGTCCATACAGCACAGTTGCGTCTATCTGCAGGCGCATGCCATCCTTTAAACGGTTATAAATTACACCTGCCGCAATGGCTCTTTCCTCATCCAATGCAATTTCTCTTTCCACAATAGAAGCCATGGTAATAATCTGATCTAATGAATAAGAGGAAGCCTCTATATCATCCTGATATGTCTCATATATCTGTTCAAATCTTTTCAGCATGGCATTTACAACATCGCGGGCTGTCGCGCTTTCTTCAAAGTAATAGGTATCCGGGAACAAATACCCTTCTAAACGATAGGTACGATCCGGCAGATTTTCCAAAAATGTATAATCGAAAGTTCCCGTTTGACATTCCTGAATAAATTCCTGTGCTGTACAGATCCCTAACTCCTCTACGCGCTGGGCAATGCGTACTGTGGTAAAACCTTCCGGTACAACCAGAGTATAAGCATGATATACTTCGCCAGAACTGATAATTGCCATCATTTCCAGCTGGTCCATTCCATAATCTAATTGATAGGTGCCTTGTTTATAAGTACCATCATAACCAGAACTTTTGCTTTTCATCCGAAAGCCCCAAGCGCTATCGATCAAATCATTTTCTTTTAAGATCTGCGCTATGTCAGCAGTAGAACTACCCTCTGGAATGGTAACAACAATCGTCTCCCCTGCTCTTTTTTCATCTCCATGATTGGAGAAGAACAGAGGGCGTATTACACAAAGAGCAAAAACCAAAACAATAACCGCTAAGAATCCAAGAATGATTCCCAAACCGATTTTGGTTAAGCGCTTTTTCCGTTTTCTTTTGTTATTAGAATGGGGTAATGGGCGTTTTTTTTGTTCATCCATATGAATACCTCCTAATGATGTCCATAGTTCTTTATATTATACCTTTTTTCTACATTTCTGGCAAGATATCCGCCAAAATACGACAGGATCATCCAAAAAGAAAAACGAATAAAGAATACTTTTCCCTTCAGATAATCACTGTAAATTTTTTTGAGATAAAGTTTTTTAAGAAAATTTTCATTTTTCAAAAATGAAAACTTCCGAAAACTAATTGCACAATCCCAATTTGCTGGTATAATTATTTTGTAATATTTTGTATTTTTATAAAGTTTACTATATGGAATAGAAGGTGAATGCAGTGGATTATGCAGAAGCAATCCTGCGTTTAGAAGAAAAACTGTCTTGGAAGGGCAATCCTTCTTTGGATCGCGTTCGCCGTGTTCTTGCAGCATTTGGCAACCCGCAGGAAAATTTAAAATGTATCCATATTGCAGGCACCAATGGAAAAGGTTCCGCTGCCGCAATGTTTACTTCCATTTTAATGGAAGCGGGTTTCCGTGTGGGTACATATATCTCCCCTCATCTGGAAGAATATACAGAGCGGATACAAATCAACCATCTTGAGATTTCCATGCAGGATTTTGCGGATACCATAGATCAGGTCTTACAAAAAGAATCTGTGTTATGTACAGAAGGTGCAGAAAAAATGAATCTTTTTGAAACGCTGACCTGTGCTGCTTTTCTCTATTTTAAAAAGCAAAGCCCTGATTTTGTTGTTTTAGAAACAGGATTGGGTGGAGCCTTTGATGCTACCAATATCATTCAAAAACCTCTTATCAGTGTGATTATGTCTATTAGCTTGGATCATACCGCACTGCTTGGAGATACTGTAGAACAAATTGCATCCGAAAAAGCTGGTATTATAAAGCAGGACTGTCCTGTAGCGGTTTATCCCAATATCCATTCAGTGACAGAAATCCTGCAAAAAAAAGCACAGTCTTGTGATGCGCCCTTTTTCTATGCCTCTGCTAAAATAAAAATGGAACATTGTGACTTCTTTGGTTCACAGTTTTCTCTTTCCAATCCGTGGATATCATTTTCCCATTTGCGCCTTCCTTTGGCTGGTACGTATCAGCCTCTAAACTGTGTAACTGTTTTAACAGCACTTTCTGCATTAAATAAAATATATGGCATATCTTTTTCAGAAGAAGTCATTCGCAACGGTCTAAAACACTGTAAGTGGCCCGGGCGCATGGAAGTATGTGGTGTCTCTCCATTACTGATTTTGGATGGTGCGCATAATGCAGATGGCATATCACAAGTTGCCTCTACCATGTATGCTTTAGCAGACCATAGGAAAATCACTTTGGTTATGGGGGTTTTATCAGACAAAGCCTATGAAAAAATGGTAACGGAGTTACTTCCTTTTGCGGATCAAATTATTCTTACAGAACCACCTACCAAACGTACATTATCCGCTGATACCTTAAAGGATTTATTCCAAAATAAGGGTAAAGAATGTATCATTTGTCCAGAAGTAAAATCAGCCTTGGACAAAGCATACGAAATCACAAAACAAGAGGATATCATTCTTTGCTGTGGTTCTCTGTATATGATTGGCGAAATGAAGCATATTTTAAATAGAACAAGAAGGGAGATTGAAAATAATGCTAAATTTTAAAAGTGAATTAGCACGTTTCCAACCCATCATGGAAGTAGATGAAATCGAAGCAACACTGCAACCCAATGAAATGCAGGATATGTTGGACATGCTTCAGCATATCACAAAACAAACAGAAGAAATGAAAAAAGAGGAAAAAGAATAAGTATTAAAGGAGTGCATATCATGAAATGCCCTGTCTGTGGTTTTTCTTTTAATGACGGATATGTATGTCCTCACTGTGGTGTTGACACTTATCTTTATAAAAAGGCAATCGGACTATCCGCAAAATTATATAATAAAGGTCTATCCTGTGCAAAAGAAGGCGATCTTTCCGGAGCAGCAGCCTTTTTAGAGCAAAGTATAACTTTTGATAAAAATAATATTTATGCCCGAAACTTATTGGGACTGGTTTATTGTGAAATTGGACATATTGCAGATGCTTTGAAGCACTGGATCATTAGCACTAATTTGCAGCCTCAGAACAACCCTGCTTCTGGTTATATGGAATACATGCAAAGAAATGCACGCGAACTGGAACAGGCTAATGATGCCATTCGGATGTATAATCAAGCTATTCGATATTTGAAACAGGGCAGCGACGATTTAGCATTGATTCGGCTGAAAAAAAGTATCGATACCAATCCTGATTTTATAGATTCCTACAATTTAATGGCTCTATGCTGTATGGAAGGAAACAATAAAAAACGCGCACAGCAACTCATAGAAGCAGTATTAAAAAAAGACCGGCGTAATCCCGTAGCGCTGCATTATGCGAAAATATTGCAGACGGAAAGCAGTCCCTCTTTGATTGGTGCTGTAATGGGCGAAAAAGAAAAATCTATTTTCCCCAAAAAATCTATACACACGCAGCCGTTTTCTCAGACCACAGATACACCCACTTCTAGCAAAAGTGTATCTAAAAGAAAAGCGCCTACCCTTCCCTTCGGTAGTCAACGGGATTTTATCATTGCAGGAACAGCTGCTCTTTTTACAGTGATTGTCATGTTAGTGTTAGTATTGCCGGCAATTTCTGATGCAAAAGACCAAAAAATCCAGCAATTAGAAGCAGAACTTGAAAGCTATAAAGGTACGACCAATATGACTGCCGATGAAGTTGTTGCCATGCGTACACAACTGGAAGCATTGCAAAGCGAAAATGCTTCTTTGCAAAGCGAAGAAAATAAAGAAAAAAATCTAACTGCATTACAGACAGCCTTAGATCAATTGACAGCAGAAGAGTATGAAACCTGTATTGCCACATTCAGTACCATCGATCCTTCTCAGTTTACTGAGGAAGAAATGCAAAAATACAATACTTTAAAAGCTACACTTTACCCGCAGGTTGCAAACCTCTACTACACGAGAGGTAAAAGTGCATTTTTAAGTAATGAATTTGAATCCGCGAAAACCGACTTGGAAAATGCGCTGAAATACGTAACGAATGAAAACTTTATTGACGATATCTACTACTATCTGGGTAAGATTGCGGAAGAAAACGGGAATCAAGAAAACGCCATCAGTTATTACCAAAAAGTTGTAGGAGAATATCCTGATTCCAATCAGTTGACCAATACGCAAAATGCTTTAAATGCTTTACAGGGAAATTAAATATACTATAAGAACGGTGTGAATGAATTCACACCGTTCTTTATTAAAAACTATGTTTGCTTGTTTATTTGATTTTTATGTGATGTTCTGCAGTCTATTCATCTCTCCACGATAGTTTGCCTCATGATATCAAATAAAATAGATACTGCCAATCCAGTATTCTATACCGTCCAATTAAGATGACAACTCAATTTATAATCTAAAAAAATAAAAAATTTCGCTTAAATAAAGTATATTTGTTTTTATTTGCAATTCCGTTTTGCTTTTTTATTTTAATGTAAAGTAATCGACAACACAAATTTCTGGATATATCTTCTAAATAGAAAAAGTCAATAGTAAAATAACAAAATATAAAAAACACCCGATGCCTGTAGGCAAAGGGGGTTTTTCTTATATTTTCATTCAAATTTTAAAAGCTATGTGGTTTCTTTTAGATTTCATGCATTGTAATCACAGCATAATCTTTCTTCTGCCTCATAACACTTCCTGATTATTCTCCATACTATGATCCATTTTGTTTTTCTTTTTCCACGGCAAGTCCTCACCAGAAGCTTTAAAATTATAAACCGGTTTCATTACATCTATCACATCCACAGTTTCATCAATGACATCCAAAATATCCCGCAATGATTTATATGCCATAGGTGCTTCATCCAGTGTTTGCGTATTTACGGAAGTCGTATAAATTCCTTCCATTGAAGCTGCAAATGTTTCTATATCCAGAGATTCTTTCGCCTTTGAACGGGACATCAGCCGACCCGCACCATGCGGTGCAGAATAATTCCACTCGGCATTTCCTTTTCCCACAGCAAAGATGGAACCATCCCGCATATTTACAGGGATTAAAACCTTCTTCCCTTTATGAGCTGCAATCGCACCTTTTCTAAGGATCATCTCATTCACATCAATATAATTATGAACTGTATGAAAGGTTTCCAGCGCTGTCAGTTCCATTTTTTCCAAAATAATTTCTGCCATTTTTTCTCTGTTTCTACGGGCAAATTGCTGGCAGATCTCCACATCGTACAAATAATCATCCAGAAAAGTTCCATACAGCCAGCAAATATCTTCTGGAACAGAAAGTTCTTGTGTTTCATAGCTGTTTTTCAGTTGTTTTAAGGCATCTTCAATTTCCGCCCGTCTTCCCTCTTCTTTATAAGTATGGATGATCTCTTCTCTTTGACGAAAATAATCCTCTTTACCCATGTGCAGATCCACAGCATACTGCTGGTAAATTTCTGCCACTTGTTTTCCAAGATTTCGGCTTCCAGAATGAATGATCAAATAATAGGCACCATCCTTTGCCTGATCCACCTCAATAAAGTGGTTACCGCCGCCTAATGTTCCCAAAGATCGCTCCAGTCTTTTAGTATCTCTTAAAGAACGATAGCAACGCAGTCTTGTTAAATCAAACCGTTCCAGTCTGCCCTGCCATACCATTTTCCCGGAAGGAATCGCGTGGCACACCTGGTCCAACTTTTCAAATGAAATCATTTGATCAGCTAGTTTTACAGTATACATGCCACATCCAATATCTACTCCAACAATATTCGGACAAACTTTATCCGTAACGGTCATTGTAGTTCCCACTGTACAACCTTTTCCAGCATGTACATCCGGCATAATTCGTATCTTACTATTTTCCGTCAATTCATAATCGCACATTCTACGTATTTGTTCTATCGCAATATCTTCTGCTACTTTTGCATAACAAATAGCTGTATTTACTTTTCCTTTTATTTCAAACATTATTTTTCTTCCCTTCTTCCGTTAAAAACTATACTTGGGTATATCGTTCTTCTATCTAAATTTGGTAAGATAGAAATATACAATGATCATTGAAAAACCCAATTTTTAATCACGATCGGAATTTCGAAAGCCACATTAGAATCATTTACACAACATCCGCAAAACCCAGATACGCATTTGCAAACGGCTCACTTTTTTGCGGCTGATCTAAAAATTGGTTATATTGTAAATATTTACAATTTCAATTTGTAATTTTATTATATTTATATCTTTTCTTTTTTTCACGGAAAAAAAGTTGCGAACCATTATAGTTCACAACTTTTTTGATCTCGCAACCTTTCTTTCATCAGTTCCACAAAGTATTGCGGAGCTGTCACACGTATCATTGGTCCAAAAGAAAGTATACGTATTACCATTTCCATTTCATCCCCTTTATCATATAAAAGGGTCACACGGTAACGTTGTTTTTCTATTTTTTCTACTTGCTTTTCGAAATGAGCAAAATGTAAAAGTACACGCTCCAATGCTTTTCTCTGGTCTACTAATTCAAATACAACTTGACAATGTCTTCTGACCGCTTCATTTTTTCCATGCACGGAATCAATGGGACCACATGGTTTGCACGTTTGAATTCTTCCTAAATTAATTATTTGAACAAAGTGATCTTTAGAGCAAAGCAACCGGAATTTATCATCTTTTTCCGAATATTCCAAATATTTCGGCATAACCTTCGCATGGGCTAAACCGCCTTTTCTATTTTTTAAGGAAACAGATAATGGATATTTTTTACGAAGTGCATCTAAAATCTGCCGAAAATTTCTTTGATAAACTGGATCTTCATAACAATCACCGTCTCCATAGCGATCAAATATTAAAATATCTTCCGGTAAAAATAGAGGCTCTACATCTGGAAAAGAAATGGGTTTTTCACAAAATAAGCGAATGCGCGGATCATTAGAAATCGCCATCAGCCACTGCTTTTCCAGTGCTGTAAATGGCATAAATGGCGTATTTTTCAGTGGAGTTGTACCGTCCATTTTTAATAATTGCCATCGTTCCTCCTGTAAGGCTGGTACAATATATAAGATGCTCTCTTTGAAGGCATTTTTATTTATAATATCATAAATTTCATTGCTGCAAAGAGGATGATCTATTGCCGCTTTCAAAATCTCAGCCACTGTTTTGTAATATATCCCATAATGTTCATTAAATATCACACGTTTCACCGCCTTCCATGCCATATATACGATACATTTCTTTGATATCGTTTCGGAACTGCTTTTCTAATGCTTCGTTTGAAAAATGAATTTCTGTGATACGGCAAAGAAACGTTCTAATCCATGGAATCAGTTCACTAGCGTCATAAACATCTGCTTCAAATTTGCTGGTATGATTGTCAAAATGTGTAACCGTTCCGCATCTTTTTTCTCTTTCTAATCGATTCGGAATATAACTTTCCCACTCTTTGTATCGAATCAAAAATTCTACATGTTCCATGCGGCTGGAAGATCTCCCCTGCGTGCTGACTCCCCATATATGCGGCAGCATCTTATTTAACTTTTCTCTGAATTCATCAAATTGCAGATTGATTTCTCCTATTTTTACAGATGAAATATAATCTAATCGATAAGATGTAATTCGATTATATTTCATGTTGTATGCCATCAGATACTGTCTGCCATTTTGTACACTTATCATCACACGAAGCGGCACAACATGTATTTCCTTTGCGGAATCATTTGTTTGACGAATGATTTTTAAAATGACACTTCTTTTTTGGCGCAATGCTTGAAAAATGATACATAAAAATTCGCTATCCATAGCACCGGTTATATAATGATGCTTAAAGACAAAATGCGAAGCTTTCGCTTCTATTCGGTCCAGCAAAAAAGAACCAATCACCCCACATGGAGCAACTTCTGAAAAAAAGTTTAACATATCTTCATCCAAATCATGTTCCAGCTCTGCTTTTTTATAATACATCGTTTTTGCTTGCTTTTGACCAATCACAATGCCTTCCGAAATGTACTCATTCAGTTTTTTCCGTATGGTAGAATCATCGAAAGTTCTTTGGTTTTGAAATTCCGAAAGATACTGATCCATTTCTGTTGTGATTTCATGAAGGGTTAATGCGCCTTTGGCAGACTGCAAAATATCTAACAAGATAAAATGCAATGTAATATCTCCATCGGTAAAACTTTTCGCTTTCCACGCTTGATAGAGGGGATTATGTTGAGATTTCCTGCTATCTATAGAAATAAAAACATTCTTCCCATCTGGAGTCTGATGAAATTTCATATTCTCTCCCAGCCAGCTTTCTAAGCGGCGGCGTTCGTCATCATAAGACCTGGCACTTTTTTTCGTATATTCCTCCCGACTCTTAAAACCATAGACATAAAATTCCCGCATATAGTCACGAATACGATTAAAGTTTTTGATCAATTCTGTGTATGCCATAGGTTTCTCTCCTTAGCTGTTTTTTTGATTGATGGTTTGATTTGCAGATTGTCTTTTCTTTAGGATATGATAAAACTTCTTTCCCTTCAACAAAAAACTGACATTTATCCGCATGAAAATAAAAATGTTTTTTCACACGATGTTTTTGTCAAAGAAAACTTAAATGGCATTCGATATGTTTTTACAAATTTTGCAAAATAATGTTTATAATTTGAATTTGTTATTATATAATGTATCTATTCTATTCTTCAGGAGGATTTGTATGAAAACAACTACATCTGCGTCAATTTTTGAGTCTGATGGCATTCCGAAGCTCTCTCATGCGCTCCCGATGGCCATGCAGCACGTTGTTGCCATGATCGTCGGCTGTGTCACACCTGCCATTATTACATCAGGAGTTGCGGGGTTAAATGCAGAAGATAAACTGATCTTAATTCAGACATCTCTGTTTATTTCCGCACTCAGCACATTGTTTCAGTTATTTCCTATCGGAAAAGGGAAAGTCCAGTTAGGCTCTGGCATCCCCATGATTGTCGGCATCAGCTTTGCTTATGTACCTACCATGCAGGCAATCGCAGCTTCTTCCAATGTGGCAACCATTTTAGGAGCTCAAGTAGTGGGTGGAATCATCGCAATTGTCATTGGATTATTTTCCAAAAAAATCCGCTCTCTTTTCCCGCCTCTGGTAACTGGTACTGTCGTATTTACGATTGGTCTTTCTCTTTATCCCACAGCGATTAACTATATGGCTGGCGGCAGCGGCAACCCTGACTTTGGTTCCTGGCAAAACTGGTTTATTGCTATTTTTACATTGGCTGTGGTTACAGCGTTAAATCATTTTTCCAAAGGAATTTTAAAGCTGGCGTCCATCTTAATCGGTATTGCGGCGGGCTACATTGTAGCTTTTTTCTTTGGCATGGTAGATATTTCCGGCATTCAGTCCGCCGGATATTTTTCCTTACCGCAGCCCCTTCATTTTGGCTTAGAGTTTGACTTAGCCGCTTGTCTGGCAATCGGTATCCTGTTTGCAATTAACTCTATCCAGGCAATTGGTGACTTTACCGCAACCACAACCGGTGCTATGGATCGGGAACCAGAAGACAAGGAAATTCAAGGCGGTATTATGATGTATGGCATCACAAATATTATTGGTGCGTTATTCGGTGGACTTCCCACCGCTACATACAGCCAAAATGTTGGCATTATCACCACAACAAAAGTTATCAACCGCTATGTACTGGGTTTGGCAGCCGTCATCATTATGATTGCCGGATTCCTGCCTAAATTTTCAGCAGCACTGACCACTATTCCCTATTGTGTATTGGGCGGTGCCACAGTTTCTGTATTTGCATCTATCTCCGTAACCGGCATTAAGCTGATTACCAAAGAACCCTTGACCTATCGTAACGCATCCATCGTTGGTTTAGCAGTAGCGTTGGGTGTAGGCATTACCCAAACACCCACCTGTTTGGCACAGTTTCCCGAAAGCGTGACAACCATTTTAGGCAAGTCCCCGGTTGTAATCGCTACCATTGTGGCAATCATTTTAAATTTGGTTTTACCGAAAGATGCTCCTGCAGATAAGTAAACAAAAAGATCTTCGCTAAACAAGATCCCACCATGAAAATATTGATTTTCTGATTTCTTGCTTTCTTAAAGGAAGCTGCAATGGTTACCTTCCTGAGAAACCAATTCCAATAAAAACAGAATCGCGGGAATCCTTGCGTTGCAAAGCTTCCCGCGATATTTGTTTTGGTATGAAGATAATCCTTTTGTTAGCACAATTCTTTTTGTTTTTCCAATAGAATCCTAAAATCCTCTGGTGTATCCATATCATATAATTCCCACTGATTTTTTGCAGGAACCAAAATTACATCTTCTAGGTTTTGTTGGATAATATATTTTCCGCCTTTTCCAATGGGAAGATGTTTTAACTGTTCAAAATACTTCCGTGGAAAATACACAGGCGTACCCACTTTTTCTTGATAGCAAAGGCGGTGAATTCTCTCCGGCTGCTTTCCGATCATCAGCACCAGCACTTCCATGGTTTCTTTGGACAGTAATGGCTGATCTCCAGGAGAAAAAATGCAACCTTTTATAGTTTCTTCCACTTTTTCCAAAGATGTTAATCCAATTCGCACTGTATCATTGCGATTAGGTTCCTGATGCAATCGAGATTCCACACCACATTTCTTGCATAATTCCACTACCGCTTCCTGCCTGGTAACCACAGTGCGTTTTGCAAACGGCAATTCTGTTGCTTGGAGTGTTTTTTCCAGTACCGTTTGATCGCCAAAAGGCTCCAGCAGTTTATTTCTGCCAAACCGTTTGCTTTCTCCAGACGCCATAATGACACAGCCAATTTGCCCATAAATATCATCCAAATCAATGAAACAGACATCTTCCCTTGCCTTAATACTTTCTAGAAAAGGTATTTCCTGTTTTCGTATAACAGCAAAAAGACGTTTTTCCTCCATCAGCTGTATCAGTGCATCGCAATACTCCTGACAGCCTGTTTCCAAATAGCCGATCTCATCTATAGCCACCCAGTACTCTTGAGAAGCAGAAAGTTCATGCAGAATTGGAACGCCATACTGTTTTAATTTATCATTTAACCGCATTTTATTGGACAAGCCTGGCATTTCTTCGCAATAGGACGCAATTTGCATAGTTTCCTGCTTATAATGGAAATAAACTGCCTCTTTAGGAACCGCGAAAGTCTCTATCTGCGGCTGATCCAAACCGGTAATTTCTTGAAGTATCTTTCGAAAAAGTGTAGTTTTACCCACACCCCTACTTCCTGTAATCAGGAGATGTTTTTTCCCGCTCGCTTCCAAAAATCTCTTGATAGATCTGCCGGTTGGCATTTCGACAAGCTTCCGCATACTGTTCATATTGCATAATCAGCTTCTTTCCCTCTGTTGTAATTTGACTGCCGCCGCCGCATTTTCCACCTGTCACACGGTTAATCAGCGGATATCCCAAATGTTTTTCCGCCTGTTTTATGATTTTAAGTGCCTTAGTGTATGCCATTCTCATTTCAGCCGCAGAAGCCCGTAAAGATCCGCTTTTTTCTATGCCCTTGAGCAGCTGATAAGGTCCTTCTCCAAAGAATTTCTCTCCAGAGTCATCTGCTAAATATACTTTTATCATCGGTTGCATAAATGATCCTCCACCTGATTCAATACAACAAGATGGTTCTTGCCGAATTGATCTTTACAAGAAACCAGCGAAACAGTTCCATATAATGCTGACAATGCAGACTCCATTTCTTTTAAACTGTCTGTTTTTGGTTCTATCATACGAGAAATACTGCCATCTTTCAATAGTATCAGCTTATCACAAACTTGCAATGCCAAATTGGGATCATGGAGCGTAACAATAGCACAGGCGTTTTCCTCTTTCACCATATTTCTAAAAAGCGCCATAATTTTATGTCTGTGGTGAATGTCCAAAGCGCTTTCCGGTTCATCCAGAATCAATAATTTGCTATGCGAAACCATGGTTCTTGCCACAATACACAGTTGTTTTTGTCCCTCACTTAAATTGCGGTAGTTTTCATCTGCTTTCTCACCCAGCCCCACCTTTTCTAATGCCTGCAAAGCCTGCATACGCATCTCTTTGGTAGGCTGCTGCAATAATCCCAAACGACTGTTAAACCCCATGCAGACCACATCCATCAGGGAAATATCAATATCAATGCCGCTGCGCTGGGGAATATAGCTGCACACTTGCGCCAGTTCCTTGGCATGAAGCCGATTCAAATTTTTATTATCCAAATAGCAGTTTCCCTCATGGGGAATCAAATTGCAGATTGCCTTCAAAAGGGTTGTTTTTCCGCTGCCATTGCATCCTAAAATACCAACAATACGCTTGGATTCTACCTGAAAGGAGATATTGTTTATCACTGTTTTTCCATGATAACCTGCGGTAATCTGTTCTACTGAAAAAAAACTCATCTTACATGACTCCTTTTAATAACAAGGCAGATTAAAAATGGAGCGCCAATTAAGCTGGTAAAAATACTAATTGGCAATTCTGTACTTGCAACGCTTCTTGCCAAAATATCAGCAAAAGATAAAATAACAGCCCCCATCAATCCACTCAAAACCATGGTAGTCTTTTGGTTGTTTTTTGTAATCAGTCTTGCAATATGGGGCGCCAGTAAGCCAATAAAACTAATCAGCCCCGTTAAGCTGATGGTACATGCAACCGCTAAGGTGGATACCAAAAGTATAAGCAGCTGCATTTTCCGAACATCTACTCCCAGCATTTTTGCCTCTGCACTATCCGCAGAAAGCAGTATGATTTGCCGGTGTAATAAAAACAAGACACACATACTGATGATACAAAGTACAGCCGGTATTTTCATATTGTAAAGACTAATGTTATTTAAACCACCCATCATCCAATATTCAATGGATGCTAATTCTTTTTCCGGATCTGCCACTAATTTCAGTGACATAAGCACCGTTTGTGCCAACGCATGAACTGCAATACCCGAAAGGACAATGCTGCTATTTTTTCCCGTCCGATCCAAGCTTGCCAGCATCAATGCAACGGCAACTGCGCAAAATGCGCCAAAAAAAGCAGATAATGTAACGGCTAAACTGCTTCCCAAAAATAAAATACCTGCAGCAGCACCTGCACTGGCACCGGAGGAAACGCCAATGATATCCGGCGAAGACAACGGATTACGGAATATGGTCTGATAGGTAAAACCTGTGATGCCCAAGCAAAGCCCACCCCATACTGCCATGATGGTGCGGGAAAACCGCAAGGTCCAAAACACATTCCTTTGCATGCCTTCATCCTGAAGAATACCTTGTAACGTAAGGGGATATTTTCCGATGAACAAACTGCAAATAACCAGCGCTAATAAAATGACGCCGGTTATGATGCAGGTAAAATATTCAGATTTATGTTTCGTAAGTAAATCCGTAGAATGTTTCATAAAATTCACCAATAATGCTGTTTGCTGTTTCGCCGGTTACATTCTCACACAAAATAGAGCTCAGCCATACAGCACCTAAAATACCGCCGGGCACAGGGCTGTCCCACGCTTCCGCGTTGTTAGGCATTTGATATACTTTGTTTTCTTTTACCGCCTGAAGCTCTGCCAAGTTAGGATCATTTAATACATCCTCTACGGTATAATCTGCCTCAGCAGCTACAATGATATATTCTGGATTCCAAGCCAAAAGCTGCTCATAATCCACTTCTGCCCAGTAAGTATCCTCAATTTCGGCTGCTACATTTTCTCCGCCTGCCATGGTAATCAAGCTGTTCTGATACATCTTGCTGCCAGCCGTAGACAAGTAAGAGGAGTTGCCTGCCAGATATACACTAGGGCGATCAGAATCTGCTGTTGCTTCCGCTAAAAATACTTCCTGCTCTGCAACAAAATCAGCTAACAGCTGTGCTTTCTCCTGGCAGTTCATTACTACTGCAACCAGATCTCTCATTTCATTGGAAAGTGCCTGATCTTCCGGATTTACCAATAAAACATGAATACCCAACTCTGTTAATGTATCTGCGGCATCACTAAGCTTTAAAGGAAGAATGACTAAATCAGGCTCCAATGCAACACAGCCTTCCAAATCAAACTGTTTTGCGGAACCTACATTAGGCAGTTCGATCAATTCCGGCGCACTCAGCTGGTAGATAGGTCTATCTGCAGCCTTTGCCTCAATACCTACCAGTTTACTCTCCAGCTCTAAAGCAATCAACAAGCTGGTAGAAATGTAGTAACCACTGACTACTCTTTGCGGCTCTTCCGCAATGGTGACTTCTCTGCCTGCCTGGTCTGTAACAGTTACAGGATAAGTTGTCTGCACATTCGTTTCCTGATTGGCAGTATTTTGACTCGTTGTGTTTGTTGCGGTATTACCACAGCCCGCTGCTGAAAATAATAAAACAACGGTAAGCAATAAAGATACTAACTTTTTCATACAATCCTTCCTTCTATTTGTCGTTATACTTCAAAAAATACAACGAAATTGTATCATAGCGTATTGTTTATTTCAACTATATTTTGCTATAATTTACTTAAATATATTTTAGGGGTGATTGATGCATGCTTACCATAAAAAACTACATCTGTGCTGCATGTCTTCAAGAAGCATATGACCTAAACCAAAGTAAACAAAACAAAATCATTGGAGGAATGCTTTGGCTGAAAATGGCAGATAAAAATGTAAACAATGCCATTGACTTGAGCGATTTGGGACTGGATACCATTACGGAAACAGAAACCGAATTTTCCATTGGTGCAATGGTTACTTTGCGTCAATTGGAACTGCATGAAGGGCTGAATACATACACGCAAAACGCTATCAGACAAGCTGTATGTGATATTGTAGGCGTGCAATTTCGCAATATGGCAACCGTTGGCGGCAGTATTTTCGGAAGATTTGGCTTTTCTGATGTACTTACGATGTTTTTAACACTGGATTGCGATGTAGAACTGTTTCAGGGCGGCATCGTTTCCTTGGAACAATTCTCACAAATGAAACCGGATAATGATATTTTAGTCAGAATCATTGTGAAAAAAACGCCGGGGCAGTTTGTATATGACTCTATGCGAAATACCAGAACGGACTTTCCTGTGATTGCCTGTGGTGTCAGCTGTGTGAATGAAGAATATCGTTTTTCCATTGGCGCCAGACCTGGTAAAGCGTTGTTATTACGTGATGAAGAACATATTTTGAAAGATGGCTTAACAGAAAATAACATCCGCAATATGTCCAAGTGGGTTGCTGCCCACACACCTACTGACAGTAATTTGAGAGGCAGTGCCAAATACCGTACCCATTTGATTGACGTATTCGTGCAACGAAATCTAATCCAGTTGAGAGGTGAATAAAATGGAAATTCAAATTACCTTAAATGGTAAAATCATAAAGGATCATGTTGAACCGGACTGTCTGCTCATTGACTGGGTCAGAAAACATGGATGTTATAGTGTAAAACGTGGATGTGAAACATCCAACTGTGGTCTCTGTACCGTTTTCATGGATGGCAAACCGGTGTTGTCCTGCTCCATGTTAGCAGCAAGAGCAAATGGACATAACGTACAGACACTGGAAGGTCTGCAGGAAGAAGCCAAAGATTTTGTAGCATTTATCGCAGATCAAGGCGCTGATCAGTGCGGTTTTTGCAATCCAGGCTTTGTGATGAATACCATTTCTTTGTTGCGGGAAAACCCGAATCCTACCGATGATGAAATCCGTGCGTACCTTGCCGGAAATCTTTGCAGATGCTCTGGCTATGAGGGTCAGCTGCGGGGCATACGAAACTATTTAAATCACAAAAATAAATAAGGAGATACCTATGGAACGTAAAGATTATAAATCTGTTGGCAAGGCATACCGCAAAAAGGATTCCATGCAGTTGCTATTAGGCAAACCCCTATATGTGGATGATATTACACCAGATCATGCTTTGGTGGTAAAAATCCTCCGCTCTCCTTATGCCAATGCCATCATCAAAAATATAAATACCTCTATCGCAAAAAAAGTGCCTGGAGTGGTAGATGTTTACACTTGGGAAGATGTGCCGAAAAAGAGGTTTACCATCGCAGGACAAACCTATCCGGAGCCTTCCCCTTATGACAGGCTGATTTTGGATCAGCATGTCCGCTTTGCGGGGGATGCAGTTGCTATTATTGCCGCAGAAGATGAAAAGGCTGCGAAAAAAGCTTTAAAGCTGATAAAAGTAGAATATGAAAAACTGGAACCTGTTTTGGATTTTCATACCGCAAAAGACAATCCTATTTTAGTGCACCCGGAGGAAAACTGGACCGCACTTTGCAAGGTAGGTGCCGACGCAAAACGGAACCTGGTTGCCAGTGGTGTAGATAGCCATGGTGATTTGGATGGTGTTTTCAAAGATTGTGATATTGTGCTGGAAAGAACTTATCATACAAAAGCTTATCAGCAGGCAATGATGGAAACTTTTCGCACCTACACAGAAATGGATCGATATGGCAGACTGCATGTCATCTCCTCTACCCAGATTGTTTTCCATGTACGCCGTATTCTTTCCCATGCGTTAGATATCCCGAAAAGCCGTATTCGTGTAGAAAAACCCCGTATTGGCGGTGGCTTTGGCGCAAAACAAACCTCTGTATGTGAAATGTATCCGGCTTTTGTTACTTTAAAAACAGGTCGTCCCGCCAAACTGATTTACACCAGAGAAGAGAGCCAGATTGCAGCTTCTCCTAGGCACGAAATGGAAATCACAGTCAAGTTGGGTGCGAATAAAGATGGCACCATCAGAGCCATCGATTTATATACCCTATCTAATTCCGGCGCTTACGGTGAGCATGGACCTACTACTGTTGGACTTTCTGGGCATAAGTCGATTCCCCTTTACACTGGTAATCTGGAAGCACACCGTTTCAGTTATGATGTAGTTTATACCAATCATCAGGCCGCAGGTGCTTACCGCGGGTATGGTGCTACCCAAGGTATTTTTGCACTGGAATCTATTGTAAATGAATTAGCAGAGCAGCTGGGCATGGATCCTACCACTATCAGAGAAAAAAATATGGTGCGGGAAGGCATGAAAATGGATGCTTATTACGGTGAAATGGCAAATGCTTGTGCGTTAGATAAATGTTTGGAACATTGCAAAAAGATGTTTGATTGGGATAAGAAATATCCTGTTCGGAATATGGGCAATGGCAAAGTTCGTTCTGCCGGTGTGGCAATGGCAATGCAGGGATCTTCCATTTCCAATGTGGACGTAGGTTCCGCAACCATCAAGCTGGGAGAAAACGGTACCTACAATCTTACCATTGGTGCAGCTGATATGGGTACAGGCTGTGATACCGTACTGGCTCAGATGGCAGCAGAATGTATGGACTGCTCTTTAGATGATGTTTCTGTATTTGGTGCAGATACAGATGTATCACCTTACGATTCCGGCTCCTACGCATCCTCTACTACCTATCTAACTGGTAAAGCCGTGGAAATGGCTTGTGATGACCTGAAAAAGCAGATCTGTACCATTGGTGCCGAAATGATAGGCTGTGATGTAAATGATGTAATTTTCAATGGCAAGCAGGTTATGACAGAAGATGGAAAGAAGTCTGTTTCTATCACAGATATTGCATATAAAACACAGGCAAACAGTAAGTATACCGGTATCGGCACTGCTTCTCATTCTTCCCCTGTATCCCCTCCTCCCTATATGGTAGGTATGGTTGAAATCGAACTGGATTTATTCACTGGTAAAGTGGATATTATTGACTATATGGCAGTTGTAGACTGTGGAATTCCTATCAATCCGGCTTTAGCTCGTATTCAGACGGAAGGCGGCATTGTTCAGGGTATCGGACATACATTGATGGAAAATGTCACCTATGATGCCAATGGCAAACCTATGGAATCCTCTTTTATGCAATACAAAATCCCTACACGTATGGATATGGGCAAGCTAAAAGTGGAATTTGAAAACAGTTATGAACCCACTGGTCCTTTCGGAGCAAAGTCCATTGGTGAAATTGTAATCAATACTCCCGGTCCTGCCATTGCCCACGCAATTTACCGTGCAACCGGCAAATGGTATCGTGAACTTCCCATTACACCTGAGCAAATTGCAATGGATTTAATGGAAAAAGAATCATCTTAACACACTAAAATTATACATTAGACACTTGCTATAAAAAAGGTGAAAGACTAATTATGGTCTTTCACCTTTTTTCTGTGTCCGATGATTTTTGTTGCACTCCAGGTTGTTTTACCTGCTGCTACAATAAAAAACCGTAAGGAATATTATTCCTTACGGCTAAAAGCTACTAGCCGGACTCGAACCGGCGACCTGCTGATTACGAATCAGCTGCTCTACCAACTGAGCCATAGTAGCATAAGAATGCAGTCATATTTCAGACTGCATTCCAATCATAGCATATCTCTCCTAAAAAAGCAAGAATATATTCTGTCTTTTCAGAAGTCATTTCTTATTCTTTTTCGCCAGCCAGTACAAAGGAGATCAACAGATCGCCCTGATTTACCTTATCGCCTTCGGTCACATAGATCTTATCTACAGTGCCGTCAACCTTAGATACAACAGAAGTTTCCATCTTCATTGCTTCTACTGTCATCAGAACCGTGTTCTTGCTTACCTTGTCGCCTTCTTTTACTACAATCTTAGATACAGTACCAGGAATGGTGGAACCAAGGTGTGCAGGGTTGTTCTTATCTGCTTTCAGCTTACCGTCGGTCTTAACTTCCATATTCTTATCCAGAACACGAATTTCACGCATTACGGAGTTGATCTCAAAAGTCAAACGGCGATAGCCTTCTGCGTCAGGAGCAGACATATCAATATACTTGATAATCAGCTGCTTACCTTCTTCCAGCTCGATAACGGTTTCTTCGCCCTTTGCCAGACCAAAGAAGAATACATCACTAGACAGCTTAGAAACATCGGTATAGTGTTCCCAATGATAGCAGTAATCATCATATACCTTAGGATACAGCGCGTAGCTGATGATGTTTCTGGAATTAATCCGTTTCATCTTATGGCTTTCTTTCAGGTGCTTTTCAATTGCTGCCAAATCTGCAGGAGGCATTGTCAGACCGGGACGGCAGGTAATAGGTTTCTTATCCTTCAGAACGATCTTCTGCAGTTCTGCAGGGAAACCGCCTTCGGGCTGACCAATATTACCCATGAAGTAGTCAACAACAGAATCAGGGTAAGACAAATCCTTACCTTCTACCAGAATGTTGTCCTTTGTCAGACCGTTCTTATGCATGAAGATCGCCATATCACCAACAACCTTAGAAGAAGGAGTAACCTTTACGATATTCCCCAGCAATTCATTTGCCTGCTTGTACAGGTGCTTGATTTCTTCGAAGTTATCTGCAGAACCCATTGCCTTTACCTGCGCCAGCAAGTTGGAGTACTGACCACCAGGGATTTCATACTTATAAATTTCGGTATTGGGTGTCTTCATTTCGCTTTCGAAAGAAGTGAAGATCTTACGAACACCTTCGTAGTAATGGCTAATTGCAGTCAGCTGATCGGTATCCAGCATAGTATCTCTTTCAGTACCTTTCAATGCTTCTACGACTGCGTTCATAGAAGGCTGGCTAGTCAAAGAGCTCATGGACTGAATTGCCAAGTCTACAATATCTACGCCGGCTTCTGCTGCTTTCAAAACGGTGCTGACACCATTACCGGTAGTGTCATGGGTATGCAGGTGCAGAGGAATATGTAATTCGCTCTTCAAGGCTGCAAACAGTTCTTTTGCTGCATAAGGCTTCAGCAAACCAGCCATATCCTTGATGGCAAAAATATGGCAGCCTTCTGCTTCCATTTCTTTTGCCTTACGGATGTAGTAATCCAGCGTATACTTCGTTTCATGAGGATCCAGAATATCACCGGTATAGCAAATGGCACCTTCTACAATCTTACCGGTCTTCAAAGCTTCTTCAATGGGCATCTTCATATTTTCTACCCAGTTTAAGCTATCGAAAATACGGAATACATCCACGCCTCTTTCTGCAGAAACCTTAATGAATTCCTTTACAACGTTATCGGGATAGTTTGCATAACCTACAGCGTTGGATGCACGCAGCAACATCTGCATCAATGTGTTCGGCATTGCCTTAGATAACTGCTGCAATCTTACCCAAGGGGACTCCTTCAGGAAACGATATGCAACGTCGAAAGTTGCGCCGCCCCATGTTTCTGCGGAGAATGCATTTGCCAAAGCCATATTGGTTGCGGGTGCAATAGTCAGCAAGTCATTGGTACGCAGTCTGGTAGCAAACAGAGACTGATGTGCATCACGCATAGATGTATCTGTTACAAATAATCTCTTTTCTTTCAAAATGCTCTGGGTAAAGTCTTTTGCACCCATCTTCAGGAAAGCATCTTTTGCACCCTGAACAGGGATAGTCTTACCATTTTCGTCCTTACCGAAAGAAGGAACAGGAATCGGTTCAAATTCAGGTTTCTGACCTTTAGATTCATTGACAATCTGATTACCAATGAATTCTGCAATCTTTGTTGCTCTATCTCCGCCTTCGACAATGTTGAACAGTTCAGGTGTCTGCTCAATGAAGGTTGTTGTACACTTACCATCATTCCATGTCTGAGACTGCAGTACATTAATCAGGAAAGGAACGTTCGTCTTTACTCCACGAATTCTTGCTTCCTTCAGTGCGCGAATCGCTTTCTGTGTTGCACCGGAGAAACGTCTGTCATGAGCAATTACCTTTACCAGCAGGCTGTCATAGTAAGGTGTAATCTCCGCACCAGTATGTGCCAGACCACCATCCAGACGGATACCATTACCTGCAGGAGAACGATACAAAGTGATCTTACCTGTATCAGGCAGGAAGTTATTGGTAGGATCTTCCGTAGTAATACGCAGCTGGATTGCATATCCATTGCTGGGAATAGATTCCTGAGACATAATGCCAATTTCAGGAGAATTCAGTGCATAGCCTTCTTCCACCAGAATCTGAGCCTGTACAATATCAATGCCTGTAATTTCTTCAGAAACAGTATGTTCAACCTGAATACGAGGGTTCATTTCGATGAAATAATAGTTTTCATCAGCATCTACTAAAAACTCCAGTGTACCAGCATTCTTGTAACCAACGTGCTTTGCCAGTCTGGTTGCATCGGCAAAAATCTTCTGCCGTACTTCATCACTGACGGTAAAAGCCGGTGCAAATTCGATTACTTTCTGATGACGACGCTGTACGGAACAGTCACGGTCATACAGATGTACTACATTGCCATACTTATCGCCCAAAATCTGCACTTCAATATGTTTGGGATTTTTCAGATATTTCTCAATGAAAATCTTATCATCACCAAATGCCTTCTTTGCCTCATTTCTGGCTTCTGCAAATTCCTTCGGCATTTCTTCTGCGGAATTAACAATACGCATACCACGTCCGCCACCACCGTTGGAAGCTTTCAACATAACAGGATAGCCAACCTGCTCTGCAATTTCCAAAACTTCTTCAATACTACGGACTGCATGGTCAACGCCGGGTATAATAGGCACATTGCACTCAATTGCCATTTTTTTAGAGGAAATTTTATCACCCATGGCATACATAACATCCTCATCCGGTCCAATAAATGCAATGCCTGCTTTTTTACAAGCAGCAACAAATTCCGGATTTTCAGAAAGGAAACCGTAGCCAGGATGAATGGCATCTGCGCCCTTTGCTTTCGCAATTTTGATGATGCCATCAATGTCCAAGTAAGCATCAATGGGACCTTTTTCGGGATCCAGCATATACGCTTCATCTGTCTTGGTACGGAACAAAGAATACTTATCCTCTTTGGAGTAAATACCAATTGTACCGATACCCAATTCATTTAAGGCACGATAAACACGAATCGCGATTTCACCACGATTGGCAACCAGGACCTTTTTAAATTTTTTAATTTCCTGCTGCAAAACCATTACCTCCTTCTTGTATTACCCAACTTGCCATGAAACTCTTCTTGCATAATGATGCATTCCTACACATTATAGAATTTAGTATACTATAAATTTTTTGTTTCGTAAATTTGCAAAACAACAGAAATCATAGAAAAATTTCATAAATTCACCCTATTTTTTACCAAAAACTTCAGACATGATCTGTGAAAGTGTATGAAACTCTACAATTTCTACATGTTTTAAAGCGCAATTTTTCACAACACCCCTGGCAGTGAACACTTTTGTAAAACCCATACGGTCTAACTCCCGAATCCGGCTTTCCAATGCTGGAATCCGCTTCAATTCTCCTGTTAAACTTACATCAGCTAAAAAAGCCCAATCCGTTGGCAGGGGACGGTTAAACAAAGAGGATGCAATACTTACAATTACCGCTAAATTTGCGGCCTGTTCCTTTAACTTTAAGCCGCCTGCTGTACGTACTACCACATTTTGCTCATACAATGCTACACCGCCTCTTTGTTCCAGCACAGAGATTAATGTATTTAATGTATCTTTTTTCATGCTTTCGCTGATGCGTGATGGATATGGCGTAAAAGACTTGGATACTAAACTTTCCACTTCTGTTACAATAGGTCTGGAACCTTCCCGCAATACTGTAAGGGCTGCACCAGAAACTTCCTCCCCTTTTTTACGGTCAGACATAAAAATTTCCGAAGGATTGTCGATAGAAAAAAGCCCCTTTTCTGTCATGGTAAAAAAGCCAATTTCTCCCGTATTGCCAAAACGATTTTTCGTTGCGGAAAGGCTGCGTAAACCATCGGCTCCTTCCCCCTCCAGCACCAGCACAGTATCGACTAAGTGTTCCAATGCACGTAAACCGGCAATTTCATCATTTTTGTTCATTTGACCGATCATAAGCACTGCTCTGGGACGTACTTCGTTTTTCGCCAGTTGTACCAAACTTTGGGCGCATTCCATAGTCTGTGTAGGATTACCGGGGCGAGAAGGCAAGTATTCCTCCAATGCAACGGTTTGAATACTATCCAGCACAATAAAATCTGGGTCCACTTGTTCCACTGCATTTAAAATTTTATTCATAGATGTATCTGCAATCACCCAAATACTTTCCTGAATATCAGCTAAAATACGATCTGCCCGATTTTTTATCTGACTGGCACTTTCTTCTCCGCTGGCGTAAAGGACCCGTTTTTTCTGTTTTGCCAAAGCACAGCCAATGGATAAAGCCAAGGTAGATTTTCCGCCGCCAGGAGGTGATGTAATGATGGTAACAGAATCCGGTACAATGCCACCGCCCATGACACGGTCAAATTCCGTAATATCTGTGTAAATTCGTTCTTTTTCCGTTCCACTAATCGCCCGTAAGGGAATGATCTTGCTTTCCGTTGGAGTAGCTGCTATTTTCTGACTGCCATTCTTCTCCTGTTTTTCTGCGAAACTATTCCACTCTCCACATTCCGGGCATTTCCCCATCCATTTTGAAGTTGTATATCCACATTCTGTGCATTGATAGATGATTTTCTGTTTCATTTCTCCACTTCCCTATTTTGGAAACTTTGGATATAAAATAGGGCTGTGACAAAAAACCATCTTCGCCACAGTCCCAATTAGATGCTGTTATTACACTCTTTCGATTTTTACAGAAACAGGCTTATTTTGCATTTCAATACTGAAATTTACCTTGCCAGCCATATTTGTCTTTACTTTCCCCACGTTTACATTATCTAGCAAGATCTTATATTCTTCGTCGGGCTCCATTTCCAGGGTGACCTGCACATCTTCCGCCGCTTCCACAGAAAAAGTGGCGCCTCTGTCTCCTGTTAGAAAATGATGAACGGTAGCGCCGGGTACTGTTTCCATTACCATTTTGCCATTCTTTTCCAATTTTGTAATTTCACAGAAAGTTTTTACTTTGTAAAAATCTCCGTCAACATCAAAATCATTTACTTTGGTTTTCGTATCCATCAGATAATTGCCAAAGCTGATGGTTCCGTCTTCCTCGCATCTGATTAATTCTTCGATCACGCTCATGTTTTGCTGCTCCTCCCGTATATTCTGTCATGCAAAGCGAAAAAACAGCATTTCGACAGATGAGATTCCACCACATCGATCTGCATTCCACTATTATAGATTATATCACAAAAGACAACAAGGGTATAGATGTTTTTTCTTTTTTCGGCAAATTCCTTTCTCAATCGCATTAAGATAGCTTACGGAATAAAAATCCATCTTTTTTGATACCAACAGAGATGCGTTTCATACCCTGAAATTCTCCTTGCAGATACGCTTCTGCCAAAGGATCTTCTATTTCATTTTGGATCTTACGCCGTAAAGGACGCGCACCGTAAGCCGGATCATAGCCTTCTTTTGCCAATTTATCTAATGCCTTATCCGTAAATGTTAAGCGAATTCCCATATTTTCCTGAATACGCGCAGATAATTGTGCGCACAAAAGTTTAACAATAGCACGTATTTCTTCTTCGCTCAACGGATGGAATACCAGAATATCGTCAATACGGTTGATAAATTCCGGGCGGAAAATCCGCTTTACTTCATCCATAACATTCCGCTTCATGGATGTATAAGCTTCCTCTGCCGTATCCTTTCCTACAAATCCCATCTTTTTCGGTGAAACAATATTCTTTGCACCGGCATTGGATGTCATAATGATAACTGTATTTTTAAAATCGACTTTTCTGCCTTTTCCATCTGTAATATGACCGTCATCCAACACCTGCAGCAGCACATTGAATACATCTGGCGAAGCTTTTTCAATCTCATCAAACAAAATGACAGAATAAGGGTTTCTTCTTACCTTCTCACTTAATTGTCCGCCTTCCTCATAGCCCACGTATCCAGGAGGAGAACCTATCATTCGAGAAACGCTGTACTTTTCCATATATTCTGACATATCAATACGAATCAATGCCTTTTCGTCACCAAATAAAGCTTCCGCCAATGCTTTCGAAAGTTCTGTTTTACCTACGCCAGTAGGTCCTAAGAACAAGAAGGAACCGATGGGACGGTTGGGATCTTTTAAACCAACACGACCTCTTCGGACAGCCTTTGCCACTTTCTCTACTGCTTCTTGCTGTCCAATAACTCGCTTGTGCAGGATTTCCTCCAATTTCATCAGCCTTTCACTCTCGGCTGTCTGCAGGCTTTGCACAGGAATTCCAGTCCATCTTGCCACTGTCTGTGCCACTGTATCTTTCGTAACTACTGCGCGAATGGCTTGTTTTTCTTCCCATGCGGACTGCATTTTTTCCATTTTTTTGCGCAGAGACTGCTGATTTTTCTGAATCTTCAATGCCGCGGCAAAATCTTCCGCATGTACGGTACGTTCTTTTTCCCGCTCCAAAGCTGCCATTGTTTTTTCCAGATTTTTTAAATCCTTTGGTGTTTCATATGCATTCACCCGCAGCATGGATGCCGCTTCATCCAATACATCAATGGCCTTATCCGGCAAAAAACGGTCACTGATATATCTTGCAGAAAGGCGTACCGCCGCTTCCAATGCTTCATCCTCAATGATTACATGGTGATGCGCCTCATATTTTTCCCGCAGGCTTTCCAACATTTGGATTGCTGTTTTTTCATCCGGCTCCTCAATGGTAACTGGTTGAAATCTACGCTCAAAAGCAGGATCCTTCTCAATATATTTCCGATACTCCTCTAAGGTGGTTGCACCAATGAGCTGTAATTCTCCACGGGCAAGAAGAGGTTTCAAAATATTGGACGCGTCAATGGCGCCTTCTGCCGCACCCGCTCCAATAATAGTATGAATTTCATCAATAAATAGAATGATATTTCCTGCGTTTCTTACTTCTTCCAGGACTTTTTTCATGCGTTCTTCAAATTCACCACGATATTTGCTTCCCGCAACCAAAGAAGATAAATCCAAAGAAAAGACACGTTTTCCTTTCAAATTTAACGGAATATCTTCGAATGCAATGCGCTTGGATAATCCTTCTACTACTGCAGTTTTACCCACGCCAGGGTCTCCTACCAAGCAAGGATTATTTTTTGTTCTGCGGCTTAAAATCTGAATGATCCGCTCAATTTCCCGATCTCTTCCCACAATTGGATCAAATTGATCCTGCGCAGCCATTGCCGTATAGTCTCTGCCATATTGCATGAGTGTTTCCAAACCATTGGTGGGATTGGTTCTTTCTTCCAAAAAAGAGCCGCTTGTGGTTTCTTCCCCATCATTGGTCAGTTCCATCACAGCATCATAGAGCCGTTTCAGACTCACATCCATCATGAGTAATAACTGTACCGCAATTCCATCATTTTCTTGCAGTAATGCCAGTAAAAGATGTTCTGTACCAATCTTTGCGACATTAGCTGTTCTTGCCTGTTTTGCAGCATCTTCTAGTAAACGCTTTGCACCTGGTGTATATTCTGCCGGCTGTGTTTCTTTGGAAACAGTCACGATTTCATCCATTTTTTCCATGATCTGGTGGTAAGTAACGCCTTGTGTGCGTAATGCGTTTTCCGCAACAGAATCCCTCACCAGTGTCAAACCCAATAAAATATGTTCCGTACCAATTTGCATGCTGCCAAGCTTTTTCGCAGCTTCCTTAGCGCAAACCAATACGTTTTTCGCTTTTTCTGTATATTGATTTTCCATGTGAACCCTCCTTTCATTGTTAGCCACAAAGCCTTGTGATTGCCAACAATTGTCAGAAAATAAAAGAACATTTCTGTTCTTCTATTCTTTGAAAATCCATTTTATTATAATACACCAGAAGAAAAAAAGCAATGCCTTGATGGATAATCGCCAAAAATATACCTGCCTTCTCAGTACTTCAACTGCTCTAACGGATAAGAAAACTGTAAAAACACCTCCGCATCCGGAAAAGCTGTCGCTAAGATGGTATTTCCATCTTCTTTCTGCCCTTTCATGGACAAACACCAAAGAGCTGGAAATGAAATACTTTTTTCTTTAGACCCATACTTCCTGTCTCCTATAATGGGGCAGCCTGCGAAGGAAAGCTGCGCGCGAATTTGATGGTGACGCCCTGTCAATAGATGAATGAGCAGCAGCGATTTTTCATTTTCCTGCGCTAATGTTTCATATTGTAAAATTGCTTTCTTACCTCGCTTATCCTGTGGTGACACCACAACAGAAAGGTTGGTAGAATTATTTTTCTTCAAATAATCCACCAATTCCCCTTCCTTTTCCGGCATTTTACCATGGACAACCGCCAAATACGTTTTCAAAATTCTTCTTTCCTGCATTTCTTTGGAAAAATAAGCCTCTGCTTTTTTATTCTTTGCAAGCAGTACAACGCCGCCTACCGGTCGATCCAGCCGATGAATCATTCCCAAAGCGCCGTATTTCTTTTCCAATCTTTGCAGTAAGTCTTGATCCCCCGTTCTATCTGGTGCAATGGGAACACCCGCGGGCTTTACCACGGCCAGCAGGTCATGATCTTCATAAACTACTTTTATATTACACAATTCCACTCACCTGTTATCCTGATGCTCCAAAATATGCAGTACCATTCCACTATGCGGCGCTAAAGAAACAGCCACAAATCCATTTTCTCCATAAACCAGTTTTCTTGCGCCGCGAAATCCATTTGCATCTGTAGTAAAAATAATCTCAGCCAATACATCCTGTTCACATCCGCTTTTCCAAATGGGGATCGTAACCGTTTGTTGTACATCACCGGTATAAAAAAGTACAATGAATGTTTCTTCTTCGTACACTCTGGCAAACGCAATCAAATTTTCTTCCCCTGTCAGAGGAATTAAAGTCCCCTGCTGTAAGGCAATGTGTTCTTTACGCATTCCTATAACGAACCGATGGAAGGAAATTAAATCCTGGTCTTCCTTTCCCCATGGATATGGTCTGCGGTTATCCGGATCCGTCCATCCGCAAAGCCCCGCCTCGTCTCCGTAGTAAATCGCAGGCGAACCAATCCATGTCATTTGGAATAATACAGCCTGACGAAATACCGGTAAAGAAATTCCCTCTTCCGCTGCCTGGCTGCCCTCCGTGTGCAGTCTTCCTACCTTCCCATTGGTCCGTGTTAAAAAGCGGGAATGGTCATGATTAGATAATTGATTCATAGCGCAAAGCTGTGCAGGATAAGGCATATTCGCCATAGCTTTTTTAATGTTTTGCCAAAAGGACGCACCATTTCCTTTCATGCTCTGTAATAATTCCGTACTATGCTTATTCACGCCTGTAAAAAACGCACCTACCGGTTCCATAAATGCATCATAATTCATCACAGAATCCCATTCCTCGCCATTCAGCCAAGCCTGTGGAGATCCGTAATGTTCTGCTAAAATCAGAGCATCTCCCTTTGCTTGCCGAACTACTTCGTGGAATTTTTTCCAAAACACATGATTAAATGCTTCACTTTTTCCCAGATCAGCCGCTACGTCTAAGCGCCACCCGTCTGCACAAAAAGGAGGACTCAGCCACTTTGCAGCTATTTTCATCATATATTCCTGTAACGCTGGGCAGTCTTCATATGCCAATTTGGGATGGTTGTCGTAGCCCCACCAGCCTTCATATGTTTTTTCCCCTGTCCAATAAAAAAATGGACGATATGGGCTATTGGAATTCCAATAAGCGCCGTCAGACTTTCCATAAATTCCTTCCTTATCCAGCCACCAGTGAAATCCGCCGCAATGATTGAATACACCGTCTAAAATCACACGGATCCCTTTTTCATGGGCTTTCTCTACTAGTTGCGCAAAAACCGCATCCGAAGCATCTAAATTTTCCTGATTACAGGTACGTGTCCTATATCCTTTTGCATAGATATTCTCTACTGGCTGAGTCAATACTGTAGGATCGTCTTGCACAATTTTTCCGTAATGGGGGTCTACATGGGAATAATCTTGTGTATCATACTTATGATTACTGGGTGACACGAAAATCGGATTTAAATAAAGGGCTTCTACACCTAATTTTTTCAAATCATCCAAATGCGCAATGATACCAGCAAGATCTCCGCCATAGAAGCGGCAAAAATCATCTGTCTGTATGGGACTGTTCCAGTCCTGCACACCTTCTGCCAGTCTGCCGCAGTAGGAATATTCTCCAGTGCGTACATCATTCGTAGGATCTCCATTGCAATAACGGTCTGTAAAAATCTGATACATCACCGCGCCTTTTGCCCAATCTGGTACAAAGTATTCCGGAATGATTTGAAATAGCCCTGTTTGAGGCACTTCTTCCGTTAAGCCAGCACGATGATAATAAAAGGTACCTGTTCGTGTTTGTATTTCCATATAATAAGAAATCGTTTCTTGCACACAAGAAAATGTATAAGAAAAATAATAAAACAATTCTTCCCTTTTGATCTCTGTCATAAAAAAAGCACTTGTTCCAAAACAGATTTTAACAGAATATACATCCATCGAAGGTACCCGCATAGTAACCGTTACATTTTCCTGTTTATGACAAAATACCGGTGTACGAAAAGCAGCGCTTTCATCACTCAAAAAAGCCTCTTTCCACCGTTCTTTCCCATGATCTAATTGATAAAAAGCATATTTGCTCATCATATCATATCACTCCTCGAAGAACTTTTTGTGTGAGAAACTGCTCCAATTTCGCAAAAATGAATGCAGGAATCAAACACAGCAATATGACCCATATTACCACAAGGAACGGAATTTGGGGAAGAAAAGCAATCCATTGCGTTTCCTCTCGTAATAGCGGCGTAAAAAAGACCGCATGTAAAAACCAAATCTGCATGCTATACCTTCCCAAAAGACGAAAGATCTTCGTAAAAATACCTTTTGTCCGTACAAATATCCGTGTAATCCCATATATAAAGATAGGCGCATAAAACATCTCCAAATTCCAGACACCAATTTGCGGATATTCTTTTTTCAGCAAATAAATAACCACGCACAGCAGAAAGCCGCCAAACATTCCCAACCGTTTCCAAAATTTTTCCCACCAGAGAGGAAATCCATACATGCCAATCCAAATTCCACTGACTACGCAAGGGAAATACCGTAAACAGTTGTCCGCCGCGTCTAAAAAATGTTGAGGCCATCCTAAATGAGGCACATAACGGCGTAATATTCCACATAGTAAAACAGGCAGTAAAAAACGAAGCCATTTTCCGCCTCTCATCAACAGTTTACGCACCAAAGGCAAAAGTGTCATCGTAAACAAATAAAAATAGACATACCAACCAAAATAGATAATATTGTTTTCTCCATATCCCCATATATTCTGCCACCATTTTCCTTCTAACCCATTTTGATTTCCTACCAGATAAATCAGCGGTAAAAATAAGAAAAATAACTCCATCCAGTAAGCAAAATAAAGGCGTATAATTTTTTTACACGCATAAGAATAGGAAAAATCGTGTTTTACTTCATATAAATATCCAGTAAGGCAGGCAAAAATAGCCACACAAAGCTTTGTAGGAACACAGATCCACTCTGCTAATGTTTGACCCAAAAAGGTGCCTGTATAAGAAATACCCCCAACATACCACTGGGGAAATCCAAAGCAATGATGTGTAACCATCAAAAGGATAGCCACACCTTTTATTACTTCAGTCATTTCTCTCGTCATGGATTGGGGGAATGTTTTCATTCGCATCTTCACTACCTACTTCAAACTATAAAAAAGACAGTTTCTGTGGAAAAATGATACCACAAATTCCATCTTACTTTCAAGACTTATCCATAGAAAAGGAAAAAAGACTACCTGCCGATGATAGTCTTTTTTCACATAAGAGAAGGTATACTCTTGGGAATAGAACGCCGCTCTAATCCCTTGTGAAACTATTGGGGAGTTTTCACATTGTCATTATAGCACGTGGGACAAATTTTGTCTACCTGTTTTTGGCAGCCTGTTATTTCCTTTATCCGACAAGATCTGCTAAAATTTTTGCCAAGTTCTCTTCTCCTTCTATTTTAAGTCCTTCTTTCAGCTGCTGGACTTCGGTCTCCGGTAAAGCCGCCAGTGGAATATCCGTCTGCTCCTTTAAACGAATGTTCATATCCCGGTCCTCATAAAAAACTGCCACAAATCCGTCTCTTTCACCCAAAAGATAATGCTCTGTGCTTTTTCCATCTATTTCACAGCGCAAAACCACTTGCTCCGGAGAAAAATAAACCACTTGCCATCCTACAAATAAATCTGTAAGTTCCTGCAGCGTCAATCCTTGTAAATAGTCCTGTGCCGGTTCTTTCTGCTCTTTTACAACAGCATCTTGTTTATAAAAATATTCGTAAACCATTTCTGTTTCCGGTCCTATGGTTTTTACGGAAGTTACAAGCTGACCTTCTTCTTGTTTCATCTCTTCTGCCTGTTGTGCCAAATCTCTTTTTTCATAAAAATATCCTACCCCAAAACAAAGTAAAAATATCAACAGAGAAAACAGAATCATCTTTTTCATAAACCCACCTCTAAAAAAAGGATGCCCTGTTTTCATGGATTTATACGGAAATTATGGATTTTCCTATGAAAAAATATCATTCGTAGGACACAAAGGTTTGCAAATACATATAAAAAATATAGTTCCATGAAAATTTTATACATTTCTAAAAAATTGTATCAATCAACAAAATTTTATTACAGAACCATAAAAACTCATATCATACGGCAATTGTTTATTCTTTTACTGTAAAAACCCTCTTGCATTCTTTAAAGGTATGCTTCCTGCCAAGATGTTTGCCTTCTCCGACACTTAGGTGCCTTATAAAAAGGTGCTTCCAAAAAAAATCTCCTCTTTCGTTCTGCCTTTAGGTGCAATTATCAATATACTCTTTTCTATACGCTCTATACCTCAAATAAACAGCTTCCCGAAAACAAACTTAATCGTATCAAAACAATAATAAAAAACCGACCTATCAAAAATCACCTCTTTCAGATGGCTTTTAAAGGTCGGTTTATTTATAGATTCCTGTTTCGGTTATCTATTTATTAAATTACATGTAGCCGCCCATGCCGCCTTCGCCCATGCCGGGTACAGCAGGTGCATTCTTTTCAGGCAGTTCTGCTACAACCGCTTCTGTGGTTAAGAAAGTTGCTGCAACGGAGGTTGCATTCTGCAGCGCGCTTCTGGTTACCTTTGCAGGGTCCAGAATGCCAGCTTCTACCATTTCTACATATTCTTCTGTCAATGCATTGAAACCAACGCCAACAGGTTCGCTCTTAATCTTATTTACGATTACAGCGCCTTCCAGACCAGCATTGACTGCAATCTGACGAGCAGGAGCTTCCAGTGCCTTAATAACAATTTCTGCACCAGTCTTTTCATCACCAGTCAGAGATTCACAAGCTGCCTTAACGCTTTCAATGGTCTGAATCAAAGCAGTACCACCACCCGCAACGATACCTTCTTCTACTGCTGCTCTGGTTGCTGCCAGTGCGTCTTCCATCCGCAGTTTCTTTTCCTTCATTTCAGTTTCTGTTGCAGCGCCAACTTTGATTACTGCTACGCCGCCACACAGTTTTGCCAGTCTTTCCTGCAGTTTTTCACGATCGAAATCACTTTCTGTGGTTTCCAGTTCTTTTCTAATCAGGGAAATACGACCATCAATTGCTTCTTTGCTGCCAGCGCCTTCTGTAATAATGGTGTTTTCTTTTTCTACACGTACACTCTTTGCACGACCCAGCATATCAATGGTAGCATTCTTCAGTTCAATACCCAGTTCTTCAGAAACTACAGTTGCGCCAGTCAGAGCTGCAATATCAGCCAGCTGTGCTTTTCTTCTTTCCCCATAGCCGGGAGCCTTAACAGCTACACAAGTGAAAGTACCTCTCAATTTGTTTACAACCAGAGTAGCCAATGCTTCGCTTTCCATATCTTCTGCGATAATCAGCATCTTGCCGCCCATCTGCATTACCTGTTCCAGCAGCGGAACCAGTTCCTGAATGTTGGTAATCTTCTTATCTGTAATCAGGATATAAGGATCTTCCAAAACAGCAATCATCTTTTCCATATCGGTTGCCATATAAGAAGACAAATAACCTCTATCGAACTGCATACCTTCTACCAGGTCCAGTTCTGTTTTCATCGTCTTAGATTCTTCTACTGTAATTACACCGTCATTCGTTACTTTATCCATTGCATCTGCAATCATATCACCAACCTCAGGATCACCCGCGGAGATTGCTGCAACGTTTGCAATGTGTTTCTTTGTGGTGACTGCCTGGCTCATTTTCTTGATTTCAGCAACAGCTGCATCAGTTGCCTTCTGCATGCCTTTTCTCAGGATGATTGCATTTGCACCAGCCTCAATGTTCTTCAAACCTTCCTGAATCATAGCCTGTGCCAGTACAGTTGCTGTAGTAGTACCATCACCAGCTACATCATTGGTTTTTGTTGCTACTTCTTTTACCAGCTGTGCGCCCATGTTCTCATAAGGATCCTCAAATTCAATATCCTTTGCAATGGATACACCGTCATTGGTGATCAACGGAGCACCAAATTTTCTATCCAGTACAACGTTTCTTCCCTTAGGTCCCAAAGTAACCTTTACGGTATTTGCCAATTTATCTACACCAGCGGCCATTGCCTTTCTGGCTTCTGTTCCATATTTAATTTCTTTTGCCATGTGAATCTCTCCTCTCTAAATGTCAATTACAAATTAGTCTTCCACAATTGCCAAAATATCGTTCTGGCGTAAAATCAGATAGGTTTCACCTTCGAATTTCAGCTCGGTTACAGCATATCTGGAATAAACCACATGATCGCCAACCTTAACCAGCATCTTTACATTTTCTTCGCAGTCGCTTACCTTTCCACCAGGACCAACTGCAACAACAGTTCCTTCCATCGGCTTTTCTTGCGCCTGAGATGTAAGAATCAACCCAGACTTCGTTGTTTCCCGTGCTTCCATTTGCTTCAAAATAACTCTATCACCCAAAGGTACTAATTTCATGATTTCTTCCTCCTTTAATTGCTTACCAGCATTTGTATTTGTTAGCACTCATTTTTGTTGAGTGCTAAACTCTTTTATTATCATATCACCTTATGGAAAAAAATCAAGTAGTCCAGACAAAAAAATTTGATTTTTTTTCATTCTCTTCTTACAAAATAAAACAGCAACTCATTATTTTCCTTTTTTGAACCATTTGGAAATGCAATACAATATCTGGTAAACCTTCACATCATAAAATAATTATCCTCCATTTACAAAAATAGTACTCCGCAGCAAATATTTTCTTCTTGCAATCAGGTGGATTTTTTACTGTCACATATTACTCACTACAAGAAATATCATTACAAAAATACATTACTTTTGATAGAAAAAAAGATCCCAAAAGATCACTTTTGGGATCTAACTAATATCTATGCGAATGATTAGATTTCAGGATAATCGAAACGCTTCAATACATAGTCTACTACACCAACGATTTCGCCATTTCTGGTGTAAACACGAGGTACACGCTTACCTACTACGTTGTTTACTTCGTGTGCAATGGTACCGATGGTAGCACCAACCTCATCAGCAGTAATTTCATTATTGCCCTGCTTACCGATGATTACTACTTCATCGCCTTCCTTTACACCGTCGATGCCAGTAACATCGATAATGCACTGATCCATGCAGATACGTCCGCAAACGGGAGCAAACTGACCATTTACCAGCATACGACCCTTATTGGACAGATTTCTGAAGTAACCATCTGTATAGCCTACAGGAACAACTGCAACAGTCATATCCTTTTCAGCAGTAAAGGTTCTGCCGTAGGACAGCTGTGCGCCAGCCTTAATATGTCTTACCAAACCGATAATGGTCTTAAACTTCAGCAAAGGCTTCAGTTCAATGTGAGATCTGCAAGGATCGGAAGGATAAATACCGTTGGTAATAACACCAGCACGTACCATATCCAGATGGAATTCAGGATACATAATAATTGCCGCACTGTTTGCACAATGGCGTACCCCTACATCCATGCCTGCTGCCTGCAGTTCATCGCACATTTTCTTGAAACGAGCAAACTGTCTTCTTGTGAATGCATCGTTATCTTCATCATATGTATCAGATACTGCAAAGTGTGTGAAAATACCAGTTACTTTCAGGTTAGGCATTTTGCTTACTTCCAAAATCTGAGCCTTAGAGGTCTCAAATTCATTTTCATCCGCGGTAAAGCCAATACGAGTCATACCACTGTTAACAGCAATATTTACTTCCAATACAGCGCCGATCTTTGCAGCTTCCGCCTGCAGATGCTGTGCGTGTTCGAATCCAACTATGGTCTGTGTAATATTATATTTTACCAGTTCGGGAACCAACTGAGGTGCAGTAAAGCCCAAAATCAGCATGGTATTTTTCAAACCTTCGTTACGCAAGTTAATTGCTTCAGAAAGGCTTGCTACTGCCAGCCATTTTGCACCCATTTTATCATACATTTTTGCAGCAACAACATCGCCGTTACCATAGCTATCGCCTTTTACGACGCCACAGATCATAGCACCATTTGCTGTTGCCTTTTTGATACTGTTGATGTTGAATTCCAGATCATTCAGCTCAATCTCAGCCCATGTTCTTTTAATGAAATCCATTTCTTTTCCCTCCTGTGGAATAGTTTGTACCATATGAAAAATATCTTTGGCAAATCTTTTACCGGTTTTCAGTATAGCACAGCCACTTTCATTCTGCAACAGCCAAACAGAGGCTTTCATTGAAATTTTATGAAAATAAATCCTATATTTTAATGCTTCATAAAAAAATAGTGCCCATTCATCCTTTGTACTTTTCATCTATTCTTACAAGAACAAAATGTACTTTAATGAATGGAGCACTTTTTTATTTTACTCTGTTTTAATTGCAGTTAATGCACTTAATTTCATTGCGCGCTGTGCCGGCAAAAATCCTGCCGCAATACCAACAGCTGTTGCAAATAAAATTGCCGATAGATACAGCCATAATGGAATATACGACTGCATGGTACTGCCTTGCCCGGCAGCCACAATATTGACAATTTTAGAAGTAGCTAAGCTTAGAATTGATCCCAGCACGCCTCCCGCAAAACCAATAAACGCAGCTTCTGTCAAAAACAGTCTACGAATATCTTTTAAAGAAGCACCAATTACTTTCATAATACCAATCTCTTTTGTTCTTTCATAAATTGCCATTACCATAGTATTGGTAATACTAATGGCCGCAACAATCATGGAAATTGCACCAATGGCACCCAGTACAATACGCAGCATTTTCGTTGTCTCTTTCATAGACTCCAGCTGGTCAGTTAAGCTATAAGCCGTAAAGCCCATATCTTTAATCTGATTTTGTACATCCATGACATGTTCCATGTCATCAACTTTTACCATTACATTATCATAAACTTTTTGCTTTTTCTTATTATCGTTTGCACCATCTGGATTTTGGTACTTATTTTTCTCCTCGCGGATTTTCTCTAATGTCTCCATAGGTACTACTACGCTATAACCACTTTGGCCGCTTTCAGACATCATACCAACCACTTTTACTTTTGTTTCTTTGATCTTTTTGTCTGCATTTCTTGTGCCATAATTATAGTCATATGTAATACCTACTCTTCCACTGGATAAATCCACTTCCGGAGGATCTGTGCTATATCGCATTTCCCAACTCAATTTTGGATTATAAAACTGCTGCGGAATGGTGCCGCCTACAACAATGACGTCCGTATCACCAGACTCCAATCCACGGCCTTCCACTACATTGTACCCTAAAGCTGACATCGCTTCCGGCCATACACCAACGAAATTCACATCTGCTACATATTTTTTATCGTATGTCAACAGCATATATTCATTCAGCACAGGGGTTACAACCTCTACATGTTCCATGGTTTTGAAGCTTTCTATTGTAGGCAGATCCAGCTTTAATTCTGTATTTGTTCCAGAATTGTTATAGTTATATACTTCAATGACCTGCAAATTGCCCCATTCTTGAATTTGGTTTTCAAAGCTTTTATTCATACCGATGCCAATGGAAATCATCACTACAATAGATGTGGTACCGATGATTACACCAAGAATTGTCAAGGCAGTTCGCAGTTTTCGTTTGCGTAAATTCCGCAGAGCCATGTCGATTAAATCTCGTGTACTCATTTGGACATACCCTCTTCGTCATCGTCGTCATTATCATCGTCATCGCCATCATCGTCATCAACATCATCATTCAAGTCTTCTGCCAGCGCGGATTCAGGGTTTTCTTTTTGCTTCTTAATGAAGAACCACAATCCAGCGCCCATCGCTGCCAAAAGCAAAATGCCTACTACTAATTTTTTCATATCAATGGCAGGCTGTTCCGGTTCCATGGTTTCCAAATCAGGATTAACCGGTTCTGTAACAGTTATTTCGAAGTCTCTTCTTTCTTCAATGGTTTCACCACTAGGATCCTCATAGCTAAGGACAATGCTGACAGGAACAGTCCCCATTCCATTCGGGGTGAAAGACACTTCATAATAATCACTCTGACCGCTATCCAATGTACCTACATATGTATTCTTTTCAGAACAAGTTACATCTCCTTCTACAGAGATCATCAAGTTGTTCAAAGAGACTTTACCAGTATTGTAATAACTAAATGATACACTTACCGGCATACCCGCTTCAATGGTAGGCGGAAGCTCAAAGTCATCCATGGTTAACTCGGTTTTCTGTTGTACGTTGATACCTAATAATTCTTGTGCCGTATACTCTTTTCCATCACTGTCTTCATATTCAAAGTTTACAGTTAAAGTATAAGTTTTCGGCTGCGCGCTGGGTACAACATACAGCCGTAAGGATTTAGAAGCTTCTCCTTTTGCACCAATAGAATCAAAATAGAATGTATTACTGCTGTTAACAGGTGTAAAAATATTACCTGTTTTTTCTGTATCAGAAGAAGTTTCCTCTGCCAAAGTCAGGAACATTTTAATATTTTCTACTTTTTTCGTCGGGTGTGTATTCAGCAGTGTTAAGTTCAAGTCAAATTCTTCCCCGGCATTTACCATAATAGGATCACAGGTATACTTACTCACGATAATTTTCGGCTTGCTTGCGTTATCTTCATCATCGGGATTATATACATTGACACCTGCGTACTGTTTAAATGTAGTTACTTTGCTGCCGCCAGTTGTATATTCTACAGTAAAGCAAATTGCATAGTTTTGAGACTTACTGCTTTCTGTTGCTGCAAATGTAAAACTCAAATTCTTATGTTCATTGGGTTTCAGGCTGCCTACAGACTTAACACTGGCACTTTTCGGCACAACTGCAGTTGCATCCTGCGCTTCCGCAGTTACTACAATATCCTTTGTTTCCACATTCGTCATATTGTAAAGGTCAAAAGAAATGGTAAAATTACTATTTACACCATATGTACCACCAGGTTCTTTCAGATTTCTGATTTCCATTTGACCTTTTTTGCCAGTTACACCGCCTACATTGACATAGTAACTTTCTGTTTCTTCAAATGCCTTACCCATTTCATCTTCATAGGTTAATTTTAATTCAATGGGATAGTTGCCCGCTTCCATATCGCCGCCGGCAACTAACTGATAATGAAATTCTTTGCTTTCGCCTGTGTTAATATCTTGCAGTTTAATATTGTTAAATCCGCTGGATAAGCTGATGCCATCCGGTGTTAATCCGCCCAAAGTCAGCTCTACATTTACCATATTGCCAGTACCGTTATTTTTGATGGTACCACCAAACCCGGCACTTCCGCCAGGGGTAATTTGGTCGCCTTCTACTTTTAAATTTTCATAGATATAGCTAAGACCGCCCTCCCCGTTCTTTACCCGGATATAGATGGTAAAAGAATTTTCCATAGGATTTCCATCTTCATCTTGATAATTGCAGCGTACAGTAACTGGATAGCTGCCAGCTTTTGCCGATGCGTCAACAGTTACGTAAATATACATCGTTCGAATATTATTTCCTGCCAAACTAGAGGAAGAACCTTTTTGGAAGTTTATCGTAAAAGGTACATCTCCATTTTGAAATTCCACATTATAAGATATAGAATAAGCAGCCCCTATTCCGTTATTCTTAATCTTCATTTCTACTTTGTTTTCTTTGCCGGCTTCTACTGTATATACCGGTCCGTTATTTAAAGAAATATGCGGCGTTTCTGCAAAAACAGTTGCTGGCTGTATGGACAGCAACATGCATACCGCCAATATTGCGCTAAAAAACTTTTTGAATCCCTTTTTCATCCTTTTCCCTTCCTTCCTCGGAAATTTACTGCACTGTATTACTTTCTGTTGTTGCCTTTTTTTCTTCCACATGGTCTATCTTGCCATCATGCAAAACTACAATGCGGTCTGCATATTCGGACAGTTCCAAGTCATGGGTAACAATTACTAATGTCTGTGCATTTTTCTTTGCCAAACCAGTAATTAAATCCATCATTTCATAAGTAGTTTTTGTATCCAGATTACCAGTAGGTTCATCTGCAAACACAACTTCCGGTGTATTGATAAAAGCCCTGGCAATACTGACACGTTGCTGCTGACCGCCACTCATCTCACGCGGTAAATGGTTCGCTCGGTCTGCCAATCCGACAGCTTCCAGCATTTCCATTGCCCGTTCTTGGCGTTCTTTCAGCGGTACTTGTCGAAAAATTAACGGCAATGTAACATTTTCTAATGCTGTTAGAGTTGGCAAAAGATTATAGGACTGAAAAACAAATCCCACATACTTTTGCCTGAAATTCGCCAACTGATCTTCCGTCATACGTTCCATATGTTTTTTATGGAAAATAATTTGTCCTGCTGTTGGTTTCTCTAATCCAGCAATTAGATTCAGCAATGTAGATTTACCAGAGCCAGACTTTCCCAACAAACAACAGACTTCTTCCCTGTGGATCCGAAGACTCACATCATTGACTGCGCAAATTTCCTCGGCGCCCATTTTGTAGATCTTGGTCACATGTTTCAGTTTGATAATGTCTTCCAAAGCCTCACGCTCCTTTCCAAATGAAATATTTGTAGATAATTTAACTATACCATATGTTTATTAAAATTTTATAATCTGTTTTTTACTTTTTTCTTAAATATGAAAAATATCTATAATAAACCATTTTTTATCTTATTTTACAAGAAAAGCGCCTTGTTTTTTTCCTTGTTATTTGATATGATTTTAAGTAATTTGTCAAAATAGATATGTAGACTATTTTTCTGCATATATAAAAGGAGCATCAAATATGTCAGTTGAAAAAGTAAAACAATATTTAAAAGAAAGAAATTGTCCAAAAGAAGTAATTGAATTTGAAACTTCCAGTGCAACTGTGGAGCTGGCTGCAAAAGCAGCGGGTGTAATTCCTGCGCGCATCAGCAAGACTTTATGTCTGAAAGGTCCCGAAGGTCCCATTGTAATTTCCATTGCCGGTGATGGCAAAATTGATAATCGGAAGTTCAAAGATACCTTCGGCTTAAAAGCGAAAATGCTTTCTCCCGAAGAAACGCTGGCTGCAACCGGACATGCCATCGGCGGTGTATGTCCTTTTGCATTACCCGAAAGCACAAAGGCTTACGCTGATATTTCTATGAAACGATTTGACACCATACTGCCTGCTGCTGGCAGCAGTAACTCCTGTGTAGAACTTACCTGCGACGAATTATTCCACTATGGCAACTGTGTTGCTTGGGTAGATATTTGCAAAGGATGGCAGGAAGGGGAAGAATCATGAAAATTTCAACCAGAGGTCGTTATGGAATGCGTTTAATGCTTTCTTTAGCCCTTCATGCAAATGACGAAATTCAGACCATAAAATCTATCTCAAAAGAGCAGCATATTTCCGAAAAATACCTGGAGCAGATTATTTCTCCTCTCAATAAAGCTGGATTGGTACGGTCTTTCAGAGGAGCTCAAGGCGGCTATACATTGGCAAAAGCTCCAGAAGATATTACAGCAGGAGAGATTTTGCGTGTTTTAGAAGGTTCTCTTTCCCCGGTAGAATGTATTGAAAATCAGGCGTGTCCCATGTTTTCTCAATGTGCTTGCCTTGCTATTTGGTCTGATATTAAGCAAGCAATTGATCAAGTAGTGGATCGATATACGTTAGCAGATTTGGTAAAAGAATATCAGGAAAAAAATGAGTAAACGAAAAGCTTTGCAGTATAATGCTGCAAAGCTTTTCATTGAAATTGCAAAAAGAACCTAATACTTTCATAACCAGTGTCATTCTGCGCAGTATTTGTCTCTTCTGTCTGCTGTAAAGGGCTTTCTTTTTTACCATCAGCTTTAGGGACCTCTTCTAACGTTCCAATCGCTGAAACATCTTCCAAAAAAGAATTCATATTTTCTGATGTTACGTTACAAAGCACCTGGTTTTCTTTTTCTTGTTCCATAGTACCATTATGTTTTTCTACTGCTTCCTGTAATGCCAAAATTGTTTCTTCCTGTGATAATTCTGTAAGGAGATTCATCTGTTTGATATCAGAAGCAATAGGCTGCTGATGGATAGATTCAACACTAAAAGACATTGCAGGGGCAGGTGTACTGTCTGCAGCATTTTCAGGAGAAGTGTCTTCTGCTTCATCTGCAGCAGACGCAGAATTAGAAACAATAGCCGGTTCTGAATTCTTAGCTGTCTTCGGTTGCAGCTGTTCTTCCATCTGTGTGGTATTGGGTTGAGAAACAGGCTGCTCTGTTTCTGCAGTGGAAAAAGGTACTGTTTCTGGAATCATATCAGAGTTAAGTTCTTCCGTTACAAGAGGTTGTTCCAAGTGTTTAGAATTTTCGTCCTCTAAAGAATCCATAGAATAAGCTGTCACAGTAAAGCTTTCCTTCAACTCCTGCTGCTGCTTAATTTGAACCGTCATATGTGTACCAATGGCAAAAACAAATACTGCAGCTACAATTGCGCTGCTCTTCCAATAAGATTTATGATTCTTTTTTTCCTTTTTCTTAGCAGTAAGAGGCACTACATTTCGTTCTGCACGAATTCGCTCCATCAGTTTTTCGTGGTAACCATCGGGTAAAACCACATCTTCTTGACGAAGTCCCCGTAAAATATCCTGTTGGCAATGTAAATCTTCATACAGCTTTTTACACGCAGGGCAGGAGGAGATATGCGCCAATAAACTCTTCATTTCTTCCTCAGATAAATTTTCATCCATACTGCGAAAGATTAATTCTTCCCATTTACTACATTCTTTCAAGCTTCTCCCCTCCTTTCCCATTTATTTCTAATATCAATCTTTTCACTACTGGTGTTGATTATACGAAATAATTTTTAAATTTGTTCCCTTAATTTCAAAATTTCTTTTCGCAGATTTTCTCTAGCTCGATAAAGCCTTGATTTAACCGTTCCTGGATTCAAATCTAAAATCGTACCAATTTCTTCATAAGACAAATCTTTTACGTCCCGTAAAAGTAAAATTGCTTTATGTTCTGGTGGAATCCGCTCCATTGCAGAGAGTAATTCCTGACACCTTTCTCGTTTCAAATATCGTTCTTCCGGCGTCGCAGAAGTATCTGCAATTTGCAAGCCGAATCCGTCTTCCGAATCTGCAGCTTCTTCCATAGAAATGGTGTCTTTATTTTTCTTTTTCCGCAGCGCATCAATACACACATTCGTTGTAATACGGTAAATCCATGTGGAAAAAGCGCATTTCCCATCAAACTGACCTATGGCATGATAAATTTTAATCCAAGCTTCCTGAGAGAGATCCATGGCATCTTCTGCATTTCCCATCATGCGTAACGCTACATGATAAACAACTTTCTCATAAGAAAGCACTAAAGCCTCAAAAGCCTTCTCATCACCCTTTTGCGCTAAAGAAAGCCACTTGGCTGTTTCTTCTGGTGTTGCCATGTATCTCCCTCCTTTCCTGTATATTATCTGTATTTATTATACATAGTTTTCCCAAAACCGTAAAGACAAAAAGGCTTTTTAAAAAATTTAAAAAAATATAGAAAAATTTGCTTGACATAGAAAATAAAATGTTGTATTATAAACAAGTCGCCGAGGTGTGGCTCAGTTTGGTTAGAGCGCTACATTAGGGATGTAGAGGCCGCAAGTTCGAATCTTGTCACCTCGACTCGGCAAAAGAACTGAAGCGTTTGCTTCGGTTCTTTTTTTGCTTTCTGACAAAATACTTTTTATTTCCTTGCTTGACAGAAGAAATAGAATGTGCTAAAGTTCCAATGATTTTGTATACATAAATAATGAAAAAAGGGGTTGCTATGGAAAAAATATTGCTTTTTATAAAAGAAGATATTGTATTATCCATTTCCGCACTATGTGCATTCATTACGATTTTAATTGTTCCTGTTGATCGCGCCTATTTAGGATATGTAGATTTTAGAGTATTAAGCCTGCTTTTTTGTTTTATGGTATTGGTTGCAGGGTTGAACTCTTGCCATATTTTTTCAGTCATTGGTCAAAATCTGCTGAAAAAAAGTGCCTCTTTTCCTTTCTTAGCAGCCGTTTTAGTTGGGCTTCCATTTTTTAGTTCTATGATGATTACCAATGATGTGGCTTTGCTTACATTCGTACCTTTTGCAATTGCTGTTTTAGATATGGCTGGGCAGAAGAAATATACTGCTATTATCGTGGTATGGCAAACGATAGCTGCAAACCTGGGCAGTATGACAACTCCTTTTGGCAATCCACAAAATATTTATTTATTTTCCAAGTATGGATTTTCTTTATGGGAATTCATAAAAATAATTTTTCCTTACAGTCTTTTCAGTCTTATTCTTCTGCTCATTTGCACTAAAACACTGCCAAAGGATAAAATACAAGTACATTTTGTCCAAGAAGATCACATGGAAGAACCCGAAAAACTGGTTCTATTTTTCGTTTTATTCCTCTTATGTATATTATGTGTGATTCGAATTGTTCCTTATCCGCTGATGCTTTTTATTGTAGTCATAGCAATTTATTGGAAAAAGAAAAGCTTATTTCGCCAGGTAGACTATCGGCTTTTAATCACTTTTGTATGCTTCTTTCTTTTCTCTGGAAATGTATCCAGAATGGAAAGTGTGCAGGAATTATTTTCTCATTGGGTCACACACTACCCCATTTTGTGCGGCACACTGCTTAGTCAAATAATCAGCAACGTGCCTGCCGCTGTTTTATTATCTTCCTTTACCAACAGTGGTACAGGTCTTCTCATTGGCTGTAATATCGGCGGTCTTGGTACACCTGTCGCATCTTTAGCCAGCCTAATTTCCTGGAAATTATTCCAAAAATCTGAAGGTGCAAAAGATCAATCGTACATGAAAAAATTTACTATCTTGAATATGCTCTTTTTGATAATTCTATTAGGATTTACCCTATTCTTTCTATAAACGATTGGAATAAAGGTTCACCTATCAGCAATTTCTCCGTAAGAAAAGAAAAACAGCTGAAATCCTTATTATAATAAGGACTTCAGCTGTTTTTCTTTATATTGGTTTCTTATGAAAACAGCCGCCACAGTTTCTTTAAGAAATCAAAAGAAAGAACAATCATGTTTTCTTAAGAAGCGATTACTTTTGGCACGTCTTTTTTGATCAATAACAAAGTTTTTTGTACACACTATCTCTATTTTCTATAAAAAGGACGAAAGTAATGATTACTTCCGTCCTTGAATCGCAAAAAATTATTTTTGATCCGGTATTCCCGTTTCAACTTTCTCTTTTTTAAAACCGCATTTAGGATTGGAACAAACAATCTGGACATTTTTTCTACCCCGTTCTTCTAAAGGACTGCCACAAACAGGGCATTTCTCACCTGTGGGCTTATTCCAAGACATAAAGCCGCAAGTGGGGTTATTTTCACAGCCATAATAAATACGACCTTTTTTTGTTTTTTTGATGAGTACCTTCCCGCCGCATTCCGGGCAGGAAACGCCAGCTTCCTCATAAAGAGGTTTTGCATTCTGGCATTCCGGAAATCCAGGACATGCCAAGAATTTTCCATATCTGCCGTATTTGATCACCATTTTTCTGCCGCATTTTTCACAGATAATATCCGTTTCTTCATCCTTTAATTCCAGCTTCTTTAATTTGCTTTCTGCATTTTCCACTGATTTTGCAAAATCAGGATAGAAATCACGGATTACATCTTTCCAAGGCACTTTTCCTTCTTCTACTTCATCCAGCTGTTCTTCCATATGGGCAGTGAAATCTACATCCACAATATTCGCAAAATATTCTTTCATGATTTCATTGACCATTTCTCCTAATTCTGTAGGATACAGGAATTTTGCCTCTCTGGTCACATAATTTCTAGCTAAAATTGTACTCAGCGTAGGTGCATAGGTACTAGGACGACCAACACCAATCTCTTCCAGCGTGCGGATCAAAGAGGCATCTGTAAAGCGTGCAGGCGGCTGTGTAAAATGCTGTTCCGGCATCATCTGCAATACATTCAGCTCATCCTTCGGCTGCAATACAGGAATCGCTTTATTTTCTTCATCTTCGCCCTTGTTGTATACCTCTAAAAAGCCCTTGAACACCAGTACAGAACCAGAAGCCCGGAAGGTATATTCTCCCGCTTTGATCTTTGCAGATTGGGTATGATACAGCGCAGGGCTCATCTGGCTAGCTACAAAACGTTCCCAAATCAATTTATAAAGCCGATAATGATCCTTACTCAAAGAATCACGAATACTTTCTGGTGTACGCAATACATTGGTGGGACGGATTGCCTCATGCGCATCCTGTGTTTTACCTTTGGATTTATAAACAGGTCGTTCAGGATTTAAATAATCCTGACCATAGGTATCTACGATATAATCCTTAACGGAATGATATGCCTCATCGGAAATACGAACAGAGTCTGTACGGATATAGGACACCAGACCAACGGTACCTTCGCCCTCTATCTGGATACCTTCGTATAACTGCTGTGCGATCATCATTGTTTTAGAAGCAGCCATATTCAAATATTTACTGGCTTCCTGCTGCAAGGTACTGGTTGTAAAAGGCGCTACCGGATTTTTCTTACGGGTGCCAACCTTTACATCTTCCACAATAAAATTCTGGTTTTCCAGTCCATTCAGCACTGCCTGTACCGCTTCCTCATTGGGCAGCTCCATTTTTTCTTCGCCTTTTCCATAGAATTTGGCTTCAAAAGGAAGTTGATTCTGGTGCTTCAATTTCGCTGTGATAGTCCAATATTCTTCCGGTACAAAAGAACGGATTTCTTCCTCTCGGTCGCAGATGATGCGTACCGCAACAGACTGTACACGACCCGCAGAAAGATGGCTCTTGACTTTATTCCATAATAGGTCGCTGATGGTATACCCTACAATACGGTCTAACACACGGCGTGCCTGCTGTGCGTCTACCAGACACATATCGATTTGTCTTGCCTCGTGGATAGAACGTTTTACTGCGGACTGGGTAATCTCATTAAACGTAATCCGATTTACCGGTTTATCATCTGCGCCCAATACATGCATTAAATGCCAGCTGATTGCCTCACCTTCACGGTCAGGGTCAGTTGCCAGATAAATCATGTCCGCAGCCTTTGCTTCTTTCTTTAATTTATTAACCAGCTGACCTTTTCCACGAATGGTAATATATTTGGGCTCGAAATCGTGCTCTAAATCCACACCCATCTGGCTTTTCGGCAAATCTCGGATATGTCCCATAGATGCCTCAATCTGATAACGATCACCTAAAAACTTTTTAATGGTATTTGCCTTTGCTGGAGACTCTACAATCACAAGATGTTTTTTCCCGGCTTTGGTTGTTTTCTTTTCTCCGTTCGTCTTTTTTGCAGAAACGGATTTCTTCGCAGCAGATGCTTTAGATGCCGTTGTTTTTTTCGCCGCAGCAGCAGTTTTTTTTGTTGCTGTTTTTTTTGCGGTGCTTTTGCCAGTTGCTTTTTTTTCAGTCTTTTTGGTAGAATCTGTGATGATTTCTGATTCTAATGCTTTTTTTGTAACGGCTTTCGTTGCCATAGTTCACCTCGTGCTTATTTCATCATTTCTCTGATATAACCAGACTGTGGTAATTTCCGAATATGTCCGGCAATCTCCAACAGAGAAAGAATATATTGTATTTCCTGGATGGAAGAACCGGATTGATTTACCAATTCTTCCGCCGTAATCGGAACATCGCCGATTTTTTCATAAACAGCTTTCTCTTCTTCCGATAAAGAAGCCGCAACTTTTTGAGAAAATTTTTCTTTTTCTTCTTCCTGATAAGAGATACCTAATGCCACTAAGATATCCGCAACATCTGTAATAATGGGACATCCCTGTTTGATTAAGTTATTGGTCCCTTCACTTAAGGCACTGGTTACATTGCCTGGAACTACGAATACTTCTCTGCCATCTTCCAATGCAAGATCAGCAGTAATAAGGGTTCCGCTTCGTTTTCCTGCTTCTATCACCACAACCATTTTGGATAAACCAGCAATAATGCGGTTTCGAAAAGGAAAATTTCTAGATACCGCAGGTGTGCCAGGCGGATACTCACTTAAAATACATCCGTTGGCAGCAATGCGTTCCATCAATTCCGCATTTTCTTGAGGATAACAAACATCTACACCACTGCCTAATACAGCAATAGTCTGACCTCCGCCATCCAAGATGCCTTTATGCGCCATGGTATCAATACCTCTTGCCATACCGCTGACCACAACTACATTCGTTTTACCCAAATCTTTTGTAATCTGATATGCTACATTGGAACCATAAGAAGAACACCTTCTTGCACCTACTACACTGATTTTATCAATATTATCGTCAGGTAATGTTCCTTTAATGTAAATCCCTGCCGGCGGATCATAGATTTCTTTCAGTAAAGATGGATATAACGGATGACATATAGAATAGAACTGTATATTCTTTTCCTCTAACTCTGTAATCCATGCATCCAGCTGTTCTTTATCTCTGTGATATGCAACGGCATGGGCAACATTTTCCGGTAAATGCGGCACCTTACATAAGGTATCTAAAGAAGTATGCCATATCTCTTCTGCAGAGCCGAAGATCTCCAGTAATGCTTTTACCCGTCTGGGACCAATACCTTCCAGCCGGGACAGCCACATCATATAATACTCTTCCATTGGCACACTCCTTTCTTACTTGGATACGATTCCTACTATATAATGTTTTCTTTGGAAATGCAACCAAAATTTTTGATTGCCTTCATTTTATGTCCGTTTTTTCTGGATTTTAGGAAGCAAAAAGATATTTTGCAGATAGAAATGTCATTGCGCAAATTTCAAAAAATTGGTATGATAAATCCAGTAAAAATATGACAAAGCATTGCCGCAAAATATGCGATTTAATACAGAAAGGTTGAATCCTATGATTTCCAAAATTAACAGCGCTGTCCTTTATGGCATAGATAGTCTCGCTGTACAAGTGGAAGCGGATATCAGCAGCGGGTTACCCGCATTTGATATTGTCGGTCTGCCTGATTCCGCTGTAAAAGAAAGCCGTGAACGAGTACGTTCTGCTATTAAAAACTGTGGTTTTTCTTTTCCTGCCAAACGAATTACCATCAATTTGGCTCCTGCGAATCTGCGCAAAGAAGGACCTTCTTTTGATTTGCCTATTGCAGCAGGTATATTATGTACTACAGGAGATATTCCGCAACGTGCGGCACAATCCTTCTTTATGGCAGGAGAGTTGTCCTTGGATGGATCCATTCGCCCCATTCATGGCGTTCTATCCATGGTATGCATGGCAAAAGAAGCCGGACTGCAAAAATGTATTTTGCCCATAGAAAATGCTGCAGAGGGCGCATTGGTAGAAGACATGGAGATTTATCCAGTTAGGGATTTACGCCAGCTGTCCGACTTTCTAAAAGGCGTAGAAAAAGGCAGCTACTCCATTTCACCTTATCAAGTAGATCTGCAGGCACTCTGGAAAAAGGAGCGCGAACAAAACCAATTACTGGATTTTTCCCATATGAAAGGACAGGAGGCAGCGAAATTTGCTGCGGAAATCGCAGCATCCGGAGCTCATAACTTACTTTTGGTGGGACCTCCAGGAAGTGGTAAGACAATGCTGGCAAAACGCCTGCCCTCTATTTTACCCGATATGACATTTGAGGAATGTATCGAATTGACAAAAATCTACAGCATTGCAGGGCTCTTAGATCAGAAAGAAGCGCTGATTACCCAGCGACCTTTCCGCTCTCCCCATCACACCATTTCCCCTTCTGCTTTAACCGGCGGCGGGCGGATTCCAAAGCCGGGAGAGATTTCTCTTTCCCACCATGGCGTTCTATTTCTGGATGAGCTACCGGAATTTCAAAGAACTGCTTTGGAAGTGATGCGCCAGCCACTGGAGGACGGAAAAGTTACCATTTCCCGTGTCAATGGGACATTAACTTTTCCCGCTGATTTTATGCTGGTTGCAGCTATGAATCCCTGCCCTTGCGGATATCTTGGCAATAGTGAAAAATGCCACTGTACGCAAAATGAAATCGCAAAATATCACAGCAAAATCAGCGGTCCTTTATTAGACCGCATTGACTTAATGGCAGAAATGCCTGCGGTTCGTTTTGAAGAACTGGGAGGTCAAACAAAAGCAGAATCTTCTGCTGATATACGTGCCCGTGTGGTAGAAGCCCATCAAATCCAAGTAAAACGCTACGAAAACGAGGGGATTTTGTTCAATGCGCAGCTTACTCCCGCTATGATTGAAAAATACTGCCCTTTGGGAGAAGCGGAAAATAATTTACTGCAAAGCGCATTCCTTCGCATGGGATTTAGCGCTAGAGCATATCATCGGGTACTAAAAGTTGCCAGAACGATTGCGGATCTAAATCACAGCAATCAGATCACAAGCAGACATTTGGCATCTGCCTTACAGTATCGCTCATTAGACCGAAAATATATGATGTGAAAACAGTCTTAGGGCTTCGTAAGAAAACAAAGATAGCCGGAATCCTTTATACAGCAAGGATTCCGGCTATTTCTTTTTTGTATGGATTTTTTAGAAAGACAGGTATTGCGGTTTCCACTGAAAAATCAATGGAAAAAGCAATATTTTCTGAAAAGAAACCCTTCTTTTCAAGTTTCTTTGTGATTACTTTCTTTCTTCTCTGCCTTCTTCATAAGGGGTAACTACCCACTTAATCACACCGTCTTCTCTGTTTTCAAACATACGATAGCCCATCATAATATCATTGAGCGGTGCTTTATGGGTAATGAGGCAAGAGGTGTCGATCTTGCCAGAACGTACCATTTCCATAATTTCTTCGCAAGAATTAGCATCTACGCCGCCGGTAATGAAGGTCAGGTTTTTGCCATACATCAAGTTCAAAGGCAATACCTGAGGTTCTTCATACAGTGCTACAATAATAACCAGCGCGTTGGGACGAGCTACTTTCCATGCAGTTTCAAAAGTACCCTTTGCCCCTGCTACTTCAAAGACACGGTCAGCGCCTCTGCCATTGGTCAGCTTCAGGATTTCTTCTTCCACATTCTGTGTTCTGGAGTTAATCGTAACGTCACACAAACCCTGTTCTTTTGCCAGTGCCAATCTTTCATCATCCACATCCACTACAATAACCTGACCAGGACTATACAGCTTAATGCTCATCAATGTACACAGCCCTGTGGGACCCGCACCAATGACTACTACCTTATCAGCAGGCTTCAGATCTGCAACCTGTGCTGCCCAATAGCCAGTTGCCAGAATGTCACCGTTAAACAATGCGGCTTCATCTGTTACATCATCAGGGATTTTGGTAAATGCCTGATCTGCCATAGGTACACGCACATATTCAGCCTGTCCGCCATCAATTCGACAGCCCAATTCCCATCCACCATGCTCACAGTTATTTACATAGCCACGTTTACAGAAATAGCATTCGCCACAGAAAGTCTCTACATTAACGGAAACGCGATCGCCTGCTTTGAACTTCTTGACTTCGCTGCCTACTTCTACGATCTCACCTACAAACTCATGGCCTAAAACAGTGCCTTCTTTTGCTCTGGGAACAGAACCATGTTTGATATGTAAATCGCTGGAGCAAATAGATGCCAGTGTCACACGTACTAGTGCATCCGTAGGCAGCTGCACAGAGGGCATCGGTCTTTCTTCCAAAGCAACCACACCTTTTTCTTTATAAACCAGTGCTTTCATTGTCGTTTTCATGTTTATCAATCCTTCTTTCTCTATAAAATAATATTAGAAATTCTCAGTTACCACATCAATTGCATCCATAGAACGCTGTAAAATTTCTTCCGGACACTCTTTTCCCTCATCCAAACCATCTGCGGCAATTTCAATATACTCATCAATACCGAAAAATTCGCATAATGCTTCCAAATAGCGAGACCCCATCTCCAAAGGAGAATTTTTATAGTTTCCGCCTCTGGTGGTTAAAAATACCATTTTTTCACTCTTGCAAGTACCATATAATCCACTTTCCGCACAGCCAAAAGTAATGCCATCCACGCTGACATTTTCCAAATAAACTTTCAACAATGCGGGAAATGCCAAGTCCCAAAAAGGCGCCGCAATGACAATCCGATCTGCCTGCTGGAATTGCCAGGCATAACGAAATCTGGGATGATCCAGTTCATTTTTTTCCAATAATTCCTGCCGCTGCTGAAAGAATCCTTCTGTAAGGCAACCCAAGTTTTCATCCATTAAGCAAAGATGGGTAATTTCATAATCTCCCTTTTGTTCCAAATTATGTAAAAACCGATCCGCCAATTTTTTTGTACGAGAATTCTCTCTGCGAATGCAGCAATCAATATAAAGGACTTTTTTCATAATAGCCTCACTTTCCATCTATAGTGCTTTCTGTTACTGGTAAAACAGGAAAAATACCCTTTACGAAAGCTTCTTCTACTTCTGTTTTTGTCGGTACAGAGTCGGATGCCCCTTGTTTGCCAATACACAAAGCACTGGCTGTGGTTGCCATACGCAGTGTATCCGGTATAGAGATGCCATTGAGCATACCATACAGGAAGTATCCACAGAAAGTGTCTCCCGCAGCAGTGGTATCCACTACTTTTGTTTTATGGCATCCAATTTGGTAAATAGTATTTCCTCTCTTGCAACATGCGCCGCGGCTGCCCAAGGTCAAAAGAATATTACAATGAGGATATTTCTCACTTAAAATCGGAAGAATGTCTTCGTCCTTTTCACAGCCGGCAATTTGTCTGCCTTCTACTTCATTCACCATCAGCCAGGTCAACTGATCCAAAGGATAATCCAAAACGCCGGGCTCCATAGGTGCCGCATTCAATGCCACTTGTAACCCGCGTTTTGCGGCTTCCTCAATGACAAAACCAACCAGATTGGTCTCATTTTGCAGTAACACCAATCCTTCTGTACCAAATGCATCCAATGCAGCTACAATACCCTCTTTGGTTAATGCCCGATTGGTACCGCCATAAAGCAAAATACAATTCTGACCATTCTGATCCACTTGAATAATGGCATGACCGCTGGGCGTATCTACTAATTCAATCATAGCAGTGTCAACGCCGTTTTCTTCCAGCTTTTCTTTCAGCATCAGACCATCTCTGCCCAGTTTTGCCATATGACAAACATGATTTCCTGCTTTTGCCATGGCGATGGACTGATTCAATCCCTTGCCGCCGCAGTTGATAAACATTCCTTTCGATGCCATCGTTTCCCCCGGCTGCACAAAATGATCCACGTCATACACATAATCAATGTTTAAAGAACCAACATTCAAAATACGCATGAGAAATTCCGCCTCGCTTTCTTTTTATGCTATGGTTTAAACCGATTCATGCTGGATTTTTTCTCTCCATGCAATGCCGGCTATAACCAAAAAGATACCCAGTATTTTTTGCCAAGAACAAGTACCGAAAAACACATAGTCCAACGCAGTAGCTGTACCCAGCTGTCCAGCCAGCATCAATATGGTGGAAAGCATGGCGCCGGTCTGCGTTGTGCCCAACATAATCAACACCATTGCTGCTAAACCGCAGAAACTGCCCAAATAAAATACCAGCGGCACTTGGCTGATATGCTCCCAGGAAAGTTCTCCTCCATTTCCCAGTACAAAAATCAAGCAAAGAGAAATAATGGAAGCTTCTGCGTAGTTCACCAAAGATCCTCTGGCTTTTCCCAAACATTGTCCAGCTCGCACATTTACCATTTTATTGACAGTATTCAAAAGTCCATTGGCAATAGAAACAAAATAAACAAACATTTTTTACACCTCAAATATCAACCATTTACTACCAGCAAAGCGCCAATCAATACTAACAAATAACAAGGGATCTCCTTCAGCTGAAATTTCCGCTGTTTTGCGCCAAACCATCCATAATGATCCACCATAGCGGAACTGATCATCTGTCCCACAGTGGATAAACTGCTCAAAGCTGTTGCACCTATTTTTAAAGTACAATAGCTGCTGGATGCAATCATTGCAACCCCCATAAATCCTACTGTAAAAATATATTTCGGTACGCCGTTATATAAAAAGATTTTTTCTTTTTTGATCAATTTCATATGAATCAACAAAATAACCACCGGAATCACATGTACAAAAAAACAAATGCCAAATAGGCTATAGTAATTGCCTAATTGTCCATTAAACGAAACCATAAAACCTTGCAGTATGCCGGCAATAATCAAAATAACAGCGTAAAACATAACTCCTCCATAAAATGTAAATTATTTTCTATCAGTATAGCACACCCCACATATTTCTTCAAACCATATTCGGAAAGATTGCAATTTTTCAAAAAATGTACTACTCTATTTGTAAGTATGATTGCTTTTAAGAAAGGAGAAATGAATATGGTAAAATTACAGCCTCATATCCGTTTAGGAGAAGATCTTGGTGTACGTTATGCGATTCTGCCTGGTGATCCCGCCAGATTAGACCGGATTGCGCCTTTTTTAACTGACGTGGAAGAATTGGCTTATAATCGCGAATATCGTTCCCTTCGCGGTAAATATAAAGGCGTTCCTGTCGTTGCCATCTCCACTGGCATTGGTGGTGCATCCTGCGGCATTGCAGTAGAAGAATTACACAATATCGGTGTAGAAGCCATGATTCGTATTGGCAGCTGTGGTGCTTTGCAGCCGGAAGTAAAAATGGGTGATTTGATTATCGTAAATGGCGCTGTCCGCGATGATGGCGCATCCAAAGCTTATATCACACCTGTTTTCCCTGCTGTTCCCGATGCAACACTGATGTACCACTGCATCAGCGCAGCAAAAGAACAAGGATTTTCTTTCCATACTGGAATTGCAAGAAGTCATGATAGTTTCTATACCAGAAAAGAAGATGACATCTACCGTTTCTGGCATGCACAGGGCGTTTTAGGCAGTGATATGGAAACGGCTGCTCTCTTTACCATAGGTCATCTGCGTGGCGTAAAGACTGCATCCATTCTAAATAACGTTGTTGCTTTTGAAGGAGATACTTCTGAAAGTATTGGAGACTATGTAGACGGTGAATCTTTGAGTGCTTTAGGTGAAAAACATGAAATCATTACAGCCTTAGAAGCATTCGTAAAACTGGAAAACGAAACATAATATCTCTCAGAATCAAAAAACACGATATATCTTTTAGACATATCGTGTTTTTTTGTGTTTCATTAATTTAATCAAGCGTCGCCAGTACTTCCACACAGCGTTTGGCACCTAATACGCCGCTTACGATTAAAAATATTTTTATGATATTGGATATTATCTATTTCCAGATGCATTTTTTCCCATATGGATATCAATCACCTCTCTAGGAGGTTGAATTATTGCCTGCTCATATTGGCATTTCCACCGCAGATCTCTGCTCATTCTGCCATTTTGGATGCCGTCCACCGTTTCCCCATCTTGGATTGGATTGTTATGATCCAGAATATACGATGCAAGATTATAAGCATGGTTTACGATCCAGTTGGGATCAAAATCATGAAAGTGATATTGTAAATCGGGCAAAAACAATGTGCTCATACCTACAGTATCAATCACCATATCTTCCGTCCCTTGAATATTGAAAAAGCGAACATTCACACCAAAGTAAATAAAACGGTCACAGCCAGTGATTCTATGATTTCGCACATCTTCTGCCAAAAATAGCTTACCGGCATTCTGGAAATAAAACGCTTCGCAGCTTGGGAACAATTCAGCAAGCGCTTCCACAAAATCCATATCCAAATTAGCACGCTCTTGTATGGGAAGTGCGTCGGTCATCATATCCGTTGCCAAAATTTGATATTTGCATTCTTGGAAAATACGATCTCTATCATTTTGGCAATCCCACATTTGACTTATCAGAAAATCATTAAATCCCTTTCCTGTAAAATCTGAGCATCTCGTAACAAAAAACTGCGCCGGAATTTTTCCATCCTGAAATTCTGCGATATGTTCCTTTGCGGCAAACCCAGTCATTTTTTCGTCATAGCTAAAACAATCTGCCGCCCCAATATGACGCTCCATAGCTTCCAACATACATTCTTTCGCCGGCATGTCCACCTGTTCTTTGAATAACAATTGGATAATAAAAGGACCGCCTGGACGGGTTTCTTTTTGGTTTAAATCTTGCTGAAATACTTCTCCCATCATATACCACCTTTATCCTATTCCTACATAAATTAACCAATGCCCCTTGCCCGCCCTCACAGAAATAGTCAATGTCCGGTAATAACCATAAACATAACCATACATTTGTACACCATTGGAGCATAACAATCCTTGAGGATTCGAACCTCCCACCTGCTCTTCGGTGAACCAAACAGATGTGACTTTCGCAGTCACCGCGTAACATTCACCCTATTTCTGCTACCCAATCTAAATTTACTCCATTAGTTCCGTTGTCCAATTGGATTCTTGTAATTTATTGTCTAAGTAGCGCAATTCTTTTGACATCTTATCAATCTCAGACTGCCAGTCAGCTACGGAAATTGCTGGTTTTATTTTAATCTCCGAATTTCTTGCCCGGTATGAAGATTGACTGCCGGCATAAACAATGTCCTTATACGTATAGATTTTCACAGAAAGCGCATCTTTTTGGGCAATGAGTTCCGTTAAAGATTTCCCTTCCACAAAAGTTTTACAGTTTGTTTCATTGATATGGGCAATTAAGTATGACAGCCGTGAAATAGATACATCCAGTTCCTGTTTCAATTTTTCAGGGTTTTCTACTGGCTGTTCTCCTTCCTGCACCAATGCATTATGTATCAGCCTGTCCTTTAATTGCTCTATATTTCTGTTCAAGTCTGCTCTCTCTTGTAATGCTTCCGCTAATTTCATTTTTTCACGCTCCTTCCATATCTTTTTACCTGATCTATAGCTTCTCAGTTGTGATCCGATCTTTCCAATCTATAAAAATAGTTCAACAACACCTGTATCTATTCCTTCTTTTATCTGCAAAAAAGTTTTACTAAACCGTATCCTATTAGGAAGCAGAACCAATCATTTCTCCTATCACTGCAGCAATCACATTTCCACCCGTAAAAAACCCAGGTTCCGCTAAAAAAGCAATCAACGCACATATGAAACGTGCTCCAAAGCAATAGAAAGGAACATATCGCAATATATGATGTTTCGTTTCGCAATCAACCAATACTGGAAAAATGCAGCGAGAATCGGTAATTCAAAAACGATCAGATGTTTCATTCTATCCCACTTTTCCGGATACATTCCATGGCAGCAGTCTCGATATGCCGGTGCTTGATATATTTCTGCAAACCGCATTGTCTGCCAAAACATGGAAAAATCAATTTTTATCAATATAGATTCCTCATGCTCATGCCAATCCACCCAGATTAAAGTATCACTTTCCCAGAATATATCTTAATATTTCTCTGGTGAAAGAAAAAATTTCTGATTTCATCCATAGAAGTTTCCCCTTATTTTTATTTCATCGAAATCTATCCAAACCAGATGTTTTCCATGGCGGAAACATTGAAACAAATAGCGTTGTCAGTGTCCGCCATTAACAGACTCCTGAATCATTTCTTTCTACTCCCCATTCCACATAGGGTTCAGAACCTCTTCCGGCACACTCAGTGCCCGCAGTGCTCTAGCACCTACATAACCAAGAAAAGCATAGAAATCACCACAGTGTGCATGTCAGTATTCCTACTGCCAGCCAAAGTACTCTGGAGTGCGGTGAATAAGCTCATCCAGCTTATCAAGATCTTCTACTCCTTCCCCTATATGAACTGCACCCCAAAAGTTGGACAAGAAAGTCAACGAAAGGGGTGCAGAAATCTATGGGAAAAGAATTGTTCAGTGAGGAATTAAAATTAGCAGTTGTTCAGTATGTACTGGAAGGGCATACACGCAAAGAGGCATCCGAGAAATTTTGTGTATCCTGTACGCCTATTGAAAAATGGGTAAACTTGTATAAGCTGCATGGTGCAAAAGGACTTCTAAGCAGAAATCTGGTTGGCCGACAAAAAGGCTTTGATGGCGAGTTTCGCCTAAAAGTGTTACAATACAAGCAGGAACATCACTTA